>JAPLVB010000008.1 GCA_026397335.1 Candidatus Aenigmatarchaeota archaeon
AAGAAAAAGCCAGGGAAGGAGATGTTCAAGGGAAGGGATATTGAATGGAAGGAAGCCGATGGGAAGATTCCGTACCTTGAAACCAGCATTGACAAGTTTTATCATCTCGTGAAAGAGAGAAAGAGAATAAATTTTTATGACGCTGCCAAAGAGTACGGGGTAAACAGGGACCAGATAGCCTCCTGGGCACGCATACTTGAGGATCACAAGCTGGCGAAGGTCCACTACCCTGTTTTTGGCAGCCCTGTCGTTTTGATAGAAACCGAAAAACCAAAGAAAGAGGAAGAAAGGGAGGAGGAGAAGCCCAAGAAAAAAGCCCCAAAAATAATAATAGCGCTCATAGGAGGGCTGATGGTTTTCTTCGGCTATGTCATGCTGGTGAGCAATCCATTCACAATAACGATGCGGTCTCAGCTGGCATCGATTATCGGAAGATTGACAGGATTATTCGCAATCTTTCCCTATCCTCTAAACATTATAACTCCTGTAATCATAATAATAGCGCTTCTATGGCTGGTCGCAGGACTAAGGCACAAGCGCAAGTCCACGAAAGACAACCCCTCAAAAGAGGGAACGAAAAAACGTCCTAAGGACATAGAAGGCAAAATAGGCAAAATCAAGGAAGAGTTGGGATCCTGATGGAAAAACCAGAAATAATAGAATCTTATGAAATGGTAGTGGATGATGTTCCTGCAACTGTGAAAATCATGCATGACCGCGCAGAGTTTGTTCCCATCTATCAGCTCGTTTTACCTGAAGTGGAAACCGCAACAAGGGCTGCCCTTGATTCCATAAGGGAGGAGCTTATACCAGAGCTGAAGATTGAGCCTGAAGAGATAATGAGCGCGAAAGAGCTCAAGCTGCTCAAGGACGAGTTTGCTGAAAAAGCCCGCCGTCTCCTTAAAAAGCAGGTGACCAGCCTCTCCGAGAGGAACCAGAAGACGCTTATAGGAATCCTCATACACAATTCGCTCGGACTGGGGAAGATGGAGATTCTCCTGCAGGACAAGAACCTTGAAGAGATTGTGATAAACGACTCAAAAAGCCCTGTGTGGGTTTACCACATAAGGCTTGGCTGGCTTAAAACCAACATAATGATTCCCACAGAAACGGATATCTACAACTATGCGGCTGCAATAGGGAGGCGCGTGGGGACGCAAATAACCAATCTCAACCCTCTAATGGACGCTTACCTCACAACAGGCGACAGGGCAAACGCGACCCTGTTCCCCATAAGCTCCAGCGGCAACACACTCACAATCAGAAAATTCGCAAGAAGGCCCTGGACAATAACTGACTTCATAGAAACCGGAACCCTTTCCACGGATGTGGCGGCTTTCCTCTGGCTCGCAATCCAGTACGAGCTTAACATAGTTGTTTCCGGAGGCACTGCTTCCGGAAAGACATCCCTGCTTAACGCTCTCACATGCTTCATCCCGCCTAACCAGAGGATTATATCCATAGAGGACACCAGGGAGATACAGCTTCCCAGATACCTGCACTGGGTTCCGCTCACAACAAGGCCTTCCAACCCGGAAGGAATGGGTGAAGTCACGATGCTTCAGCTCATGATAAACGCCCTCAGGATGAGGCCTGACAGGGTCATAGTTGGTGAGATAAGAAGAGGGAAGGAGGCGCAGGTGCTTTTCGAGGCAGTAACCACAGGTCACTCCGTTTACTCCACGCTTCACGCAAACACATCAGACGAGACGTTCAGGAGGCTTGTCAATCCGCCAATAGACATACCTGTTGCGCTTTTGGGGAGCCTGCAGCTTATAGTTGTGATGCACAGGGACAGGAGAAAGGGGATAAGGAGGGTTCTTGAGATAGCAGAGCTTATTCCGACAGCAGGAGTGAAGCAGATGGGAATAGAGCTGAACGTCATATTCAGGTGGATAGCCTCGGAAGATGCTATAACAGAGCTTTCCAAATCCTTCAGGGCGATAAACGACATAAAGCTCTACTCAGGCATGGATGACAATGATGTGAAAAATGATTTGGAAGATAAGAAGAAGGTTCTGAAATGGCTTGTCAAGAACAAGGTTAAGGACATACATGAGGTGGGCAGGGTGGTTTCGGAATATTACAGGAACAGGGAGGAGCTCATAAAGATTATTGAGAAAGAGATGGAAGAGAAAGCTCCCAAACGGGCACCTGCAAAAGCCCAAAAATCCAAACGCGGCCGCAAAGGAAAATGATCATTCCCACTCCATTGTGGAAGGGGGCTTGTTGGAAATATCATAAACTACCCTGTTAATCGAACTAATTTCGTTTGTTATTCTCGTGGAAATTTTCTCCAATATTTCATAAGGAATTTTGGCGAAATTCGCGGTCATAGCATCTTTTGACTCAACAATCCTGACAACGATGGGATGTTTGTAACTCCTCTCATCCCCCTGTATTCCTACACTCCTTATCGGCAGCAATACAGCAAATGCCATCCAAACCTTGCTGTACAGATTTGTTTTCTTAAGCTCTTCTTCGATTATGAAACTCGCTTTCCTTACAATCTCCGCTTTTTCCGGCGTAACCTCTCCGATGATCCTTACAGCCAAGCCCGGACCGGGAAAAACATGCCTATCAATAATCTCATCGGGCATAACCAATTCCTTTGAAATTCTCCTGACTTCGTCCTTATAGAGTTCCCTTAACGGCTCGTAAACCCTTAACCTCATCTTATCCGGCAAGCCGCCGACATTATGATGGGACTTGATTTTTGAAGAATGTGGTGTTACTCCGCTTTCAATTCTGTCAGAATAGATTGTTCCTTGAACCAGAATTTCCGCCCCTGCTTCCCGTGCGGCTTCATCAAAAATATCAGCAAATAATCTGCCGATTGCCTTCCTTTTTTCCTCCGGTTCTGTAATGCCTTTTAATGCTTCAAAAAACCTATCCTGCGCCCTTATAATCTTCAGGTTCAGATTGAACTTTGAAAATATCCGCTCAACGGATTCCGTTTCTTTGTACCTCATCATGCCGGTGTCAACATAGACGGCAGTTAGATTCCTGCCAATAATATTGTTTGCCAGAATTGCGGCAGTTGAGGAATCGACCCCGCCGGACAAGCCAATTATGGCCTTTTTGTTCCCTATTTCCCGCCTAATTTCATCCGCTATGTTTTTGATAATGGCAGAATTGCTCCACTCCTTTTTGGCGCCGCAAATCCCGAAAACAAAATTTTCAAGAACTTTATTCCCGTTTTCTGTATGCGTGACCTCTGGATGAAACTGCACACCATAGATTTTCATCTTTTCATTTTCGAAGCCTGCAATACGGGAATTGTTTGTAGATGCAGTTATTGAGTAATTTCCAGGCAGCTCCTTCACGACGTCTTTATGGTTCATCCAAACCTTCTCCGTATTTTTTAAACCATTCAATAATATGCTCCTTTTTAGTATTCTAAGTTCTGTGATTCCGTACTCCCCGGATTCCCCGGGAATTACCTTTCCGCCATTAAGATGGGCTATCAGCTGGTGGCCATAGCATATCCCTAGAATCGGAACCCCATAACCAAATATTTCTTTGCTGCAGCTCGGGGATGAGGCATCATAAACAGAAGCGGCCCCGCCGGAAAAAATCAGCCCCTTCACATCGGGGCTTTTTAACAAATCCTTTTTTGCATTTGAAGGTAAAACTTCAGAATAAACGCCAAAATCCCTAACCCTTCTGGAAATCAGATGGCAATACTGACCGCCAAAATCCAATATGACAATCTTATCCATAGTTATCTTAAATCTTTTGTTTTTATATCTTTCAAATTCTCACTTGTGATAACCTCCCTTAGCCGCATATTTATTCCAGCCATCCAATATCTATAACATGCGGAAAGGCTTCCTGCATGTAGTGGAGATAGTGATAGTCGGGCTCATGGCTTTCCTTGTGCTTCTGCAGTTCTCGTATATGCCAAAGCAGAACATAGACTGGGCAGGTATGAAGCTTTCCACCCAGGCCAACGATATCCTTTTCTCGCTTGACAAAAAAGGCGTGGATTTTTTCAACTCGACTGAATTGGACAGGGCTATCTCTTCCTTCGTCTCGAACAACACCATATACAGCCTCAGAATCAGGAACGTAATGAAGCCGAAAATAAACGTGGGCTGCATATGCTCCGCTGCTGAAACCACTTCTCTAACAAATACGCTCCAGACTTTTGAGATAAACGGCCAGAGCATGAGCTTCAGCGTGACCAGAATCGATCCGATTGCCTTTTCGCATGAATATGATGTTATAGTTATTAATGATTCTAACCTTGCAAGCTATTACGACCAGATCAGGCAGTTCTTGGGAGCGGACAAGGGTATTGTGGAATTCCGCCATTTCGCTAACCTAGGGGAGATAGACAACGTGCAGACCAACCTGTTCAACCTGAAATGGAACAGCTCGCTTCCGAATCCAAATGCAGATCCTGTGGGGTTCCGCTCAAACATGAGCTCGGAATCTTACTATAATATCTACAAGTATTTCCACAACATCCCCATTTACCAAGAGAATTTCACATCAAGCGCAGCAAACTGGAATACTCAAATCGGGTCTTGGAGCGTTAATTCCCAAAATTACCTTGGAGATAGCGGAGCCGGTACTGAAGCTGTATCCTTTTACAACAGGCAATTCCAAGACACCTATTCCATGAGAGCCTTGTTCAGGTTTGACACCGCCCCGAATGTAAAGATGATAGTTTACAGGCAGGATGCAAGCAATTATGTGGCCGTTGATTACAACGATGGTTCAAACACGGTAACTGTGTGGGATAACTTGACCGGCACGCCAAACAACAGGGGCTCAGCGGGCTACGCTCTTGCTTCAGGCATTTGGTATGATGTGAGGATAATGCCCCAGCCGGACAGAACCCTTAAAATATACATAAATGGTTCCCAGATAAATCTTGTATCGCCACAGCCTGTCACAATCAGGCAGAACAGCCAGATAGGCCTTGGGGTACAAAACGGCCAGTCAAGGTTTGACAATGTGCGGGTGAGTTTTACCGAGAAGCACAATTTCAGCCAGATTCTCCAGAATGAGAAAGTCCAGCCGCAGGACAACAACCTCCAGAAGAGCATGCTCATCCAGAGGAGCACGCAGCTACCCGCGTGCGTAGTTAACAGCAACATCGTGGATGACAGGGGTAGGACAGCATGGCTTGCGTATGCAGACCCGGCAGCCAACCAGGACATCAGCAACATGCTCAGAACCCTTGTGGTGTGGGCAGCCGGGGACGAGAATGTGATTATAAAGAATGAAGTGAGAAACGTCCCTGTCGTCACCAGCCTTTACAAGATCTATGACCAGGACATGTACCAGCCTGTGGAGATTGTTTTGACAATGGGGAATTTGTACGGATAGTTAGAAAACTATTTTTGCAATCACAATCTCTTCCATCTCGGGCCCTGCGCAGTGTCCTCCACTATAATCCCCTTCTTCTTGAGCGACTCTCTTATGGAATCAGCTTCCTTCCATTTCTTCTCGCTCCTGAGAGAGTCTCTCTTGAGAATAAGCTCCCTCACTTCCTTTTCAGCCTCCTCGGGGGAGTGCCATACCTTTCCTGTTTCTGACAGTTCCAGAGCCAGTACTTTATCAGCATCAAAAACCGCGTCAAGAACGAGTTTCGCATCCTTCTCAGAAACAGGAGCCATTCTGTTAACTTCCTTCATCATATCGAATATGGCTTTGAGCGCTAGGGGCGTGTTCAGGTCATCATCAAGCGCCTTTTCAAAATCCCTGCGTGCTTTCTCAATAACCTTCTGGATTTGGGGATTGGATTCTCGTTTGACAGCCTTCGGCTGTCCTTCTGCAGTTCCACCTTTATCAGCCTGCATTTCCGCGACGAAATTCTCCACGCCTTTCACGGTCGCCTCTGCTGACTTTATGGCATCCATTGTGAAGTTCAGCTTGGTCCTGTAGTGGGCGGAGAGCAGAAGGAATCTTATGGCTTTTGGACTGTAACCTTTCTTGAGCAAATCCCTTAGCGTGAAAAAGTTCCCGGCCGACTTTGCCATCTTCTGGCCGTCCACAAGCAGGTGCTCATTGTGAATCCAGTATCGCACGAATCGCTTTCCTGTGGCGGCTTCTGACTGTGCTATCTCGTTTTCATGGTGAGGAAATATCAAATCCACTCCTCCTGTATGAATGTCAAACGTTTCTCCGAGATATTTCATGCTCATTGCTGAGCATTCTATATGCCAGCCAGGCCTGCCTTTCCCCAGCTCGGTCTCCCAAAAAACGTTTCCGTCCTCCCTGTTCCAGAACTTCCATAACGCAAAATCGCTGGCTGCGGTTTTGTCATATTCATCCTGCCTCACGCGCGCTCCTGCCTTCAGTCCCTTTAAATCTGTTCCTGAAAGTTTCCCATAGCCCTTGAACTTTGAGATTTTGTAGTAAATCCCGTCCTCCCCTTTGTAAGCGTAGCCCTTCCTTTCCAATGCTTGTACAATCGAGACCATTTCTTTTATGTGCTCCGTGGCTCTTGGGTATAAAGTTGCAGGGGTTATGTTCAGGCTTTTTATGTCCTCGAAAAATGCCTTCTCATACCTTTCAGTTAGCTTGCTGGAAGGGATTCCTTCTTTTGCGGATTTCTTGATTATCTTGTCATCCACATCAGTAAGGTTCATCACCTGCTTTACTTTGAAGCCCTTCCATTCAAAATACCTGCGCAGCAAATCAGCAAACACGTAAGACCTGAAGTTTCCTATATGGGCGTAATCATAAACCGTGGGACCGCAATTATACATTCCTACCTGGCCCTCTTTTATCGGCCTGAAAACTTCCTTCTTTCGCGTCATGGTGCTGTAAAATTTTATTGGCATTATATCTCCTGTTAACAATTGTCAGTTGTTTTTATAATCATTATAATAACACGACCCGATAATTATAAATATGGGCCTTTTCAGGAAGAAACGCACGATAGACAGAGCTCAGTTCAGGAGGATAGTGGCGGAATCCCGCCGGCACAGAGTATACCTTCCTGCATCCCGCCCAAAACCGCTTATTTCTTCAAGGGAATACAGGATTTACAAGCAGGCTGAGAAACGGAGGCTTAACTGGTATGAAAGGCTTGCAAGATTCTCGGAAAAGCTCCTGAAAGTCAAGCCAGGCAAAAGGACAGGGCAGGAGCTCCAGAAACAGATAGCTTTCACGGGCCTCATGATATCCCCGGCAAGCGTGATGTCCCTGTTTGTGCTCACTCTTGTTGTTTTCGTAGTTATCGGAGCTGCTACAACAATCGCGCTTATGGGAACCAACCCGATGTACGGAATCGGAATAATAGCTCTGGGCCTTGGCCTTGCATATTATTTCTACAAATATCCTGCAAATCTCGTGAAGAAGCTCAGAATTCAGGCGAGTTCGGAGGTTGTGCTGGCGGTTCTCTACATGGTCGTCTCGATGAGGATCTCCCCGAATCTGGAGCGCGCTTTAAGGTTTGCGGCAGCGAACGTTTCAGGCGCGCTCGCATGGGACATGAGGAAGCTCATATGGGACATAGAGATGAGAAGATATTATTCAGCGCAAGACGCCCTTGCAGACTATATAGCCAAGTGGAAGCCTGAGAACGAGGAGTTTGCAGAGGCGCTCCGCCTCATCCGCGACTCAGAAACCCAGGTACCGGAAAGGGGAAGGAAAATCCTGGATGAGGCTCTGGAAATCATTCTGGACGGGACGAAAACGCGAATGAAGCACTATGCACAGGAGCTAAACCTCCCTGTTATGATAATCCACATGATGGGCATAATCCTTCCTGTGATGGGAACAATAATGGCGCCGCTTGCAGCAGTGTTCATGAGCGATGTTGTCTCGCCTGTGTATTTCGTTCTGGGCTATGACATAATACTTCCCCTGCTCATAATCTGGTTCATAAACAATACGCTCAACAAGAGGCCTGTGACATTCTCGCAGGTTGATACGTCGCACCACCCTGACCTCCCCCCAAAAGGAAGCTTCTGGATAGGAAAAGGAAAGTCAATGCCGGCAATGCCATTAGCCATAATCGTGCTTCTTGTGTTCTTGATACCCTCCGGGTATTTCTTCGTGGAGAATCCGCGGATGCTTTCCATAGGGCTTAAAGATGCAACAAGCTGCACATTCCTTTCAATCCCTTATGAAGCTGAATGCCCGGCAATATCGCTTGCCATGTCCATATTCCTGGTTCTTGGTGTTGCCGCAGGCCTTTCGGTATATTTCATCCTGTCCACATTCCAGCGGCTAAGAATACAGAACCGTGTGGAGAGTATAGAAGGTCAGTTCGAGCTTGCGCTGTTCCAGTTAGGCAACAGGATAGCCGGAGGGACTCCCACAGAAGTCGCCATGGAAAAGGCGATAGGAGATATGAAGGATATAGAGATATCAAGCCTTTTCAAGATAGCGCTGAGGAACATAAAGACAATGGGCATGACGCTTGACGAGGCGCTCTTCAACAAGAAGTATGGAGCCCTGATATACTATCCTTCCAAGCTCATCAAGAACATAATGTATGCTGTTGTTGATACCTCCAAGAAAGGCGTCATTTATGCATCAGAGGCCATGCTCAGGATTTCCCGCTACCTAAAGAACATAAGGGAGACGCAAGAATACATACGCGAGATGCTTTCCGAGACCACTTCTTCCATGAAGTTCCAGGCATACTTCCTTACGCCTCTGATAACAGGCCTCATAGTTTCCATGGCGGATGTGATGATACAGGTTCTCATAAAGCTTGGCGGGTTCCTTGACGCCATCGGGACGACAGGCGGCGGCCTTCCCGGAATGAACATATCAAGCCTTTTTGCAGACATGGACAAAGTGATATCGCCTTCGCTGTTCCAGCTGATAGTGGGCATCTATGTGATGGAGGTTATAATCATCCTAGGTATGTTCATCACCAAAATCAGCCATGGCGATAATAAGACCCTCCAGTGGAACACCGTGGGCAAGATGCTGCTAATCGGCATGTTCATTTACTTCCTTGTGATACATATGGAAAAGAAAAACCCTCTTCCAGGAAAACTTATGTTCTCCGTCCCCAGGGGGTTTATGGAAATGCACATGCTCAAGGCCCTGGAAAAATCCAGGTGCGGATACGAGATAATAAAATGGATGGAAAGCCAGACCCTTTGCTGGAAGCCTTCTCCGGGCTCCATATACCCTATGCTGCAGAAGCTGCAAAAAGCCAGCCTCATAACAGAGAAGGACGTAGGCAAGAGGAAAATATACACCCTCACAAAAAGCGGCAGGGAGAGGATAAAAAAATTCGATTTGTACAAAAATGACATAAAAGAAAAGATGATCGCGCTCTTCAGGATGATGGGCGAGGAGAATATCGCTTACATTGAGAAGAGCTTTGATATTTTGGAGATGATAAAAAGAGATCCCGCCAAGCTGAAAAAAGCCGCAAGCCTCAGGAAAAAATTCATAGAGGATCTTGAAGAACTGGAGAGGAAATAACATGTGGGACCTTGCTCTGAGAAACATAATGAGAAATCGCACCCGAACAATCCTTACAGTACTTGGGATACTCATAGGAATAGGTTCCATAGTTGCCCTCGGTTCAATAGCCGAGGGAATTGATGCCTCAATACAGAGCAGCCTACAGCTCAGCACCTCCAAAATAACTGTCCAGCAGAAGAATGCCGGAATATTTTGGATGGGGAGCGAGTTGACCAATGAGGACCTGGATGTTGTGAAAAGCGTCGGCGGGATAAAGGACGTTGTACCCCTAATGGTAAGGGTAGAGAACATACAGGCTTTCCAGGGACCGGAGTATGTGGTTGTGGGCATAGAGCCGGACAAGACGCAATATTTCGTGAACGAGAACACGAAGATGTACCAGGGCAGGGAGCTTGAGGACGGGGATTCCGGAGTCGCGGTTATGGGAAAGACCATCGCGGACAAGTACAACATCCAGGTGGGCGACTCTTGGATCATCAAGAACGAGGATTTCGAGGTTGTTGGAATAATAGAGAAAACTGACATAAGCGACATAGACAGCGCAATCCTTGTTACCTTGGAAGATCTCCAGAACGTTGAGAATAAGGATACATATTATGCGATTTATGTGATACCAGACGACATAAAGGACACGGAAAAAATTGCGGCGGAAATAGACGACTCCAGCGACAACCTGCAGGCCCTGACGTCAAAGGAGCTTGCCAGGCAGGCCTCACAGATAGTGGACCAGATAAGGTTCTTCACCTTCGGGATAGGCGCGATTGCCGCTTTCGTGGGAGGGCTTGGAGTTATGAATACCATGATAATGGCTGTTCTCGAGAGGAGGAGGGAGATAGGAGTAATGAAAGCAATAGGAGCAACCAACAGAATGGTGCTCACGCAGATACTTACGGAATCTGCTCTCATAAGCTTGATTGGGGGCCTTGGTGGCATAGCCCTGGGTTTGGGCACTTCATTCCTTTTATCTGCAGGCTTTGGAGGGCAGATAACCCCTGTTGTCACGCCTGGCCTTGCTCTAACAGGCCTTGGATTCGCACTCTTCCTTGGTGTGATAGGCGGGCTTTATCCAGCAAGAAAAGCCGCACAGCTTGATCCAGTGGAGGCCTTGAGATACGAGTGAACGTGAGAATGAAGATGGAACGAAAGACCGACAGCCGATTAAAGAAAGAAGGTGGTAAGAACCACCTTCAATCGAGGGTTCTGTCAATCGGAAACCCACGTTCGAGGTGAATTTATGAAACCGGCAAAAAAATCACAATACGTGATTGAGACCAAGGACATCATGAAGTGCTACGGCAAGGAAGGCAAGTGCTTAACAACAGTTCTGCAGGATGTCAATATAGCCATAGAAAAAGGTAGCTTCATCTCCATAATGGGGCCTTCAGGTAGCGGGAAGACCACGCTCCTTGACATAGTGGGCTGCCTGCTCAAACCCACACAAGGCGAGGTTTTTATAGACGGCGTTAAGACGGGGGAACTGACCGATGACGAGCTTGCAAAGATAAGGAGGCAAAAGATGGGCTTTGTCTTCCAGCAGTACAACCTTATCCCGAGCAACACAGCCCTTGAGAACGTGGAGATCCCGCTAAGGATTGCCGGGAAATCAAAATGGGAAGCAGAGGATAAGGCAAAGAGGCTTCTCCAGATGGTAGGGCTTGGAGACAGGCTTACCCACAAACCCTCCGAGCTTTCAGGCGGGGAGCAGCAGAGGGTCGCGATTGCGAGAGCGCTTGCAAACGATCCTGAAATAATACTTGGTGACGAGCCCACGGGGAACCTTGACACAAAAACAGGGCAGGTTGTGCTTAACATCCTCAAAAAACTTAACGAGGAGGAGGGCTACACAATAGTTGTGGTCACGCACGACTCCAGGATAGCACAGCACGCGGACAAGATAATAAACCTTCTTGATGGGAGCGTGGTCAGGGAAGACCACCCCAATGGGAATAGAAATTTCATGATAAAAAATAAAAAAGCTTCAAAGTAATGGAGGAGATGATATGAAAGAAAAAATGTTTTTAGCAGCACTTTTCGCAATACTGCTGGTTCTTTCAGCAGTGGCTGTGCAGGCGCAGAACACGCCAATATTCAACGTGATTCTGACCAAGCAGAATCCTTTTCCGGCTGAGCCTGGAAAGAAAGTGAATATAGAGGTAGAGGTCCAGAACACGGGCCTGGGAGATGCCAATAATATAGTGGTGGAAATTTCTCCATCAGACCCATTCAGGCTTCTTCCCGGGACTGAAAAGACAAAGACTTACACCAAAATATCAGCCTCGAGCTCTGTCAAGGTTTCTTACGATCTGAGCATTGACGAGAACGCCTTTTCAAACCAGTACGAGCTGGAGTTCAGGATATACTATGCGAACAACCCTGCAAGTTACCTTGCCAAAAAGGTAATGGTTAACGTGCAGGGCCAGCCTGACTTCATAGTTGAAAGCACGTGGACATCACCAGTGGAGATAGAGCCTGGCGGAATTGTCAAGGTTTATGCAAAGGTCAAGAACGTTGGAACCGGTTCTGGAAAACAGGTACAGGCATCCCTTAATTCCACGTCAGGCCTGCTCATACCTGTGCTTTCAAGAGGCTCTGTTTACATGGGAGACATAGCAGCTGGAAGTGATGGCATAGCAGAATTCGAGCTTTCGGTTGACACAACCTCTGAGCACAAGACATACCCGTCCATACTCACTCTGTCTTACAAGGACGATTCCGGAGTTTCAGGCCAGAAGTCTTTCTCTCTGGGAATTCCTGTCACAGGAGTGATAAGCCTGGAGATAGTTAAAACAGAGGCGAATTTCGAGAGGAACGTGCTCCAGATAGAGATTGCCAACAAGGGAACGGCTGACGCGAACTCACTGGAGGCGAAGCTCGTGATTAACGGGAAAACGCTGGGAGTGGACTATGTGAGTCAGCTGAAATCCACCAAGAAGACGACGCTGGAGTTTCCGCTTGTAATGGAAGGGCAAGGCCAGCTTATTCTGGATTACACTTCCCCAGGGCTGAAGCATACAGAATTAACCAAGGACATAACAGTGAAATTCGAGAATCCCAACGGCGGGAATCCTTTGGGAACCCTGGCTGTTATAATAATAGCAGCTGTTGTAGTCTACCTGCTCTGGAGAAGGTTCTTCAGGAAAAAGAAGAAGAAATCCGGGTGAGGACCAAGCATTCCTTGGCCTCTCCTTTTTTTTCATTTTAATCAATATAAACACGTTCCTGCATTTGATATTATGCGCGTAACTCTGGCTTTGATAATAATCAATGTAATGGTTTTTGCAGCAGAGATCATATACGGGGATGCATTTATACAGGCATTTTCCCTCACCCCTGTTATTGCACTTAGCGGAGCGTGGTGGCAGTTCCTCACATACATGTTCCTCCATGCAGACCCTCTGCACATATTCTTTAACATGTTCGCTCTCTTCATGTTCGGGGTTGTCATGGAGCGCGCCCTTGGCTGGAAGAAATACATTTTCCTTTACATACTCTCAGGCGTTGGCTCTGCCGCCTTCTACATATTCCTTACCCTAACATTCCTCCCAGGAGAAATGACAGTACTCATGCTTGGGGCATCAGGAGCTGTTTACGGGATTCTTGCAGCCTTCGGCTTCATGTTCCCGAAGGAAGTGATATACATATATTTCATACCTCTCCCTGCAATGAGCGCTGTCTTCATTTTCGCCGGCATTGAGCTTGTTGCCGGCATCACAGGGGTAATGCCCGGGATAGCGAACTTCGGCCATCTGGGAGGCATAATAACAAGCGCTCTTGTAATGCTGGTATGGAAATACACCTCAAAACCCAGGAACGAGAAAGAGCTGCGTCAGTACCAGTTTTACTGGGAGTGAACCAACTAACCAATGTTATGGTAAATATGAAAAAATCCGATATTATATTCGCGATACTCATGCCCCTGTTCATGTCCTTCTTCATGTCTCTGGCGATAGTCCTCATAAACTTCGGATTTAAGGACGGCTTCTTCTTGGCATGGATGAGGGGCTTTTTAATCGGCTTCTTTGTAGGACTGCCTGTCTCTTTTGTAATTATTCCTGTTGCCAGAAAAATAGCAGCCAAAATTGCAAAGGAATAGCTATAACTATATAAATACTATGCATAATATACATACCTAGTGGTTTGAATGACACAAGAAGCTAAAGAATCTGATGTTCTCATGAAATGCACAAGCTGCGGAGTGAAGATAGAGGCAGAAAACAGGTGGGTAAAATTCTCGTGCCCGAAATGCAGCAAGCAAAAAATCATCCGCTGCGACAAATGCAAAAGGCTCATGAACGCATACGAATGCAAGAAGTGCGGCTTTATAGGGCCCTGACTTGGAAAGAAGGCGTCAAGAGACGTCTTCAAACAAAAATGGTGAATGTATGGGTGAAGTTATAGTCGTTTTCAGGATAATGCCTGACGAGCCTGAGAGTTTTGAGAAGGTAAAGAAAGCGTGTGAGTCACTCAAGCCGGACAGGCTTGAAGAGGAACCAATAGCTTTCGGCCTCAAGGCCCTCAAGTTCACAAAAATAATCCCTGACGGGCCTGGCGTGATGGACAAGCTCGAGAACGACATAAACAAGATAAAAGGCCTCGGCAGCGCAGAGAATATCATAACTTCAAGAGCTCTGTGAGCTATTTCTTAATGCTGAGATAAATATAAATTAAATCAATTAACATGAAGTAATCCTACTGTATACTGAATGTACAAGCGCCTCCGTAGCTCAGTTTGGATAGAGCGCCAGCCTTCTAACCAGAGTTGGAAGATTCTAGGCTTCCGAAAGTTTGAAGGTGTCAAGAGACGCCTTCTTTCGAGAGAAGCCGATGAGAGAAGCAAGCTGGAAGTCGCGGGTTCAAACGCACTGCTGATACAGGCGTATTCAGCAGAGCTGAACATCCCGTCGGGGGCATTCTTAAGGCGCATAAATCTGCGCCAAATCCTTTTTCATAACCTCTTTTATGTCCTGCAGGCAGCCGAATCTGTTGTACATTATGTCTGAAGGGTCTTTTGAGTGTTCAAACCCGAATGTGTGAAGCAGTTCATGAAGCTGCACAACAGGCCTTGGGCAAAACTTGTCACCCAATGAAAACTGCAGCTCAGCTTTCGTTATGACTGAATAATGGCCTTCACCTTTATGAGTCACGATTGCCTGGCCCATACCCTCTTCCAAGTATAAGACCACGGACACATTCAGGCATTTGACTGTTATGTCTGGGCAGCCATCTTCAACCTCAGTGAAATTCAGGGAAGTTTTTGTATTTTTGACAAGATGGGATATGGCTTCCAGCATCTTGTCCCTTTGAGTTTTTGTGCAATTCTTGGATATGGTGAATGTCAGGTTGTTGGTGTACCACTTTGGATTGCTGATTGAAGTCAGGCTCGAGACATTCCAGACAGGCAAATCGTCAGCCCATGCCGGTTTGCTGTATTCCGGGCACCCGCATAAAGAGGCTCGATTTATGAGAGTGCCGTCTGAGCAGTAGAATGGCTTTCTTGCAGAGCATTCTCCCGGGTTTGTTTTATCGCTGCAGCTCTCCGGCCTCCCGCAGCCCTCCCCTCTTAATACATAACCCTCAGGACATCCGCACACTCTTGCTTTTTCTATCAGCGTTCCGTTGAAGCAATAGTAAGGCTTGCTCACGGAGCATGTCTCATAAAACGTCCCGTCCTCGCAAATAAACGGGGATAAAACAGGAGTAAAAATGTCCTTAAAATATAACATAAACAGTGTTACCAGCAATACTGCTGCACCAAATATAATGTATTTCTTGAACGTTGGATTGATTCCTATATTCTTTTTAGCGGCTTTGAGTTTAGGCTGCCTGGGTTTTTTCATGGCTGCAGTTTTGGGTCTGCCAGCCTCCTTCTCCTCTTTTGCCTCTTTCTGCGTCAAACTATCAAAATAAGGAGCGCACTGGTGGCCTCCCTCTACTTTCCGCTCTTTCTCTATCAGCTGCTTTGTCTTTTCCGGAAGCTCCTCGCTGTGCAAAAAACTGAGCAATGAAGAAGGCTTTGCTTTCAGATGTTCCTTACAGAAAACTTCCCCGCAATATTTGCATTTCTGAACTGCTCCTTTTCTGCATGATTTATAACTGCAATTGCCTGCCTCTGATACTTTTTGCTGAGCAACCATAATCCCAAAGCCTTTTATACAATTATTTTTCTACATAAAATAAGTATTGCCTGTTTCGTTGTGAGGCGATTTACGAAAGATCTACTTCCTATTTTTAAATCGGCAATATACTATTAATAATATGGCAAAAAAGAAACCTTCCAGAAAAACCCGAAAGATTTCTGGAAGGAATGTGGATCACTTCGCAGAAGAGATGAGGGAACTGGGAGAAAGGATTGGAAAGAGGTTCGATGAGAAAGGTGAAGAGTGCGATACCTGGTTCTGCAGGACATTCGGCGTGGTAGGGCCGCTTATATCCAGCATATTCGGGCTCCTGATTTTTGCCCTGGTCATATGGATTATAGGCATTGTTAATTTTTCAGGCAGCTTGTTCCTGTTAACCATCAGGTCGTTTCTCATGACAAATATCGGGCTGTTCTTCCTGGTATTCCTTTTCTTCTCATACACATCATATTTCTCAAAAATAAACCGGAAAGCATATGCTCCGTTCTCTCCTTTGGTGTTAGCTGTGGGAATTGCAATCTTATTGTGGTTGATGGGCCATGTAATGGGTATGGTGGGGGATTATACAGGAGTTTTCCTGCTTTCACAGGCTAGCCTGTTTTTAACAGGCGTTGGCCTGTACCAGATGTTTTTCATAGTTATGCTTATAGGATATGCTGTTTATTTTGTAAGGGCATTCCTTGGCCAGCCAATAGTAAGAGAGGAGAGGATTGTTATGAAAAAAGCAGTTGCTGCCAAGCCTTCCAAAAAAGAGCCTGAAATCCGCAGGCTTTACAGGTCAGGAAAGGACAGTATCCTCGGCGGAGTGTGCGGAGGGGTTGCAGAATATCTGGGAGTTGACCCGGTAATAATCAGGCTTCTGTGGGTAATCTCAATATTCGCATGGGGATTCGGAATTCTGGCATACATAATAGCATGGATAATAATCCCGAGGAATCCTGAACATAAATGGAGAAATTAGTCAGACTTCTTCTCAAAAACAGTCCGCCTTTCTGTGTAGCCATGACGCCTGAAGAATTCGCATGAACTGATGTTCGAGTTTGTCACCACCGCTTCCTTGCGCTTTATTCCCTGCGAGCGGAACCATTTCTCAGCTGCCTCAAGAAGGAGCTTTCCCATCCCGTGCTTCCTGTAATTTTTCTCCACAAAGATTATGTTTATGCGGCCATAACTTCCTAGAGAGCCTTTCTTGGACTGGAACATTATGTATCCGATTGGTTTGCCTTTAACCTCTGCGACTTTTATTGTTCCCGGATATTTTTTCAGGTGAACCAGAATTGATTTTCTGGATTGCTCTTTGTCCATATTCATGCCGGGAAAGCTTATGCAGGCTGTTTCTTCCCTGTACTCCAGAATCCTCTCAGTATCTTTTTCCTGGAAATCCCTGACTGTTATTTTCCTTTTCATAGAATCATCAGCAACGACATTGCGAAACCCGCTATTATTGGGATGAGCAGATTGTCATCAAACACGCCGCTGAACTTTGATGATGAGATTCGCTTCCACTCGGGAAGGAGTTCCGCGAATGCTGCTGCAGCAGCGCCTATAATGGAGATGGCAGGATTGAAGAAGAACATACATACGAAAAGCGCGCTCGCGAAAAATGCCGCAGTGCCTTCAAGGGTTTTTTTGCCGATTATGCGCCTCTTCCCGAACTTCTTCCCTATTATTGTGGATAGGGAATCCGATATCGCAAGAACGGCTCCGGCAGCAGAGGCTGCGTTTAATGGAAAGAGCAGGAAAGCAAGACCTGCCCCAAAATAGAACCAGAAAGCCCCTGCGAAAGGCCGCCTGGCTTCTTTCCTCTCGAGCATGAGGGCGAAATCTCTTAGTTTGCACTCGATTCGGGAAAGCAGGGTATTGTGATTCTTCTCGCACTTGCTCACGTATTCGGAATACAGGAAGAAGAAAAACGCAGCCAGCATGAATAAAATTCCCACGAACATTTTGTCTATGAACTGGGCAAGGGCTATGAAAACAAGACCGCTCAAATGAACAAGCTGCCTCAGGATTTCGGATTCTCGCTTGAAGGCGGCTTCACCGCCTTCTCTCTCTTTTTTCATGATAATATTATGTGGCCCAAGCTTTTATTGGAACTGTTCGAGAGAAGGTGTCAAGAGATCTCACGTGGGGAACCAGCCTGTTTTTGCAAGGAAAAGGAAAATCGCGACCGCTGCAAAGGACATTATAAGCGAATGCTTGATTCCTGATATCGGTGAGTTCTCACCAAGCTGGCCTGCTATCAGGCCTGTGAAAATTCCCTGCACAAGAACAACAGAGAAGAATATTGCGACATAGTAGCATGTTATTGCCTTGTTTACCGACAATACAGCGCATATGCCTGAGAAAAACCCGCAGGGAAATATCAACCCTTCTTCACACGGGTTTACGAAAGAGAATCCGGCAAGACCTGTGCTTGCTGCTGCCTGTGACTCCAGCATGGGAACCATCACATAGATTATCATGACAGATATGCCAAGGAATATGAAGAAAAGCCCATACATTATCATGACCTGCTCCCTTACAAGGCCCGCTCTTTCGGCTTCCGCTTCTTTAAGCATGAGTATGTCTTTGGCAACAGAATCCAGGGTATCCGGGATGCTTCCGCCGCTCTCATAGGACTGTCTTATTATGCTCATGGCTTCGAGTATTATTTTTGAATCCTTTACGCTTTTCTGGAAAATATCCATAACCCTGAGGAAGGATGTTCCCCAGCTGAGGCGATTGTGCATCTTCTGGACTTCTGGTGTGAGCTTCCCGTAGTTCGCTTTTGCAGCAATCCCTATGCACTCAGGAAGTGACATGCCTGAACGGCTCGAGTCCGCCAGGTCCCTTACAAAATTGGGGAACTGCTCCTCCACGCTCTTTATCCAGAGGAACTGGGAGTACCTGTAAATGAAATATGGTACAACACAAATGAACACGGATATTATGACAAGGTTGCCAAGCACCGGAACATCCCCTATAAGTATGCCTATTGCTATCAGGATCACGCTTACCATTGCCGGTATTATTATTATCTTCTGTTTCTGGCTTATCTTCTCTTCCTTCTCTGCCATATTACCTCGATTTTGGATAGAAGGCGTCTGCTGACGCCTTCCTTCCAGCTGCTCTATTCGCTTGGGGATATTCCTTTAAGCAAAACTATGAAGCCTGCGGACACAGCAGGTATGAAAAAGAATATAAGGAACGTCTGAAGCAGGAGCGCGAATTGGGAGCCGCCTACCATCGGGCTCATAATTGAAATAAGCACTATGAAGAAAAGGCTCCCGACTATAACCAAGGTTGTGTATATCTCTGTGTAAAAAGCTATCTGTTTAGCATAATTGTCAAGGTTCCTCCTGTACTGTGCCATGAAAGATTTTGTCTTTCCCGAAAGGTACCTGTCAAGGTCCCCTCCCGTGGTTATTATGGTTGACATGTTCCATAATATATCCGCAAACTGCGGTGATGGGGTCCTGGCAGCTGCCTTCTGGAGGGCATCATGCAGGTTAATTCCCAAAGTATTTACGTCATTGTAAATCCTTTCCGCCTCTTTCCCGATTATCCCACCTCTCTGCGCAAGCATGTTGAATATCTCCACAGGCTTTATCCCGGAGGCTGCGGAAGTGGCCATGTAAAAAATTGTGAATGGCAGCGCGCGCTCTATCTTGGACTTCAGGGTCTTTGACTTCATGGATGGGTAATACAAACCAAAGGCGAATATGCTTCCTGCTGTTATAAACGAGATTATTATGGAAAGGGTGTAAGAGTAAAAAACATCCGAGCTTGAGATTGCTCTGGAAGCGACTACCAATCCGTATGATACAAGAACAGAACAGGATATAAGCGATACTACAAAACCTAGCAGGCTATAAAAAGCCATTACTGAGACGTATTCTTGGATAAGAGTCCTCATCCCTGCTTTTTTGAGATTGGTTTTTACAGAGTCCAGATATACCAAATAAGGCTCGAACAGCTCTCCAAAAAGCTTGAATGCTGTTTTTTTGAATGGAAAATCTTTAAACATCTTCAACCTCTGTGCCGGATTCGCTGCTGACTTAGAAAGAAGATGGAACTGAAGAACGAAGGTTATTGAGACTGAATGTGTCTGCAGACACCTTCTTAAGCCCATCACCTTCAATCGAACATCCACCTTCTAACTCAAATCCACCCGATAGCAGACTGGCTTGGAAGTCAGGCTGCGGTTTCAACCATATCCATGACCTTGTCAGGATTGGAATAATACTCGCTCACGATTTTTGCGACCTCTCTGTAGTCGTATATCTCCTGCTCAAGCATCCACTCAAGAATCATCTTCCTTCTCATCAGCTCGTCCTTTATGGTCTCCTCTGAAATGCCCATCCTTTTCGCAAGGCTTTTGAGGACAAAGGATTTCTGGGAAATCTCGAATGTGTCTGTAATTGGCTTCCACTCAAAGACCATGTTTGTAACGGGCTTGTTGTCCTTTATGCCCACGACCTCGAGAATCGCATCTGTCCTCCTTACATAGCTCTCCCTGAGCCTTGAAAGCGTAAGGAAAACAATAACATTTATGTTCTCGATAAGGGATGGGGGAAGTGATATAGGAGGGGTGGTAAGCCTGTCTATGAGCTGCTCTATGGAAGCGGCATGTATGGTTGCCAAGGACGGGTGGCCTGTGGCCATTTGCTGGAACAGCACGAACGCCTCTTTTCCCCTGACCTCTCCCATTATTATGTAGTCAGGCCTCTGCCTGAGGGATGACTTCAGCAGGTCAAACAAGCTGACTTCTCCCCTTCCCTTTTTGCCTTCACTGCTGAGGGCTGTCCTGGCAACTTCAGGAATCCAGTGTGGATGTGGAAGGCGCAGTTCTGCCGTGTCTTCTATGCTGACCACCTTAAGGTTCGGCCTTATGAAAAGGGAAAGCGCATTAAGAAGGCTGGTTTTTCCGGTGGCAGTCCCTCCTGATATCAGGACTGACTGACCGTTATCTATTGCCAGCCATAAGTATGCAATCTGTGTGGAATTGAGAGTTCCTTTCCTAAGCATATGGCTTGGGGTCAGAGGCTCCTCCGTGAACTTCCTTATTGTGAAGTTTGAGCCTTTCCTCGCGATATCAGTCCCCAGAGTGGCCTGCACCCTTGAGCCGTCAGGCAGCGCCCCGTCCAGAAGAGGCTCTGCTATTGAAATCACCTTCCTGCACTTCTGCGAAAGCCTGAATGCGAACGTGTTCAGCTCGTCCCCATCACTGAACATTATGTTTGTCTTGAGCGAACCTATCTGCGGATCCCTGTGATACACATAAATCGGTATCCCGATACCATCGCATGAGATGTCCTCTATGTTCGGATCGCTCATAAGGGTCTCTATTTTCCCAAGGCCCATTATCTCCTTTTCCATATAGTAAAGGAGTGTTGATTTTTTGCTCTCATCCGTCTGGACGTCTGGAACGGTATTCAGTATCCTTAGTATCTCTGCCCTCAGGACGCTTTTCGCTCTTACCTCCCCCAGCTTTATGAAATCCACATCCAGCCTTTCCTCCAGCTCCTTTTTGACAAATTCTATAATCTCCCTGTCCCTTTGGGTGAGTTTCGGCTCGATTACGCTATATATAAGCTCTCCCAAATTCGAATCCCATCTTATGTTCGCATACGCAAAAATAGTGTCCCCTCTTTTCGGGAACCTTGGTATCAGGTAGTATGATATGTTTATCTGCCGGAGCAGCTCCCTGTCTTCCGCAGATATGGCGCCCCCGCCACCTGCATATCTTGTTGGTATCTCCACGCCCTCCTTCTCTATATGCACCTCTTTGGTGACTTCTTTCCCTCCGCCCCCTAAGCCTCCGCCTTTGCCTATTTCTTTCCTGCTGTATGGGGCATATATCGTAGGCTGATAAATAAAAGTCCCTCCAGAAATGCCCCCCATTTGCTCCTTCTTTTTTTTCTCCTGCCAGGCGATATAGCCTTTCTTGAACTTTCTTGCAATATACCTGACCGCGAAAGACTTCTTCTTAGGCTCGCCTTTTAACGTTATCCTAGGAATCCTCATTAAAACACCGGTCCTAAATGCGCCGCTAAAAACTGTTTATGATATGATAATTTGGTTTCCCGTCTTATATATTATCACGCTGCCTGCCCCGCTTACAACCTTTCCGCTAAGGCTGAAAGTTTCATTGAGGTTGTAAAGGCCTGAATGCTTCGAGACTTTTGTGATTATGGATGTCATGTTAAGGCCCTGACTCGAGAGCTCTATCATATAATTCTCGTTCCCTATTTTTTGGGGGATTTTCAAAATAACCGAGGAATCCTCGCCGCTGCCCATTTCAGCCAGCTTTATTATATTCGAGCCCACATATTCACTTATCTTAATAAGCTGGTCGTTTACGCTCACAGAATTGAAATATGCATCATAGTTCCCGAACACGCTAATACTTGATATGAAAATAATTATGCCAAACATGAAAAGGAGCGTATACTCTATAATCGTAGAAACAGCTTTCATATGTTATTATTTGGCTTAGCTGATATTAAAATCGAAAGGTGTTAAATCTGAAAGCTGTCCAGAAATCTAAATCACATCTACCTTTATTTTTGTAAGAATAATGTCTCCGCCATTGGCTGCGGTTCCTGGTTTCACCTCGGTTCCTGCATATGAAAGCACAACCTGGCTGGTGCCTGTTATCGTTCCCTGCTGTAGTGCTATCAGATAGCCTTTAAGCGGCTCGTTTCTCGTGTCAAGTTCCCTGAAATGGATAGTGAAAATAAGCTTGTAGTCCGGACCGTAGCTCTGGGAAGAGAGGTTTATAATCCTTGGCTCAGCCTCCCCGTATGTGGCATTCTCACCAAGCACATTTGTCTTCAGCACGACACTGTTCTGAAGAATAAGGGGCTGACTAACCACGATCTCAAGAACCATAGAATTCTTTTGGGGATTTCTCAAGTCAGCTGGGTCATAATTTATAACCCTTATAAGTCCCTTTGGAATTGTTAAAGTTGCCTCACCGGACCCGCTGTTTGATATGTCAACTATCTTGTCATTAAGCTTCACAGCGAAGTCCTCAGCTGAAAGAAAATCTGTCACTGCTGTCCTTTTTGATATGAGGGGCATCCCCCACATGTATGCCACTCCCACTAGTCCTATCACTATCCCGCTTATCAGCACTATTGTTATCACTTCTGTCTGCGCTTTTTGTTTCATATTGGTTTGACCTTAGCATGTTACTGTGGCTACGTTCGGGCTGGGTCCGCCTGCTCCTGTGGTTGTTGTGAACCTGTAGGTATATGTGCCGGTAGCTAATCCTGTCTCAGTAAAGGTTGTTACCTCTCCCTTGTCAACAGAAACGTCGGTAAGTGTGGGTGCTGCCACGAAATCTACGTTTTTAACCACAGTCATACCTGTACTACCGCATGTAGCTACTGCTGTCAAAGGGGCACCTGCATTGCACGGACTAGCCATTGTTATTGTCTGGGTTCCTGCATTCCTTATTATAACTCGTGCTGTGCCGCCTGAGCAGGAATAGTCCACAAGCTGTATGTTCTGCGCGGTCATCCCTGTGAAGTAGCCGGAAAGGAATGTCCATGCCATGCCTGCTAGCGCCACAGTTATCAGCAGCAGTATGATTACTGCTATGATTGGTGTTATACCTTTTTTCATTTTTTACCTCCTATCTATAAGCATTTGTGTTTGCAAACTGAAGATAAATTCTTTTTAGCCTCTTGTCGATTATACCAAGGCTTGTGAGAGTGGCCTGTCCTACCTCAACGCCCTTCTTGTTCTGCTCTATCATTTCGGTCATCTTGTTTACAAGAGGCTGCATGACATCCTTGGATATATCCGTGACTGTCTCTTCTGTTGCTGATGTCTTGAGAATCTCCATGAACTCGTGCATGCTGGAAAGAAGCTCGTCTATCTTTCCCGGAACCTTGGAAATCTCATCCCTGAGCTCTGCATCAGACTTTATCACATCATCTATTATCCTCTGGTTGGATTTTATTAGCTCTATTATCTGTTCTATGAGCCTCTGCGTTTCGGAAGTAGTGCTTGTCCTTTCAACCTGATTTATGCGTTTTTCAAGTCTTCTTAGGGGAGAAGTCGGAATTATTTCGTAGTCGTCGTCCATAATA
Organism: Candidatus Aenigmatarchaeota archaeon; assembly: GCA_026397335.1. GTDB lineage: Archaea > Aenigmatarchaeota > Aenigmatarchaeia > QMZP01 > QMZP01 > JAPLVB01. The sequence continues at coordinate 23,636 of JAPLVB010000008.1, forward strand.
CTATATGTTTGAGCTGACTATATAAATATTTCAGAGTTTGCCAAAAAAATGAGAGAGTGTGCCCCAAATAGCCCATTTTCTGTCACCGGAAAAAGCGAGCTTGCGAAAAGAAGTCGAATTTCGATGGAAGGTGAGTTTTCGATTGACAGCCTTCGGCTGTCGTTCTTCATTCCACCTTCATTCTCGATTCGGACTTCCAATTGCTTCCGCACTCTTTAACCGATTGATAGCATTTGTCTGAGCGTAACCGCTCGGATTTACGGGATATCCGCGAATCCGATTTTCGACTTGCACCCGCGCATCACAGGATATTTCACCTGCACATCTTTCTAAGCTAGGCATACCTTCGACAGAAGGTGTTTTACACCTTCAATTTATTCTATGCCGCATCACTCCAGATGAGCAGTTTTTTTCTGTATCCTATGCATGCTTCTCAGCACTTGCCTCGCGGTAATGCGCCCGACCCAAAGGGTCGCGGGTGAATGGAGCTTCCTCATCCCTCGCCCTTTTACAGGTTTAGGACGACGCTATCTATGGGGCTCACTCCCAAAAAGGATTGTAATAGTGGTTTATAAAGTTAATTCTAGAAGGAAGGCGCAAGCGCCTCCTATCAAATGATTGAATCTGTAGAGCTTGAGCTAACCCGGATTAAATGAAAAGAAAAATCATGGTGAGCTATCCTTTTAACTAGGACCGGTCGGGGATTGGTAGCAGTGGGCTGAACACCTCGGCGAACCTTAGTGCTTACACCCCTGTTCCATCAACCCTGTCGTCTACAGGACCCTCCTGCTCGCACCGCTAGTTGCCTAGCAGTTTGAGCAATGACTGCCTCTTTTTAGGGACGGCTTCGCGCTTAGATGCCTTCAGCGCTTATCCGTTACGGCTTAGCTACTCAGCGCGCTTCGATCGAAGGACAGCGCTTGCGCTGTCTATCGCTTATCACGACTGATACACCAGAGGCCGCGACACTCCGTTCCTTTCGTACTAAAAGTATCTTCCCCTCAGGCAGTCCGCACCTTCAGTAGATAAAGACCGTACTGGCTCGCACCGTACTTAACCCAGCTAAGGTGACTCTTTGATGGGTGAACACCCCCACCCTTGGGCGCTGCTGCACGCCCAGGAAGAGCCCAGCCGACGGCGGAGAAGCAACGAACGCGGTCGATTTTTCCTGGTATTTCCCGATTATAATGACTTCTCTCACTATCGATTCTTTTCAGAATCGATTCGAAAAATCGACCTTGAGCTTTCTCAAGAAGCGTCTCTCTCGAAACACTTCTATACCTTCTAACTTCATCTTTCACTTGAAAGACGAGAAATACCGCATGGACTCTCGCGCGCCACGACTCCATTTTAGGGGTCAGCTAGAGCTGCATCTATCGAAATTAAGCTCTAGAAGACAATCCCCGTGGTAGCTTTTCTGACAGGTCCGGCCCCCAATTAATGAGGCACGGAAGATCGCTAGACCACGCTTTCGCGTTAGGACGCCTATTAACCACCCTCTTTCCGTCAACGCTTTCTGCGAAAACAACACAGAGAAAGGGTTGTTGTCAAACGTCCTATCAGACCTCCTTTTGCTCTTACGCTCTTCTCGAGATGTCCAGGAGAAAGAAGATGCTTCGCATCTTCAATCCACATTCTGACCTCGATGAGGAGATCTTTGGGCACCTCTGATCGCTTTTCAGAGGTGTACCGCCCCAGTCAAACTGCCCACCTGATGCTGTTCCCCTTCCTTCGAAGGAAGTCGCGAACGACTTCTATCGCTTAAGAGGTAAGCAATATGAGAGTGATAGGGTGGTGTTACATTGGCGCCTTAGCAGTAACTGACGCCACTGCCGCATCGCTTCCACCTACGCTATACAATCACCATCATATTACAACATCAAGCTGCAGTAAAGTTCAACGGGGTCTTCTCGTCCCACTGAAGGACTCCTGAATATGCACAGGACCATTAATTTCACTGGGTATCGGCCTGGGACAGCGGGGATATCGTTAAGCCATTCATGCAGGTCGACAATTAATCGACAAGGGATTACGCTACCTTAAGACGGTCAGAGTATACGGCCGAAAGACGGCATCACTTCATTAACAGTTAGGACTGTTAATTATGAGAAGCCGTCCACCGGATACCGCCGCCGTTTACCAGGGCTTTGCTCCGTTGAACCGAAGTTTAACCTACTGGCACTGGGCAGGCATCAGGGACTATACAAGTCGTTTCCGATTAGCAGTCCCCTAAGTTTTTGTTAAACAGTCGTACCCCCCTTGTAACTGCGACCTACTGATCCCAGCTAAGCTGAGGCAGTAGGCACCCCTTCTTGACCGAAAGAAGTCGCAAGCGACTTCAATCGCATACCAAAGATACGGGGCCAATTTCGACTGGGTATAGAATCAGAGTGAAAGCTATACCCATTTGCCGAATTCCCTAGACCGATTTCTCCCAACACACCTTCGCCTTCTCAGCGAGGGGCACCAGTAACGGTTCTCGGTACGATTGAAAGACTTCTTACCGGTTTCCTGTATGAGAAAAAGCACGTAGCCAGTCATGCCCTTCCTTTTCACGGGCTCCAGGAATAAACCGAACCTGCATAACAGGCCATTCCCAAATTCGCCTGCTTCTCACCATTACGGTACTCCACAGGCTTGTGAGGTTAGATACACAGAGTGTACTCGGTCTATCCCGAAGCGTCAGAAACCGGTCTTGCGTTGCCGCGCGTAATCTTTCAGGAGACGAATATTAACGCCTTTCCCTTTCGGCAAGTTCCAGTTGGGGCTTGCCTTAGGATCGCCTAACCCTCAGCCGAATCGACCGGGAAGGCGGATTTATCTTTTGAAATAAATACCATTAGAATTTACTGAATGAGGAAGAAATCCTCCATTCTTCAAAATTTCTTGAATTGTAGTAAATTCACCATTGTAAACTGGCATTGCTCCCGGAAGTTCTTCAAAACTTGCCGTTTTTGCTGGATTTATTTGTAGAAGCCTTATAGATTTCTTTTCAAGTTCTACTGTCCCTTTGTAGCCAGAATTTACTATAACTTCTGCCATTTCAGTGGCAGAACCATAATTTCTTCTATCTGTTTCTGCCGGTTTTTCTGAACTTCTGAAAATCTTGTTCATAATGGCTTTATAGCTCATATTATCACTACTATTTAGTGACACTTTTCTATTTATAAAGCTTTCGATGGGTCTTGAAGGCGGTTTTACCGCCTTCTTTCCAGTGTTCAATCCGCCATCCCGCTAATCGTTGCTGAGGAATCCTAGCCCTTCAGGTGGTTTGGATTTTCACCAAACTTTGCTGTTACTGTCGACAAGATTCTTGTTTCTGCAGGGTCTACCTGAATTTTCAAACAGGCTTCTGCCCCCACAGAACACCTCCCTACAATATCCCTTTCGGGATTCAAGGTCTCGGTAGCTTCTTTAGTCCCGTCCATTATCAGGGCCCCCAACCTTGGCGGGTGAGCTATTTTGCGGAACCTTTTCCGTGAACGCTTTTGCGCTCTCGTATTGAAAAGGGTTCTTACGCACTCTTTAAAGGGTGGCTGCCTCTAAGCCAACCTTCCCGCTGTCTGGGGTTGAAAACTCCCTTCCTCACTTAAAAAGCAATCCTAGACCGACGGCTTGATTCGATTTATCCAAGCCGTCAAACTCTTTTAGGGACCTTAACCTTGATCTGGGTTCTCTACCTTTCGGGTATCGAGCTTACCCCGTACCCGCACTCCCGCGTTCTAAGACGACAAAGGATTCTGAGTTTGACAGCGCAACTGGAAGTTTCCCTCCTTGGTTGCCCAATCAGTAGCTTTACCCCTTTGACTGTCTCCCGCGAGGCTGAGCTACGGCTCATTTCGGGAGGAACCAGCTATCACCACTCTCGTTTGGCTTTTAGTGTCCCTGCAGGAGAAGAAAAGGATTAAATCAGCGTGGCTGCATATGCCATGCAATTTATTTGGTAGATTTCAAAGCGTGCATTTTCAATAGTTAAGTTAGATAAGATTCGTTTTATCGGATTTTTACCAAAGAAATCATGCACCAAATCTGCTCTGATTTCTTCTAAATCTGGTTGGGTGGTTCTCGTAACATTTCTGTATGCGTTTGTTATCCAACCAACTAACGGCACATAATCAATAGGTTCATAAATCGTCTTTTCTGTGCCGGTTGGTATGTAATCTTTCCAGCGTCCGTTGTTCATGGGTATTTTTATCTTGTTAAAGATTTAAGCCTTCTCCTGACAGGATTTCACCCCTAGTCCCAGGTCACCCGAGTGATTTGAATCTCAACACCGGTAGCGAACCTCCATCCAGGTTTCCCTGGACTTTATTCTACCCAGGACTAGATCGAGCGGTTTCGGGTCTTATCCCTGTGACTCAGGGCGCTTTCACACCCAACTGCCTGGCGCGTAAGCGCTGCGCAGTGTTCGCTTTCGCTACGACTACTTGTATTAATCTCGCCACAGAAATAAACTCCTTGTCACGTGTTTCAAAACGGACGACATAACCTGAAACTCCTATCTTCGTATTTAATCTTCGCAGATTTTCCTTCAATAGGATAAACAGGCAATGTCCACCTATAGTTATATGGCTTTAGGTTCTTTTCATCTCCTGTTAAGGATACTTTTCAGCTTTCCCTCACGGTACTAGTGCGCTATCGGACTCAAACGATATTTAGAATTGGGAGTTATTGCCTCCCGCCTTCCCGCTGGATATCCGACCAACGGTACTCTGGATACTTGGTATCCTCCTTCTTTCCTTCTCTTACGGGGCTTTCACCCTCTACGGCGCCGCTTTCCAGCGGACTTCAAATCGGAAAGCTGGGAAGAGCCCAAGTCCAAACTCCACATCTCCCTTCCATTACTGGAGGGATTCGGTTTGTCCTGTTCCCCTTTCAGTCGCCCTTACTAAGGGAATCACAATTGTTTTCTTCTCATGCCGGTACTAAGATGTTTCAGTCCCCGGCGTCCCCTATCCTTACGGATTACCTAAGTAGGAAGTCCCATTAGGATACCCTGGGTTCAAAGCCTGCATGCGGCTACCCCAGGCTTATGGCAGCTTGCCACCTCCTTCGTCGGTGTTTGAGCCTAGCCATCCACCATATAACGTCCTCGGTCCTTATAGTCAGGATAGCTCACCTATGAATATCATACGAAGAGCATCAAGTTGTGTTCACTCTGTCATCTGCAGGCCTGCGCCCGCATCAAATTGGAGCGGTTAAATAAACTTTTCATTCGCTCTACATCAAATCGGTCTGCCATCTTGGATGGCAGACGTCATAAACCATGTGCAATCGGATGAATATGATGATTCAAGAGCAATATTCCAGACTCTCCAGAATAAGTAGCAAATCGTTGCCGACCACTACCGTGCTGCAACCCGTCCCTGCCACGAGACCGGCCGACTCTGAACAGCCCAGATAGCTCGATTAACGAAAGAAGGTCCTTCGAACCTTCAATCTGAGTTCCGGTATTTCTAGCCGGAAATTAACATAACAGATGATATGGGTAAAGGCTTTATATAGTTATTGTATTTTGCCTTTCGTTGGAAGTCGGCTTTGCCGACTTCTTTCCAAGTTATGGACTGACCGGGATTTTCCGGGTAAGCCGGCCCTAGCACCGACTGCGGCCCCTTCGAACCCGGAGCCTCTGCCTTGCAAGGGCAGCGATCTACCAGTTGATCTATCAGCCCATAGTCTTTGTGAGCTTCTTTTGTGTTTATTGAGAAAAATAAGGAGGTGATCCAGCCGCAGGTTCCCCTACGGCTACCTTGTTTGTCGGATAGTGAGACGATTCTCAGATATAGAGTTGCCTACCTTATTGCTGCCCATTGTTTGTTCCAAGTACGCACACCCTATACAATCACTTCGAATCTTGGAAAGAAGTTGCTTCGCAACTTCCACCTAAAGCCCGATCATATTGCCCATCTCACCGTCTTACGACTTAGCCCACCTTGCAGAACTGTGGCTTGATTTTACCAAAAAGTAAAAGCTCGCCAAAGATCCACTCGGTTGGCTTGACGGGCAGTGTGTGCAAGGAGCAGGAACTTATTCGCCGCTAGACTTCACAAGCGTTTCTTTTTTGCGTATTTCTTTCCCAAGGCTTTCTTGAGAAAGCGTTAGCTTCCGTAAAGAAAGGCTTTTGATGACCAGCGACTACTAGGGATTTCGTCTTCACGAGGGCGAGTTGCAGCCCTCGATCTGGACCAAGATTGGTTTTGGGGATTGGCTCCTCCTTTCGGAGTGGCATCCTATTGTACCAACCATTGTAGGCCGCGTGTAACCCAGAGGATTAGGACCATACTGACCTGCCGTCGACCGCACCTTCCTCTGCTTTATCAGCAGCGGTCCCCTATGAGTACCGAAGCCAAATTGACCCCGTTGTAACATAGGGCACGGGTCTTGTTCGTTACACGACTTAACGTGACACCTTTGCCGAAGCACTTTCAGTTTGAGTCCGCTCAACTGTTACAGAAGCGGCTTCTCATGAAAGCGCTTTCACGGCACGAACTGACGACGGCCATGCAGCACCGCTCAGCTTGTCTGGTAAGGTCGTGAACCTGACCTTCATTCTGCTGTCGCCCCTGGTAAGGTTGAGGAACAGAACACTCATTTTCTAGATACTTTCGTATTAGAAGCGTTCGGTTTTTCCTCGCGTTGAGTCGAATTAAACCGCAGCCTCCACCCCTTGTGTGCTCCCCCGCCAATTCCCTTAAGTTTCAGCCTTGCGACCGTACTCCCCAGGCGACCCACTTAATGGTTTCCCTACGACTCTGGATGCCCCCGTAAGACATCCAATGTCTAGTGGGTATCGTTTACAGCTGGGACTACGCGGGTATCTAATCCGCTTTGCTCCCCCAGCTTTCGTCCCTCACCGTCGGATCCGTTCTAGTCGAGCGCCTTCGCCATTCACCTGGCTATTGCCACCAAAGGCGGCAAAAGTCATCAGGTGGTCTTATTGGGATTATAGGAATGCAAAGGAAAGACGGCTTGTTCAAGCAGAATAAGCCGTCAGTCTATTTTACCCCTACCCCAATAATACCCTCGACCTCTCCCGGTCCCAAGCCTGGAAGTATTTCTAACAAGCCCTGCAGTCAGCTGCAGGATTTCATTAGAAACTTTCCAAGCCGGCTACGAACGCTTTAAGCCCAATAATCGTGATTACCACTCGTGGCGCAGGTATTACCGCTTACCGTGTTGGGGGCGAATAAAGTCGCCACCAGCATGGCGGCTGGCACCTGTCTTACCCACCACTTATTCGCCAAGCTCGCCAATGGAAAGACGACTTTGTTCACTCAGAATAAGTCGTCAAACTATTTTTGGACTTGGCAAAAGCTTCCTCAAACAGAGAAAGCACTCTGAATTCCTCCGTCACACTTGCGTGCATTGCGGAATTTTCGCGCCTGCTGCGTCCCGTAGGACCTGGATTCTTGTCTCAGAATCCATCTCCGGGCTTCCTCTCTCAAGGCCCGTACCGATTATAGGCTTGTCAGGACTGTAACCTTCTCGGTTTTTCCGTAAACGCTTTTTGCAAAGCTTTAAACCGAAAAAGGGTTTTACTCTGGCAACAACCTAATCGGCCGCAGCCCCATCCTTGGATTTAACGTAAAAGCATTCCAGCATATTACATCTATCCGGCGTTAGCCCCAGTTTCCCGGGATTATTCCAGACCCAAGGGCAGGTTAGCTACGTGTTACTGAGCTTTTCGCCCCGGTTTAACCCGAGACTTGCATGGCTTAGTCGAATTCAGATAGCAGTAACCTCCGGCAGGATCAACCGGAATTGAGTTTTGGCGGTTCTCCATTATGATTTTCTCAATAGAATTTCACAATGAGCCCACAAAGACCTTATTCGAACTTAAAATATCCTTTCAAGCTCACATAGAAAGCAGTTATCATTGCATGGTCGCCCGTGCTCATAACTACCCGGTCTCGCGACCGCAACAGAATTATATATTAGACAGCTATTTAAATGTTTTTGGGGTTTCAATTAGTCATTCAACACCCTATGGAGCGAAAACCTGTGCAGATATCCTTTGGTCCGAGTTCGAACGCACTGCTGGAGTAGGCACCTTCAGCAAAGCTGGATATCTCGGCAGCGGCCCTGCGGGGGTTCCCGAGTCAGGCCTTTTTCAGGAAAAGGCCCGAACGCCCAAAAGGAGCGCACGCGCTTCCAAATGAGGGTCTGAGGGAATGGCCAAATACAACAGGCTAGAGGGGCAGGTGGAACAGCTGGAAAGAAGTCGGCTTCGCCGCCTTCAAACTGACGTTCCTGCCAGACTTAAGAGGCGTTGACGCATTGTCTTAAGTGCGATGAGAGCGATCGAGAATGAAGGTGCTTCGCACCTTCTATCGAAATTCGTTCTATGACGAAACGACCCTGATATATCCTGTGGCTTAGTGCCTTCCTGGGTTCAAATCCCAGCCCCCGCATTTTTAAATCTTTTTTCCAATTTCTTAACATGGCTCTGAAAATCAACTTGCCAAGACTCATAGCCGTCGCAATTCTGTACGCAATAGCCGGCGAGATAATCATGACCTTAGGTGCCATGGCAGACATGAACTACTACCAGGATCCGAACTACTTCCCTGTCTGGAGCAAGATAATGATGCCCGCAGCAGGACCCCCTCCAGCCACATTTCTGTACATAGGTATTGCATTCCAGCTCATAACAGGATTCCTTTTCGCGCTGGTTTATGTGGTGGTAAAGGGGGCTGTTCCTGGGAAGGGATGGAAGAACAGGGGCCTCATGTACGGATTCCTTGTTTTCATGGTAGCGGGAATACCCACAACACTCATGCTTATCCTGCTCGTAAACCTTCCGCTGGGCCTTCTGATATCGTGGATGCTCCAGTCACTGGTAGTATATCTGCTCATGGGCTTGGCAGCGGCAAAAATCCTGAAGTAGGAAATGGTTTAATGGCACGTCTAAGAATTCGTAGTTATATTTAGCCTAATCCTTAAGAATAAATTTGTCCAGATTTTTCCTTGCCCTTTCCCTCTCTTTTTTGTGGTTTTCTAGGAACTTCTGGATTTTCTCTATCAGTATCGCTTTAAGCTCTCCTGTGAGCATTTTCCCTGATTTGTAGTCCTCATATATCTCCTTGAGTTTTTTGTCATCAGGCTCGAACATTATTCTGAGCCACTGATATGAAACGTCAACTTCAGGCACGCCGCCTTTCTCCCTGTGCTCCTTTATAGAGCCTCTCCCACCTGAGAAGGCATATTTCATTATCTTCTCTTCAACCTGCTCCGGTGTGTCTGTGGTGAATATGGTTGTATTCTGGCCTACAGAGGTGGACATTTTGCCAGGACCTGCCAAAGAGGGAAGGAATATGGAATGTATTGCAGTTGTTTTCGGGTATCCCAGCTTCGGGGCAACATCCCTGGCAATTCTCCAGTATGGGTCCTGGTCAATTGCTGCGGGTATAAGCGTTCTCACATTTCTTTTCTCAAGAACGCTCGGAAGGAAACACGGTGCTGCCTGCATGGCGGGCCAGAACATCATCCCTATGTTAGTCTCATTGGTGAATCCGAACACAGCTTTTGCAGAAGACGCTGTCACTTTTTTGGCAATCTGAATCGCCATGTTGTAAAGTGTTTTTGCATAATCAGTGTCCACGATTATAAAAGTTTTTTTGGGATTGAATCCCAAGGCTATAAAGTCTAGCGCATTATCGTATGCCCACGTTTTCGTTTTTTCTTTTGAAAGTTCGGGTTTGCAGAGGAACTTTTCATCGTCCGTTATCTGGAAATAAAGGTTAGCCCCCAAAGCATCTTGTAAATATTTTGTGAAAACCCACGGAAGCATGTGACCGAGGTGTGTTTTGCCTGAAGGCCCCCTGCCTGTGTAAAGAGCTATGGGTTTTCCCTCATCATATTCCTTGAGAGCAACGTCCAAATCCCTGTGAGAAAAGAAGACTTTTCTCCTTAGCATGAAGTGGCTGCTTCCTGCCTCTTTTTCCAGCTTCTTGATAAGCTCGTCCGTGAGGTGCTGTGTCCCGAATTCTTTTATGAGCTTCTCATAGTCTATATCTCCGGATACTTCCCATGGTGTTACAACCATTTTAGTCATACAGTTACCCTGTTTTGTTTACCCAATGTAACCACTTGAAGTGGAAATCGGTTTTGGCCTTTCCGGTACCTTGTTTGTTTTCGCGTCCTTCTCAATCGCATCCAGCTGGTTCTTTATTGCGTTCATAAGGTTTCTTGCGTTTATGGTGTTCATGACCACGTATGCCACGGGCATGTTGGTAGTGGAATCCCCGAATACTATCTTAATCATGTGCTCCTTTTTCTCCGCCTTCTTGCCCGTCCTGTCGGGCTTCCATGTGGTTGTGTAGTTGACTATTATAGCATCCGAATAAACAGGCCTTATGTTCCCAAACTGTATCTCTTTCTTGTCCATACTCTCACCTTACAATTGATATATAGACGTCTTTCAGACATCAATCCAAAATCACCTCGTAACGTCCTGCTTCCTCACGTACTCATCAAGCTCTCTCGCCCTGCTGTTGGTCTGGAAATGCTTCCTGACAGGGTCAAGAATCTCGTTCAGGTATTTTACAACCGCCTGCTTCACATCAGCCGGATGTATCTTCCCTTCCTCGTAAAGCTTTGAGAATTCCCTGTATCCCTCAATCTCTATATCCCCTCCGAATTTGCTCGGCCTCTCTATCCTTACCGTGGGGAACTTCTCGAAAATTATGTATTTCATGTACTCTGCAAGGGGGTTCTCATAAACATCTTTTGCCGTGCAGTAAGCCTTCTCGATTTTGCGCTTTACATCCGCAGGCGAATCTGTCATGAAGATTGCGCTGTCAGGGATTGACTTGGACATTTTCAGCTCTATTGTCTTCTCCGCTGTGGAAAGTTTTTCCGCAGAAGATCTCGGCGGTAGCAGTCCCATGAGCATGTGATGGGAGACTATGACAGGCTTCCAGAACCCCATTTTCGGCCCTATCTCCCTGGCAAGCACGTTCACCTTCCTCTGGTCCATCCCCAGCTGCGCTATGTCCGCGTCAAGGTGGAATATGTCAGCGCACTGCATGCACGGATAAAGGATTTGGGAGGCTTGCATGACCTCGCTCTCTTTCCTCCCCATTATCTGGCCGCACCTGATTATGCGGGACACGGTCGAGTTCCTGGCGACTTGCATCACTTTCTTCCAATACTTGTCATCCCTTGCGTGCTCACTCGCCCACACGAACTCCACCTTGTCCAGGTCCATTCCTGCTGACCTCCAGACCTCTATGAAATACTTCCCCACAGTCTGAATCCTTTCCAGGTCCCCGCCCATCTTGTTGTTCGCCCATGCGTGCCAATCCGCTATCAGGAACTTGAAATGGACGCCTGCCTTTGTCATCTTGTTTGTGTTTATGGCTCTCACAATTCCCTGGGCCACGTGGATTTTTCCGCTGGGTTCGAACCCATCATAGGCGATTGGTCTTGCCTTTGTCTCCAGAAGGTGTCTCAGCTCCTCTTCAGTGACTATTTCCTCCCCGACCTGCCTTATGAGTTCCATCCTTGATTCTGTGTCCATAAGCACCGCTGTGTATAATTTGCGTGCTGATTTAAATTTGAAAACCCATATATCTGCATGGATTCTCATATCCCCCTTCCAGAGCCGCTTAACGCGATAATAAGCAGGCTTGAGCCAAAGTCCATAACCAATTTCTACGGAGGCCCCGGAACGGGCAAAACGAATTTGTGTCTTCTCGCCGCGATAGAGTGTATAAAGGGAGGGGGCTGCGTGACTTACATAGACACGGAGGGCGGCTTCTCAGCAGAGCGTCTCAAACAGCTCACCAAGAATCCAGAGCAAGCCCTCCAGAAAATCACCCTTATAGAGCCAAAGACTTTTGAGGAGCAGGGCAGAATCGTTCGAAGCCTGGAAAAACACAAAACCGACCTGATTATTCTTGACTCCGCAGTCGCCCTCTACCGCCTGGAATACGCAGACCCGAAGGCCGAGACTTTGGAGGCACACCGCGAGCTTTCCAAGCAAATCTCCATTCTCTCAAACCTCTCCCGCGACAAGAACATCCCTGTGATAATCACAGCCCACACCTTCCAGAACTGGGACACGGGAACGAACGAGATAGTGGGCGGTGACATGATAAAATACTGGTCTAAAGCGATTGTCTATCTGGAGCGCACGAACAAGACTTCAGAAAGGAAAGCTACAATAGTCAAGCACAGATGGGTTCCAGAAGGTGGAACTGTGAAGTTTGTTATTGTGGAGGACGGGATAAAGCCGAGCGGGTTCAGGATATTTTAGGATAGTATTTGCTTATTTGAAAACAAGTTCAAGGTTTTGGTGTTATTTGAGCAAAATGTTTTAAACTCGCAATAATTGCATTTCCATTTATTGCTTTCACCTACAGGTATCGCTTTTCTTTTTTCTAACCAGAATTCTTCAACAAAATCACAATCTCTCTTAAACAGTTCTGCATTAAACTGGAATTCATCACTACCAATTAACTTTTTTGTGATTTGGCTCTCATATCTGATTTGTAAATTGTCACTAATTTCTGGAAACCCTTTAATCATAGAAAAAACTTTTTGGGATAGTCTATTTATGTTTGGTTCTATGTTATCACCCATCTCTAAAAATTGTTTTTGAATGTCCTTTGTTATTGTACTTTTTTCATTTAGATTATAGAATGCTAATAAGTCGTTGTGATTAAATTTACCGTCCTTTATAGAATCAAAAAGATGTTTATAGAGCATCAGTTGGAATCTCGTAACTCTTTTCTGGGATTCACTGGGCATATTATTAGAACCTCTGGTTTTAGTGTCAAGCATTAACAGTTTTCCATTCTTTAACACCAATTCATCAATACTGCCGAGAACAAATAAAGAATTGACTTTTCCGTATATAGGAAGTTCTCTTGTCATTTTTCCTTTAAGCAGTGTTGTTAATCCAACCAAACAATTGTTCAATCTTACCGCAATAAAGTCTTCAATTGTTCTCGGTTCAACTTTTATTATTACATATATTTCTTCATGCAAATCGGTGTGCCTTTCTTTGCCTTTTTGCATCTCTTTTGTTTTGACTCTGCCCTTTTCAAAACTAAATTCTAATTGCTTTTCACACCATAGCTGAGCTGATAAATCTGTTACAGCAATTCCGTGCGGTCTGTATTTTTGCATTAAATTCATTTTATCAACCTCAATTCGTCTGGTTTTCTGAAACCTCTTTTTAGCAAAATATCCCTTTCTTTTAGAAGACAACTTCTATTATGTAAAATTGATTTGTTTATTTCACCATTCAACCAAGCTTCCATACAAGCTCTTCCGTTATCATTAAATGGATCATTATAATTTTGGATTTTTAATAGTTGAACGACATGTCGCTTTCCTTCAAATCTTTCTTTATTTAATTCACGCTCAAATATAACTGGTTTTCTTAAGTGATGAAATAAAGTTCCGCATTCAAAATCTGAATTAAATGCATAAAATGGTCTTTTCAATTCAAGTAGAATTTGTTTAGTTTTTTCTTTCAATCTATCTATAGAATTTATATTTTTAGCACAATGAATATTCAGTCCGTCTTTATTTATGAAACCAAATATAACGGGGATTACCTCTTTGTATCTCCTAGAATCATTATAACCGCAAAAATTCCCAATAGTTTCTATATCTATAATCGTTCCTTCAAAACTTGATTTTATTCTTTCAGAATGGATTTTAACCATTTAATCACTATATATTTGTCTGAGTTACAGAATATAAACCTAAGTATAATTAAAAAAATTAACTAATGTAAGCATCAAAAATATAAAACAATATATTATTTCCTAACACTCTCCACAAACTTCTTTACAGACCTGTCATAAGTCTTCTCCGCTTCTCTTGGAAATAAGCAGCCCGGAATCTCGCCATTCGCGCGGTGGTGGCGTATACACTCGCAACACATGCCCTTTCTCGCGCATGAAGGGTACGTGCATCCGCAAGATTTGAGGTTTTCTGAACGGTTAACGCATTCTTTCATGTTTTCACCTTCTTGACTTTATACATTCCCCCATGACCGGGAACAATCCAGTCAGCCAATTGCAAAACTTTCTTTCTGCTTTTTTCCAGCTCTTTTTTATCTGTGGCGTAACGGTCGTCTTTTGGATAGTTTTCTTTCCAGAAGACGTCTCCGCATATTGCAACAACACCTTCTTTTGTTTTTACCAGAAGCGTTATATTGTCATAGTTGTGACCGGGAGTTTTAACAATCCTGATATTGTCTGATAGCCGGATATCATCAGTGTCCCATTCTTTGAATTTGTCCTCATACCACAAACCTGAATAATCTACAAAACTTGCTTTCTGAAATATTGAAATATTCTTGTAATGGTCTAAATGGGAGTGTGTAATGCACACAAAATTAACATCATTCACAGTAAGGCCTTCTTTCCTTAGAGCATCAACGAGAATTTTCTGATTTTTCAAGGCACCAGGATCAACTATTATGATTATGTTTTTGTCCCTAACGAGAGTTATTGTGGAGCAAGCAGTTTCTTCTCCCATGCTGACCGTTTCATACCCTTCCACCAGAATTTTCACTTCAGCCATTATTTCACCTTCTCTATCGCTCCGCCCGGAGTTTTCTCCCCGAAAATCTCTGCCTGGAATTTGTATATCTTGCAGTTCTGGTCAAGCCACGAATCAGGAGCAAGTCCTGCCTTCATGCATGTGTGCTCAAGGAACTCTTCCGGGGAGAATTTGTGCTCTGTCGCGACCTGGGGAAGCAGCAGCCCGCTGTTCCAGCCCTTTCTGACAATCAGGCCGTCTTTTCCGATTTTCACGTTCTTTGGATAATCTTTGCAGTTTTTACATTCAATAAGCTGCGGCTTTGTGAGAATAGAGACTTCCATTATTATTTTTGGAAGCTCGGATTTTTGCACAGGCCTGAATCTCGAGTCCTGGCAAGCATGCACTGCACAGTCTGAAAGGGCTTTCCATAGCGGGTAAACAGGCTCCGGATAGCCTATGCAGCCGCGAAGCTCCTTTTTAGGATAAGTGTGTAGGCTAACAAAAGCTCCCAGGTTTTCAGAAAAAACTTCCGGCAGTTTTTCCTTTGAAGGGGTTTTGCCTGACAAGAAACATTCTGCACTCTTTCTGGCAAGCTTCACTGCAGCCTTTCCTTCTCTGAGGTCCATATTCCTATTATTAATAGGTAAATTAACATATCTTACGGCACAGTGAGAGTGGATTATGGAAAACATGATAATCTCGGATGAGAAGGAGCTGAAAAGGCTTGGGGAGTTTCTCAAGACTCCGGGGAAGCGCCTGCTCTTCAGCCACAGGGATGCGGACGGGATTTGTTCTGCTGCACTGCTGCTGAAATTTTTCGGTGAGTTTGAGAGCAATGCGAGACAAGGACCCAGAATCGAGAAGGAGTTCGTAAAAGAGCTGGTTGAGAAGAAGCCTGACCTGATTGTTTTTCTGGACCTGCCTGTTGACCAGGAATGGGAGAAACTTGAGGATATTTTCAAAAAGCTTCCTTCCCTCAGAATGGTTGTAATAGACCACCACATTTATGAGAGGAACATGAATTCCGGGAATATAGTCCATGTTAATCCCAGGTTCTTTGAGGACAAATATATTGCCACAAGCTATGTTGCCTACAAGCTCCTCCAGTCCCTTGGCAAAAACGTTTCCCCATTTGTATGGATTTCTGCAATCGGGATAATAGGGGATTATGACATAAAGTACTGCACGGATGTTCTTGAGCTCTCTGAAAAAACTTACCCAGGGTCAATAGGCAAAAATCCCATGAGCTCCAAGCTTGGCTACGCTTCCGAGCTCATATGCTCTGCTGTCACGATAAAGGGGAACGAGGGAGCAGACAGTGTCCTTAAAATCCTTCTTGATTCCAATGATTACAGGAAGTTCCTGGAATCCAAACGCCTCAAGACCTGGCACCAGAAAGTCAGGAAAGAAATAAGAAGGGTGATAAAGGACGCTTACAGAAACAGGGAAATACACGCCAAGATGGGCCTTCATATATACACCATAATGACCAGGATGAGCCTGACTTCTGCAGTCTCCACATACTTCGGGGAGAAGTATCCTGACAAGGTTATTGTGATAAGGAAAAAATCAGGGAATGAGTGGAAGCTTTCCTTCAGAAACCAGTCAGGGGCGGTAAATGTGGGGAACCTTGCAAAGAGATGCGTGCAGGGAATAGGCACCGGGGGAGGCCACAAGAAGGCAGCCGGAGCGATAGTCTCGGACTGGGAGAAGTTCAGGGAGAGGCTTCTGGAGGAGATGAAAGCGCTAAAAAGCAAGCAATCCAAATTCTAAGCATGGGATTTTATGTAAGGCCTGAATACTTTGAAGTCATCCACTACTACTATTTCTCTATAGGTATTTTCAGCTTCATGTGCGCGATAATTTTCGGGTTCTCCGCCTTCTATTCCGTGATATTCATCCTCCTTTACATAGGGCTGTCCTCATTCAGCTGGTACACAAGTTGGTTCATGCAGAAGAGGATGCGCGAGTTTATCATACCGAATTCCATAAATTATGCAGGTATTCATGTTTTCTTCACGCTCTTCGTGGGAGGCCTGACATTCGGGGTCTGGCTTCTTGGGGTGCTTAAGGAAGAGCTCCTCATAACAATCATACTTTACCTGAACTACTTTGTTTTCTTCCTTGCTGTTGTCTGGTACATTATCGTAAAGTTCGGCGTTGTGAAGGAGATTTTTGACGTGTATGATTCCAGAATTATGCAAAACGCAAAAAAGCTCATCATAAAAACAAGGGAATCCAAGAAGGACATATTCACAAGAACCCTAGTGAGCAGCGATAACATAAAAAACTACAGAACAGGCTCGAATCCTGAGATAGATGAACTGCTTCTGAATGCTTGGAGGGAGAAGAAATCCCAGAAACTCCTCAAAAGGATTACAGAGATAGAAATTGCCTTTTGCAACCAGACTGTCGAGAGAATGAGAAAATGGATAGGTCAAACCACCTCAAAGGGTGTGATAACCCCCAGAGAGAGGGACACAATAACCAGATATGAGCAGGCTATAGATGAATATGCAAAAGCCTCAATGGAATACGAGAAGGATGTTGTTTCCAGGCTTCCAGATTAAACATTTAAATACCTGCTGTTTATTAGTTATGTAATCGATTAACGAAAGAAGTCGGGTGCACCGACTTCAAACTGAATCGGGTCAGCCATTAGTGAGATTGACGACTTTATTAGATTTATCCAAGCCGTCTTTCTTAATCGGCGATTACCCCGAATGAAACCTCTGTTTCTTCGGGATATATTCCGCATCATGCTCAAACGAAGCAGGCGAAATCTATGGCAGAACAAGGGAAAAATCCAGCACAAGAGAAGGGAAAGTCCCCTGAGGCAGCAAAGCAGGCCAGGCCGGCTCCTCCGAGGGAGACGCAAATAATAAGGTTTGTGGAGACCAACCTTGATGGAAGCAAGCCTGTTCAGGAAGCCATAAGAAGGATAGATGGCATCTCATTCATGCTCAGCAACGCAATAGCAAAACAGTGCGGTTTCACCGGGAAGAAGCTAGGACAGCTTTCTGATGGCGAGATGAAGAGGCTGGAAGAAGCCATACTCAACCCCCAAACCATAGGCATTCCTGTATGGATGCTCAACCGCAGGAATGAGCCTTTGACAGGGAAAACCAGGCATCTGACTGCCTCCCAGCTTGAATTCACGCACAAGATGGACATAAACGAGCTGAAGAAGATGAAATGCTACAGGGGAGTGAGGCACATACAGGGGCAGCCTGTAAGGGGCCAGAGAACGCGATCTTCATTCAGGAAAGGCAAGAGTGTCGGCGTCAGGAGGAAGAAGGAGGCTCCTGCAGCGAAAAAGTGATTGTTAGATAGAAAGTGTCAATAGGCACTTTCATTCGAGGTTGTTATGAGAAGGATAAGAAAAAAGTTCAAGAAGCCGAGAAGCCCCTGGAACATCACGAAAATCAGGGATGAGAGGAAGCTCCTGAACGAGTACGGCTTGAGAAGGAAAAAGGAGATGCTCATAGCTCAGGAGGTTCTGAGAAGATACAGGCAGAGGGCCAGGGAGCTTATTGCAAAGAAGGACAAGGAGAAGGAAAGGATTCTGATAGAAAAAATGTCAAAGATGGGCCTGCTTAACAAAAAGGAGAGCACGCTGGATGATATTCTCGCCGTGAACATTATAAATGTTCTTGACAGGAGGCTCCAGACCCTTGTATTCAGGAAAGGCATTGCAAAAACGCCTTTGCAGGCAAGGCAACTGATAGTTCATGGCCACATTTCAGTCGCGGGAAAGAGGACAAGGTTCCCTTCTTATACAGTTCCTGTTGAAGAGGAGAGGAAAATTTCCCTGCGCATGCCGGCAAAAACCGCGAAAGTGCAACCGATTGAGGAGACTTCGATTGAAGGTGTCAAGAGACACCTTCCAGCCAAGAGTGAGTGATATGGCAGAAGAACAAGCCACGCAAAAAACGGAAGCGAATGCCCAGCCCCTGCAGCAGATGCAGTTAAGGAAGGGTGTAGAGCCTCCTTCAGGCAGGCAGTTCCAGCAGAGGGGAAAATGGGGCGTCGCCCATAT
>JAPLVB010000047.1 GCA_026397335.1 Candidatus Aenigmatarchaeota archaeon
GATTTCGCCTATGCCCCGTCTGCAGGAAAGGACAGCATCTATTTCGGCTCCAGGGACCATAACGTGTACAGCCTGGATGCGGGAACAGGGAAATTCAAGTGGAAGTTCAACACGGGAGGGATGATCGCGGTCCCGATAGAATGGAACGGGAAGGTCTACTTCGGCTCGTACAATAACAACGTTTATTGCCTGGATTCCGCCACTGGGAAGGAAATCTGGAGCTTCAAGACGAACGGCTTTGTCACATTTGTCCGGGTATCAGAAGGTAGGGTGCATGCAGGCTCCTGGGATTGCCGTATGTACTGCCTGGATGCCAATACCGGCGCGCTTATCTGGAAATTCAAAACAAGCATGTCTACGCCTGCCATATTGGAGCCGCCTGAGCAAACAGCCTCTGGCACGGCGGAGGTTGTGTGGCATGTCGCTGAAGAGGAAACCAAAGAAAAGAAGGGGGGAGAAATCCAGTTCTCTGATTATGCAGAAACGAAAAGTGAATATGCCGGGGCTGGTATGGGAGATTATCTTGGGAAGAAAAAACGCGGCTACGTTTGAATGTGGCAAGAGCCACATTCTGTCCAGAATCACGTCTAACCTTATTATTCAGCCTCGACCCAAATTATATAACAGGTGTTTTTCTTGCATGAGTTCACGCTTCCAATCGGGCCCCAGCATCCCGCGCTTGCCGAGCCTATCCATTTCAGGCTCAAGGTTGACGGGGAGACTGTCATAGACGCGGAAATGCATCTTGGCTACAATCACAGGGGGATTGAGAAGGCGCTCGAGAGCAAACAGTGGTTCAAGGGAGTGTTTCTGGCTGGAAGGATATGCGGGATATGCAGCCAGTCCCATACAGCCACATATTCGCAGGGGATTGAGAAGCTGGCGGAAGTGACCGTTCCTGACCGCGGGAAATATGCAAGAACGATATTTGCAGAGATTGAGAGAATCCACTCGCACATGCTGCTCCTGGCAGTGGCCGGCCATACAATCGGGTTTGACACGGCATTCCATTACATATGGAGGGACAGGGAATACGCTCTCGAGATTTCCGAGCTGCTTTCCGGAAAAAGAGTTCAGCAGGATTTCAACACAATAGGCGGGGTGAGATGGGACATATCTGAAGACCAGATTCGCAAGATAAACCAGAACCTGGACAAAATTGAGGAGAGGGCGAAACACTATTACAAAATCTTCACAAAAGACAGGACCATAAGAAAAAGGCTCAAAGGCGTTGGAAGGCTTTCCGCAAGGGAGGCGCAGGATTTCGGAGTTGTCGGGCCTGTTGCAAGGGCTTCAGGCCTGAATTCGGACTTGCGCACCCGCGGCTATTCTGCTTATGGGGATATTCATTTCAAGCCTGTTATAGGGAGCGAAGGGGACTGCATGGAGAGAATGGTTGTGAGGCTCAGGGAGCTGCGAGGCTCTGTGAAAATAATCAGGGACTGCCTTGCGAACTTTCCTTCAGGAGAGGCAAAGGCAAAGCTTCCCCTTGTCTTAAATGTGGAGAAAGGGAAGGAAGCTGTCTCACGAATCGAGGCTCCCAGAGGGGAACTGATTTACTACATAAAGTCAAACGGCCTCACTCCCGAGCGCGTGAAGATACGCACCCCAACTTTCGCGAACTTCAGCTGCGTGGGAAAGATTCTTGAGGGCACGCAGGTTGCTGATGCCCCGATAACAGTCGCTTCCCTTGACCCGTGCATAGCATGCTGCGACCGTCTAACTGTTCTGGATGTAAATACAGGAAAGGAAAAGGTCATGGACCATCACGAACTGGAGGATATGAGAAAATGAAAGCTCTTGGAATAGTTGGAAGTCCTGTGAAAGGTAATACTGAGAATCTTGTAAGAGAAATGGTGAAAAAACTCGGGGGAGGGGACATCATACTCCTCAGGGAGAAGAAAATCCTGCACTGTGACGGCTGCCTGAAATGCGACAAGGAAGGAAGCTGCTCCCTAAAAGATGACATGCAGGAGGTTTACAGGAAAATGGAATCTGCTGACGTGATAGTGTTCGGCTCACCTTCTTACTATGATAATGTGAGTGGGATGATGAAGATGCTGATTGACAGGAGCGTGCCCTATTACATGAACAAAAAGCTCAAAGGAAAGAAGGCTGTCATAATAACGGTCGGCGAGGAAAGCGCTGCCAAGGCAGTTCCTGCGCTCAAGACAATGTGCGACTCCAACGGGATAAAAATCATCGGCACAATTCCTGTGAAGGCGCATTCGGGAAAAATCGCTGGCAGGAAATCAGTCGAAGCAAAAATGGATGCAATAGCAAGGAAGGTCAGGATATGATTAATGAGATTTTCTTCCTTCTGGTTTTCCCTGGCCTGCTCGCAGCAGGATTTTTCGGCCTGCTTTACGAGGGGATCTTGCGCAAGATTTCCGCAAGAATGCAGAGCAGGGTGGGACCTCCAGTATGGCAGCCTTTCTTTGACTGGGTCAAGCTAATGTCAAAGGAAAACATCACACCAAGGAACGGAGTTGGTTTTGTGATGACTCTCTGTCCTGTAATTGCTTTCGCAGCAGCGCTTTCAGCTATCGTGTTCATTCCTGTAGCCGGGTTTTCTCCGGCAGGCTTTCCAGGAAACGTGTTAATCGTGATTTATCTGCTGGTTGCTTACACACTCTCTTTCGCGGTAGCCGGCTGGGCTTCAGGCTCTCCTTTCGGTTCTGTCGGCTCAATAAGGGAGCTCACGCTTCTGTTCTCCTATGAGTTCCCGTTCATAGTTTCCCTGCTGACAATCGGTTTTATGACAGGATTCCAGGTTTCTCCTTTCCTTGCATCTCATTTCCCCCTTGCCTTCTTTGCGTTTCTGGTCTCAGTAATAGGCTCGCTTTCCCTCCCTCCCTTCCATGTGCCTGATGCGGAGCAGGAGATAGTTGGGGGCCCGCTTGTGGAGTATTCTGGCCCCAGGCTCGGGATGTTCTCTCTCGCGAAAGCCGTGAAGTTCTGGGTGCTGATATCCCTTGGGGTTGTCATGTTCCTGGGAGGCGGAACGATAGAATGGTTCCTGATAAAATCTTTTTTCCTTGTCATTGTGGTTTCCATCGCAAAGACTGTTTTCGCCAGGCT
Organism: Candidatus Aenigmatarchaeota archaeon; assembly: GCA_026397335.1. Classification (GTDB taxonomy): domain Archaea; phylum Aenigmatarchaeota; class Aenigmatarchaeia; order QMZP01; family QMZP01; genus JAPLVB01. The sequence goes on from JAPLVB010000047.1 coordinate 3,082, forward strand.
CAGGATTGACCAGACCTTCAGGCTGTTCTGGCTCGTGATAGGGCCGCTTGCCCTGATAGATTTGATAAGGGCGGTTTTCGGGATCTGGGTGTGAAAATGGCCGTACTTTCAGAAGGGATAAAAAGGCTGTTCAGGAGGCCTTTCACAGTAAGGTATCCAAAACACAAGCCCAAGCTCTCTCCCCGTTTCAGGGGCAAGCTCACATGGGACAGGAACAAGTGTATATTCTGCTTCCAGTGCCAGATGGCGTGCCCCAATAACGTGATAAAGATAGACAAGGAGAAAAAGGAATATTTTGCGGATCTGAACAAGTGCCTGTTCTGCGGGAAGTGCCAGGAAGTGTGTCCAGTTCCGGAAAAAGCAGTCCGCCTCACACAGGAGTTCGAGATGGCCAAGCTCAAGAAAGAGGATATTCCGGAGAGGTTTTAGACTGATAAATCTTTAAAATAACGGAGCATCTCTTTGCTCGTTATTCTTTGCTTTTCAGCTTCGGGGAGCGTTATTGTTATTATTGCACTTTGCACTATTTCACTTGGGAACTTCTTCTCATCAAGAATCTTTCTGTTTTCTTCTATAGTCCTTTCGGCATGCTCCAGCTTTAGAGTGTTGTACATAATTCCCAAATGAATATAATGCTTGTTGATGTCGCTGTCACTATCTCCTGGCATTCCCTTCATGATACCTTCGATTTTTCCGATAAATTCTCCCAAATCTTCGATGGTTTTGTTATGCCCATAAGATTCCGCAAAAAGTTTGCAGGCAGAATTGTATCCTTCAAGCTGTTCATCATTCAGTTTGAACTCCATAATCAATCCCCTCTCTTTTCAGTTCTAACCTTCTCCAGAAGGCTGTTTTCATTTTGGATAGAAAGAAATAAAAGGGGATTGCCTTATGCACGGCTGTCCGGGGGCAGCTCCCTTCTGTTCTTATAAATAATATCGTCAGTCATTATCTCTTTTGTTGGTGTTTTGTTCATAATCTCACCCCCGATTCTTAGAATGACGGCTTTATTCTATTTATTCAAGCCGTCTGTCTCACGTTCGAAAGAAAGTGCTTCGCTGCTTCGCGCCTTCAAATTATTCTTACATGCTCCATCTGTGCGCAAATTAACTTAACACTAGCCTTTAAAAGCTTGCTTGGGAGAAATCTACCTGTGAAAGTATGCAGATTTAAAACAGTTTGCGCACATATAATTAGTATATGGGCAGGCTCGAAAAGATCGTGATACAGGGGTTCAAATCGTTCAAGAGGAACGTTTCGATAAACTTCCCTTCCGGCTTCTCCGTGATAACAGGCCCGAACGGCTCGGGAAAATCAAACGTGGGGGACAGCATATCATTCGTTATCGGGAGGGCTTCCTCAAGGGTGATGAGGGCCAAGAAGGCACAGGAACTGATTTTCCACGGAAGCAGGAGCAAGGGTGCAGCGGAATTTGCAAAGGTCACGCTTTATTTTGACAATTCTGACCAGGTTCTCCCGTTCAAGGACAATATGGTCTCCATAAGCCGCAGGCTGAACAGCAAGGGAGTCAGTACGTATAGGTTGAACGGAAAGATAGCCACAAGGCAGGAGATACTGGACGTATTCTCGCAGGCAGGAGTGCATGCTAATGGCCACAATATAATCCAGCAGGGCGATGTGAACCAGGTTGTGGAGATGGACTCTATAGAGAGGAGGGAAATAATTGATGAGATTTCCGGAATAAGGGAGTATGATGAGAAGAAGATGAAAGCTCTCCAGGAGCTGGAAAAGATAGCCGAGAAGGTCAGGGAGGCGGAGCTGATCCTGCAGGAGAAGTTCAACATCCTGGACAAGCTCCAGAAGGAGAGGGACACTGCAGTCAGGTACAAGGGCCTGGAGTCTGACCTTGAGAAGATACGCGCTTCCATCCTCTGGAAGGAGTTCTCGGAGAGCGAGAAAACCCTTGAGGAGGTTGTGAAGAGGACGGAAGAGAAGGAGAAGGAGAACCAGTCTCTCGAGAAGGACATAAAAGAGTTTGATGTAAAGCTTGCCGAGGAAGAGAACAAGCTCGAGCAGCTCACCAAAGATGTGCTTGAGGCTTCAAGCCAGATAGAAGTGACGAAAAAGCTCTCGCGGGTTCAGTCAGAGGTTGAGATAAAGAAGGACAGGCTCGAGTCGCACAGGCGCGAGATAGAGAGGCTTGACGTCCTAATAGAAAGGCTTTCCGTGACTGACAGGAAGTATGACCCTGCTGTCAGGAGCCTCATCGGGCACGAAGGCGTAATGGGAGTTTTCGCGGACCTAATAAAAGTTCCCAAAAACTACAAAATCGCGTTTGAGGTCGCATCAGGGAGCCACCTGAATGACATTGTTGTTGACACCGCTAACAATGCAGTGAAATGCGTGAACTACCTGAAGCACAACAGGATAGGCCGCGCAAGATTCCTCCCGCTTGACAAGATCAACCCTTACGCGAGAAAGGACCTGCCGCCGGGAGCAATGGGCTGGATGTCTGACCTAGTCCATCACGAGCCGAAATACACAGCTGCTGTGAATTTCGTCCTTGGCTCAACTGCATGCGTCAATGACATAGAGAAGGCCAAGCACATTTTCAATTCCAATCGCGTCCGCATGGTCACCCTGGACGGGGACCTTATGGAGAGTTCAGGCGCGATAACAGGAGGCTTCTACAAGAAACGTGAGGGAGCTGACATAAGCGGCTACGAGGGTGAGAAGAAGCGCATAGGTTCGGAGATTGAAAATCTCGAGAAAGACATAATCAGCCTGAACAAGGAGATGGAGATACTCGCTGCAAAGGAGAAGAAGACCAAGACAATAAGCATGGAGAGGGACAAGGCAAAGATTGATGAGGCTCTCAAGAGAGTACGCGAGAAAAGGAAAGAGGCTTATGAGAAGCGGCTGATACTCCAGCAGGAGATCGGAAAGCTTAACATCCAGAAGGCCAGGCTTGAGGCAAAATTTGACAACCTGAAAGTCCAACTTGACCAGTCAGGAGCCAAGGGAGAGAAGCAGGACCTTTCAGGGCTTAAACCTTTCGTGGATATGGAAGTCTCCACCCTGAAGAGCAAGGAGCGAGACTGCATAGTGCAGATAGGGTCCCTCGGCCCTGTGAACATGAAGGCGATTGAAGACTATGAGATTGTGAGTAAGGAGTTCAGGGACTTCAGGGAGAAAGTCGATAGAATCGTTCAGGAGAAGAGCTCGATAGAGGACACTATAAACAAGATTGATGAGAAGAGAATCGGCTCGTTCATGCACACCCTTGAAGGGATTGCAAAGAACTTCAGGCAGGTTTATACAGAGCTTACGGGCGGGGAGGCAGAGCTCGCGCTTGATATCCCCAACAAGCTTGATTCAGGCCTCGCGATACGCGCATCACCTCCGGGCAAGCGCCTCATAAACATAGACAGCATGTCTGGTGGGGAAAAAACCCTCACCGCATTCGCATTCCTTTTCGCCATCCAGAGGCACAAGCCCACTCCTTTTTACATCCTGGATGAGGCGGATGCGGCGCTGGACAAGGTTAACAGCGTGAGGGTTGCGAATCTTATAAAGAAGCAGTCAAAGCTCGCCCAGTTCATAGTCATCTCCCATAATGACACAGTGGTTAGGGAAGCTGACCAGATTTACGGGATTTCCATGGAGGACGGGGAGTCCAAGGTCATAGCAGTGGAGCTCCCGAAAGAAGAGGAGAAAGCAGAAAAAACCATAGAGCAGGCGCATGCAGCCGCGGGGAAGAACAATTGATTCTGGAGAGGCATCGGCTTAAAAAACTAATGTCCTTACTATTTCTAAGGTGTTGGGATGAGCAAACTGGAAATCGTAAGGGAATCTCTGGAAAAGGGGGAACGGGATGGGAAAATAATAATGGTGGAAAAGCCCGAACCAGAGGATTTTGAAGTAAGGATTGAAGATTCTGAAATTATTCTTCCTTATCGCATAGTGTATGGACTCGCTCCTAAAAATCCAATTTATTCAGCAGATGGTTTGAATGAATTCATGATGGGTCTTATTCCTTTGGAGCCTGATGAAAAAGAATATTTCAAATGGTATTGCTATAGAATACCGCTTCTCGGAATACGATTTCATCACATGCTAAAAGGCGGGTGGGTTGAGTTTTCTGATAAAATCGCTGAAGAAAAAACGATTGAAAAAACCAATGTCACTGATTCGGAACTGCTGAAAAGCATGCATGGACGTGCACAGGAAAGCGAAATTGTAGCTGAAACGCGTGATATTTTTAGAAAAACTGTTATAGAACAATATCCAGATGAAAGAATAGCAAGAGATATTATGGAAGGCAAGATAGACTACCCGTTTACATTAAAAAACTTAAAGGGATACAAGCAGCTTTCAGAAGGCCGTTCACCTGAACCAAGTTTCTTGGAAGTACTGAAGAAAATGATACCTGCAAAATATTTCTGATTTATTATATCTTCCTTAAATTCTTTATCTTGACCTCAAGCTCTGTGAGCTGCTGCTCATAATCCTGAACCAAGCGCCTGTAGGTCTGCTCATCTATGCGCTTCTTGAGGTATTTCCTCTCGACTGACTTCTTCATCTGCTCTATATCGGCCTTCTTTCCCTTCAGCGTGTCCACGAATTCTGTATTCAGCTTGGCCATGCTCCTGAAAACCAGTAAGAAAGCGATGGAGAGTCCAACATACATTATTATGTAGCCGAGCGCTGCAAGAGTCCCTATCACAGGAGTGAACCAGAAAGCCAAGGCGAATATCAGCCCGGACATTATGAAGGTTCCGGCCCAGATAAGCTGCAGCTTGTCCTCATGCCTCATGTGTATTATTTGGTTTCGTGAGTATAAAATCATTATTTATAATTTCAGGTGCAAAATTAGTTATGCCAGATAAGTTAGAAAGACAGCCGGAGGCTGTCCAGCCAGAAACCTGGCCTGTTCTGGAGGGAAGGTACAAAGTGGGGAACAAGCAGTCACCGATAGCGATTTGCACCATGGCGACCGTGGGCATGGAGTTCCCGATGGACAAGATAGCGATAGCAGGGAAGTGCGTGACTGAGAATCTGGGGATAGAGAAAATCGTCAAGAACACTATTTCCAACCCGAACATAAGGTACATGATAATTTGCGGGAAGGTCCCGATGGGCCACTTCGTGGACAATGCGATTGTTTCCCTGATAGATAACGGGGTTGATTCCGAAGGCCGCATAATCGGGGCAAATGGCGGGATACCTGTTGTGAAAAACCTCACGAAGGAAGAGGTTGAACGGTTCAGGAAGCAGGTGATTCCCGTGGCCATGCCGGGAGAGACGGACATCCAGAAAATCATGGAAAAAGTCGAAGAGCTGTTTGAAAAGAATCCCGGACCATTCGAGGGCGCGGAGATATTCTCAGAAAAAACCGAGAGTGTCCAGGCAAGCCACACGGAAAGGGATTATGTGGCTGACCCGAAAGGCTACTTCACAATCCAGCCCAACTTCCATACCAGGGAGATAATTGTCGAACACCATGATATTAATGGGAAGATAACCAAAGTTATTGCAGGAAAAAACGCGGAGGAGATATACCACACGATAGTCAGGGAGTGCCTTCTCTCAAGGTTCGAGCATGCAGCCTACCTCGGCCGCGAACTGTTCAAGGCCGAGCTCGCGATAAAGAAGAATCTGGAATACGAGCAGGACAGGGATTTATAATGGAAATAAGACAGGCTTTTGAAAAGCGCTTTGGAGAAGAAAAAGTGCATCAAGTATTTGATAATCCGAATTCTGAACTTAGATACGGAATCCCAATGGCGAGGGTTGTTACGGTAAGAGGCAGGAATTGGCAGGTTGATTACACTCCGCGCGTAGATTTCACGAATGGAGAAGAATTAGAATTATTCCTTGAATATATTGAAAAATTATATGAAAAAAGGTTTAACAGGAAATTGAAAATTGAGCCCGGGGAAGCAGTCGGGGCTTCATGGGGCTTCGTGATGCTTGGCACAAGGTCAAAGGTAATAAAGGATTATCTAAAAAATTATGGAGGGGGTTAGAAATGGCTCACGAGAATGTTCCGTACCAGCCGCTTATTGTGAAGGGGGAGAGCCTGGGGCAGGCTTGGGAGAATGCCGTGCGCACCATGATGCAGCATGGGTACAACAGGTTCGTTAAGGCCCCCGAATACCAGACCATGACAAAGGATTCCCCAATGTTCCTCACAGTCGAGAATCCCATGGCCAGCCCTCGCTTGTCGCCAAAGGCCCCAATCACGCAGAGCATGGCTGACGAGTATGCGCAAAGCATAATACACGGCCACACGAAGGACAAGGAGAACAGTTTTGAGTACACTTATTACGCAAGACTTCGCCACTACCCGGATTGCCTGATTCGGGCTGGCATGCCCCACATCTCTGATGAACACCAGACCAAGGAGTACGTGCATAAGGTCTCCCAAGGAAAATGCATAGTCCAGAGGCTTGACCAGGTTGAGGAGGCCATAAAAATCTTCAGGAAGGACCCCACCCGCAGGACAGTGGTCCTTCACACATGGATTCCGCTGAGGGACCTGGCAAAATTCACTCCGGAAAGGATAGACACTTCCTCGCCTTGCCTGGTAATCATGCATCCTCAGGTAGTCGAGGACAAGCTGCACATGAACGTGGTAATGAAGACTAATGACCTTTACAGCGCATGGCCGGGTAATGCGTACGCTTTCTCAGCCCTGCAGAAATACATGGCAGACCAGCTGGGGATTGGCGTGGGCCACTACACGCACTTCTCAGTGAGCATGCAGGTGTACGAAGAAGTGTATGAGGCGGCGAGGGGGGTTTAGTAATCCATATAATGTTCCCTGTATTCCAGCTCGCGTTTGCACTGCTCAACAAATCCGCCAGAAAAACATTGATAAATATTGTTTTTTTCTGGCTGTAAGCATCGCGGTACGCATCCATTTTCTCTAATAAAATTAGAACAACCATCGAGATATTCGCAAACCCCTCTTTTTTCTGCCTGTAGTTTATTCATAAATAATATTTCACTAAAAAGAATTTAAACCTTCCAAGGTGCATGAAGAGGTTTATGAGGCGGCCAGGTCAGTCTAATCCCATTTAAGCTTATTGGCAAGGATTGTGCTGGTATATGAACCGCAATCCGGACATCTTACATCAGGCTCTGAACGCCTGTCTTTGTACTCTTGGCACGCCTTCGAGAAAATACAATCCTTGTAATCTGTTATCTCTTCTGTTACCTGGATTTTTTCCATAAATTACCTCAAGCTTATTGATTTGTGGATTTCTTTCTCCTGCCCTTCATCACTAAACCTGTGCAGACAGCAGAGCAACGGGTCCTTCTTGCGTTCTTGATAAATACAGTTAAGATAATCATTTTTCTGCCCGTGTCTGCTGCAGTAAATGCACAGTTTTGGCATATCTTTGTCCATGAAAATCACTTGACAATTCTTGTCTCAAAGGGATTTAAGCCTTCCATAAGCATTATTCAGGCTTGAAATTCTTTTTTGTGTAGGTCCTCCGGCCTGGAAGGCGGCTCAGGTATTTTCTCGAAAACCCATATCTCCCTTATGGTCTTGTGCCTCTCTTCCTTGTCCACATACGGGAAGGAGTGCGGCAGATTGTATTTTGCCAGGATGTCCACAGGTCTCAGGCCTGCCCTGGCCGCGAGCTTCTCTGTCTCCGGGTGGGCGAAGTGCTCACCGAATTCAAACCGCGGGAGGACCATGCACACCCTTCCGCCTTCTTTCAGGATCGTGGAGAACTGTTTGAGAGACTTCTCGTAAAGCGGCTTAAGGCCGCGGAGAATCCCTTCCGCCTTGTTCTCGTCCGGGGAGATCTTGAGCGCAGGGCCGAGGTTGGGCTCTGTGACTATTGCATCTATGGACTTGGGCTGGAACACTTTCGAGAGCTTTGTGGCGTCCACTCTCATAATCTTTTTGTCCAGATTCGAAAGAGACAGCTTGTAGTCCTGGGAAAGCCAGTACAGGTTTTCTATCGCGGCCAGGCAGCAATCCTCATCTATATCAGTTCCCAGAATATCAAAACCCATCAAGCTTGCTTCCTGGAGGATTGTTCCCATCCCGCAGAACGGGTCAAGAAGGAGGCCTTTAGCTCCTGTTAGGTTAACCATTATCCTTGCAAGCCTGGGAGGTATCGAGAACATGGGCCTCTGCTCGGGCCTCTGGATATCGCGCTTCTGGAACTCGAACGGGTTGTGGACCGAGACTGTCTTGCCTACGTGGATTTTTTTCCTTCCCATGCAGACCACAATCTCTTCAATCCTTTTTTTCAGCACCTCCACATGCGTGAGTGCGCTCCTTTCCTTCGGGACAGGCATGAATTTTGAATTAATTCCAGCCTGGCGGAGGTTTCGCTTAAGGGAAGAGGCATAATGCTGGAAGAACTTGTTGTTCTTTTTTGAATTCGGGTAAACGCTGAGCCCGAAAACCTTGGACTTAGGAAGGTCTTTCAGCGGAGCATTTTCAAATATGCTCTCTCTTGTATGAATCGGCTTCTTGTCAAACGATTCCAGAAGCCTGCAGACTTTTATCATTCCCCCGAGACTGTCAGCCTCCGGAGCTTTCTCCGCCTCTGCTGCTATGAAGCCCTTTCCGATTTCCGTTATCCTGAAATAATAGCTGTTCGAATCAAACCATGAGACCAGCTCTGCCAGGGAGAGCTCTAGGTTTTTTCCATGTATGAAAATGAAGCGGTTCATATTATCGCTCGAATGCCTTTTGAAGGTGGTTTTTTCTTCAGTTCCGACTTCTATCGTTTAATTTCCTTCTTTAACCCTCTTTAATCATCCCTTTATAATAATTAATTCTGTTAATTAATGTGAATATTATATTGTAGCTGTGATAATATGATACTGCCGGATCATGAAATCAAGAAACTCCTGAAGGAAGGGAGGCTTATTATAGAGCCGCTGGATTATCCAGAAACACAGATACAACCCGCTGGAGTTGATTTGAGACTTGGAAATGAGTTCAGGGTTTTCAAGATTATATCCACCCCTTACATTGACACAAAACAAGAAATCAAGGATTATACAGAAAGGCTTATTCTGGAAGACGGCAAGCCTTTTATCATTCATCCTGGCGAATTTGTATTGGCCTCTCTCAAGGAATATATAAAGATGCCGCCTGACCTTATGGGTTCTATTGATGGGAAATCAAGCCTTGGCAGGCTTGGTATTGCTATCCATGCAACATCGGCTTCCATAAACCCAGGCTGGGAAGGGAAATTTGTTCTGGAAATAACAAATATGGGAAAAATGCCTGTTGCTCTCTACCCGAACATGAGAATAGCAAAGCTTGTTCTATATAAATTATCATCCGAATGCGAAAGGCCTTACAATGTCAGAGAAGATTGTAAATATAATAAGCAAGAATCCATAACTGAAAGCAAAATTCATGAGGAATCCAAGTAGCTGGTTTCCGGGAGCATGATATACAACGAAGGGACTGATTAGTGGGAAAGGCTTATAAAATTTGGTTTATTCTTTATACACTAGGAGATTAAAATGCCAAAAGAATTTCAATATAGCGAAAGGCGCAAAAGCCCGGAGTTTACAGGATATTTATCAGGCCTGAGTAGGGAGAATAACCTTTTTGACTGCCCTTATTTGAGGGTTCTTCCAGAAGATGTAACAATACAAAGGCATCAAAGGGAAGGCCCGCCAAAAAGATTCAAAAAAAGAGATTTGATGTGCACTAAAAAAGCTGATTATAGTTCTGACAGATGCGGTGGATTAGACCGTCCGAGACTGAACGAGGATGGAAATTTAGAACTTTATTGTGATTGGCCTCTTGAAGGATGGGTTATTTTGAAGTTAGAGAGAGAATAGCCCCGAAGAGCAGGATACACAGCGACGGGGACTAATCCGTATTAATTCTTTCACTTCAATTCTTTCTCATGGCCCGCGAATTCGGGGAAATGAAGCGTCGTACAAGGGATGAAATGGATATGATTCTGGGAGCATACCGTTCCATACGCCACCCGATAGCATACGTAAGCATGCCCGTAACCGGCGGGAAGAGGCTTTATGATGTCCTCGAAAGAAAGGGCGTAAAGGCACTGGACAAACTGAGGGAAGCGGATCCGGATTCCGTTGTTTCTGATGTAATCAAACCTAACATAGAAAGGGGCATAGAGGTTGCTGATGGACTCAGGGAACGGATAAAGCTCCCTCCAATTGCTCCATGTGTATTTGATGCGATAAGGAAGAAATGGAGTCAGAGGGATTATCTCCTGATGTGGCTGAGGGTGATAGAGGAGAAGGCCGAGGAAGTATACATGACTGACGACTGGGAATACTCCAGCGGCTCTGCGCAAGAATTTGCAAGGGTAATGGAGATGCAATTTGATTTCGTAAATCCTGACCAAGGCATGGAGCATTTTCCTGAAGGCGTTGACCTTGAAAAGGAATATCGAAGATTGCGCCAAATAAAGGTTTACACCGAATCGGGAAAGGAAATAAGAATTGATGCTGGATTTAAGCTAGTGGCAAAGGTAATAATGGATTTGCATAAAAGAGGCTTTGAATATAAAGATATTTTCGATTCGTTTCAAAAATTAATAAACATCGTGGCGACTTACAATGAGCCTTGGGGTCCACTGGGGGATTGGGAAAGGCAGCCATATACTGATTATCACTACGGGGATATGACATATATTTTTAAAAGAATAACTGACATACAACATGGAAAATTATCCTATAAGCAAGCATTAGATGAAATCAACTATGGGGAACGGTTTATTTTCGAAAAATAGCCAAAACACTTATAAGCACACGTTTCTATTATTTTCAATCGAGCTGAAGGTGTAACTATGGGATTAAGACCGGCAAAATGCTACAGGACGCCGAAAAGGCCCTGGACAAGGCAGTCAAGGAGAAAGCCTAAGAAGGGCTATGTGAAGGGAGTTCCGAGCAACAAGATTCACAAGTTCGAGATGGGAAACCCGAATAAGCAGTTCTCTCTGAAAGGGTTCATTATTTCCAATAATAATGTTCTCATAAGGCACAACGCTCTTGAGGCTGCAAGAGTCGCTGCCAACAAGGCAATGGACAAATTCGGAGCAAAACAGGAATATTTCATGAAGGTGCTTGTCTATCCCCATGAGGTCCTGAGGGAGAATCCGGTCGCAACAGGAGCTGGCGCGGACAGATTTCAGACAGGGATGAGGCTCGCCTTCGGGAAGCCCATAGGCACGGCAGCCCATGTGCACCCCGGCCAGAGGATAATGGAGATAAGGGTGGACAAGTCGCAGGAGAACGCGGTCAAGATAGCGCTCAAAAGGGCTGCGGCAAAATTCCCGACAACGTGCAGGATGGAATTCGAGGTATCCTAATTCTTTTTTTCCGGAGAATCAAGCCAGGCCTATGGGTATGAATCCGGCAACCATTGACACTATATACGGTATGACCAGCATGTTAAGCATGAAGAATATCACTGCCACGAGAAATGCATGAAGGATATTCATCTCGCTGAAGAATGCCTTGATTAGCACGAACCAGACCAAAAGGGGAAGCGCCATAAGGATTATACTTACAGAAGGCACGGCTGAGACAAGGCCGGCAAGCAGGCCGAGTATCCCGAAATTGGTTATCGCGCTTGCTATAAGGGTCACAAGGAAGGCATTCTGCGGCTTTATGGACTCCCCGAACTTGTGGCTAAAAACCTCCACAAGAAATATGAGCAGTATGCCTCCTACTATTGCGGAAACTATTGTGTTTATCCCCAGAAAAAGCCAGGAGCCTGCTGACTGGGTATTGGCGAAATTGAAAATTGCCTGCGGGTCAAGGAAGTTGGTGGGAAACTCAACCATAATTATATTTGGTTCCGGCTTCTTAAATTGGTTGATTCAGGAATGACGGCTTAAACCGATCATGGCAAGCCGTCTCTCTAAATCTTGTCCTTCGAGACGACTTCAGCCGGAAGCGTGTGCTTCTTGGGCCAGATTTTCCTGCCAGGATATATGCAGGTGTTTATGCCCGTGTGCACGCCGTCCGCTATAACCACCCCCAGCTTCCGCCTCTGGCTGTCCACGATGTCATTCTTTATCAGCATCTTCACGTTCTCATTGTCATGCCTGAGGTTTGCTGATATGGTGCCTGCTCCTATGTTTATGTTGCAGCAGAGGACAGAATCCCCGAAATAAGAGAGATGGCCTATGCTCACATTGTCCCCTATCACGCAGTTCTTGACTTCCACCGCGTTGCCAACCTTGCAGTTGTTCCCGATGGAGGTTTTAGGCCTTATGTAGCAGTTCGGCCCTATCCTGCAGTTCTCCCCGATTATGACAGGCCCTTCTATGTACGAGCCTGCCATCACAGTCGTGCCCTTGCCTATCGAAACGTTTCCCTTCAGAATCGCATTCCTCTCCACAGTCCCTTTTATCTCTGGCTTCATCTCATCCAGAAGCCGCTCGTTCGCGTTCAGGATGTCCCAAGGGTAGCCAACGGAGAGCCAGCGCTTTTCCGCGTCCACGCATTTCACAGCATGCTTTTTTGCATAACTATTAACCGCCTCGTTAAGCTCGTACTCGCCCCTTTCTGATTTCCCGAGCCTCTTAATCTCGCCAAAAATCCCCGGCTCGAGAACGTAAAGCCCGCAGTTCACAAGGTCAGAGATGCGCTCCTTCGGCTTCTCAGCAAATCCCGAAACGAACCCGTCCTTCGTAATCCAGACCCCGAACCTTGAGGGGTCCTTGACTTTCTGGACGAGAAGCGCATTCCTGTGCGGGAGGAGCGACTCCATGCTTTCCCTGTAGTATATGTCATCCCCCATCATCACCATGAACCTTCCCTTGACGGATTTTTCCGCTGCAAGGAGGGCATGCCCTGTCCCGAGCTGCTCTTTCTGCTCCACATAGGTGAGCTTAATCCCCTGGAATTCGCTCCCCAGAAACTGTTTTATCATCTCCTTCATGTAGCCCACTACTATGATCGCCTCGTCCACGAGGCCGCGCAGGTTCTCCAGGTTGTGCTGGATTATCGCCTTGTTTGCAATCTTGACAAGGCACTTAGGCCTGGTAAGAGTGATAGGGTATGTTCTTGTGGACTTCCCTGCCGCGAGGATTATGGCTTGCATATTATCATTTCACCGTGACCGATTTTGCCAAATTGACGCAATAGTCTGGATCAAGTCCCTTTAATACTCCCAGATGGTATGCCAGAATTTGCACCGGAATTATATTGACAATGGGAGAAGCATTACCTGCATCAGGAACCTTAATCCAATAATCAAAAATCTCATTGCTCTCAGGAGATATGCCGATTATGTAAGCCCCTCTTGCCTTTGCTTCCATTGCGTTGCTTATTACATCTTTCTTCACCTCATCGTTTGCGATAAGAGCTATACAAGGCGTTCCATTATGTATAAGAGCTAAAGGCCCGTGCTTCAGCTCCCCGCCTGCAAACCCCTCCGCGTGTATGCGGCTGACCTCCTGTATCTTTATCGCTGACTCTAAAGCTATAGGGAAATTCAGTGACCTCCCTATTATGTAAATGTTCGGTTCGTCCTTGAGTTTCTCTGCGAGCTTTTTTATGTGCGCCTCGTATCTTGGATTGAGCATGTCATTCACGGCTGAAGCTGTCTCCATAAGGAGGCGCTTGCCTTCCTCAAGCTTTCCTGCGGAGGCATAGGCAAGAAGTGTGACCAAAGCGAGTTGTGCTGTGGTGGCCTTGGTGGAGGCCACTGCCTTCTCAGGTCCTGCGTTTATCAGGAATGTGTGGTCAGAAACCCTGTCCAAGGTGGAGCCCATCACATTCACAAGGGATATAACTTTCACTCCCTCTTTCTTTGCGACCTCCACTGCTTCCAGCACGTCCGCTGTTTCGCCGCTCTGCGAGATTGTTATCATGAGCGTGCGGGGCTTGAGGAAATGATGGTAGTTGGGAAACTCAGAGCCTACTACAAAGTTCACGTGCTTCTTCGCCACTTTTGAGAATATGTACTCTCCTGCAAGGCAGACCTTTCCGGCGGTTCCGCAGCCAACAAAGAATGTCCCGAACGCCTTGTTTATCTCGTCCGCTATGTTCTGGATCTCCCTCTCGTCCTGGTTTATCGCGCGCATTATTGTCTCTTTCTGCTCCATTATCTCCTTGAGCATGAAGTGCGGGTAGTCTCCCTTCTTCGCCTGCTCCGCATCCCATTCTATCCTTATAATCCTTTTCTTCGTCTCCTCCCCGGTCTGGATATTGCAGAATCTCACTCCGGTTCTGGTGAGCACAGCCATCTCATTGTCATCCAGATACATGACGTTCCTCGTGCGCTCAAGGAATGCAGGTATGTCCGAGGCCACGAAATTCTCATGCTCTCCTGCCCCTATGATAAGGGGAGAACCTCTCCTTACGGCAATAAGCTCGTCAGAGCCTTTTTCCATCACCACCAGGGCATAGCGGCCCTCTATCCTTGACAAGGCTTTCTTTACTGCGGCCTCGAATCCAGAACCGAGGTCTTCTTCTATGAGGTGGGCTATTACTTCCGTGTCAGTCTGGGAACGGAACTTGTGTCCCCTCCCAAGCAGTTCCTTCTTGAGTTCCTGGTAGTTTTCCACGATCCCGTTGTGCACAACCACAATCTGATTCTTACAGTCCATGTGTGGGTGCGAGTTCTCTTTCGTGACGCCTCCGTGGGTTGCCCAGCGAGAATGACTTATCCCGATTTTTCCTGGAAGGTTGAGATTTTTATGCTCGCTTATCCTTCCTACATCTTTATGTACACATATATTGCCTTCGTACAGTGTGGCGAACCCGAATGAATCGTATCCCCTGTACTCGAGCTTCTTCAGCGACTCCAGCAGAATGGGGGCTGCTTCTTTATCGCCTACGTATCCTATTATTCCGCACATTCCGCAATCACATGGTTTTTTATAAATCGTAAGGAGCAACGGCAGTCCGGAGGGAAGGGCATGACCGTTGCCCCGAATCTTATGATAGTACTAAAATGTGCGGGGCCAATATAAACGCTTTACTGAGAATTCTGTTTTAACCGCCTGCGTTTCTGGCGCCTGGAGAGGGAAAGCTTTATAAGTATTATTAAAAATATTTTTATAATATTATAAAATCAGTAATAATGGATTGAATATGGACAAGCATTTCCTGCTAAGCTCGGGCAAGAAGCAGACAGCCATACCAATCTCCCTTCTTGACAGTCCTGAAGCCCTGAAGAATCTCACAAGCGGCCTTGGCTGGAGGATACTGCAGGAGCTCGCGGAACCGGGCTGTCCCATGGATATAGCCAAGAAGCTTGGAATCCATGAGCAGAAAGTCTACTATTACATAAACAAGTTCAAGGCCGCAAAGCTCATCCGCGAAGTGAAGCGGGAGAGAAGACATGGAACCATGGCTGTATTTTACCAGACAAAGGATTATGCTTTCGGATTTAAGATGGCCAGGACCCCGGTAAAGACCGAGCTTAAGATATCCTCCCCCAGACACGCGAGGCTTATGGAACCATTCGTCTCGGAGGGAAAGCTTAATTCAAAAATAATAGTGGGCTCTCCTGATCCGCATGGACCCTGGAAGGCTCGTGCCTCGGATTCCTGCTGCGCGATAGATTTCGCCCTCTTCCTCGGGGCTTTCACGGACGGCACAGGGACTCCTAACTACAAGCTGGACACGGAGATCCGCGAGAAAGACCTCAAAGGGAATCTCATTCTCATAGGCGGCCCCACAGCGAACATGATAACGAACAAGGTGAATTCGAAACTTCCGATTCACATAGACCTCAAGAATGATGTGAAAATCTTCTCAACCCTCTCCAAGAAATCCTACGCAGAGGACGAGAACGGGCTGATAGTTTCCATCCAGAACCCGTGGGATAAAAAATCCCGCATACTTGTGGTCGCAGGAAAGCGCTTCCAGGGCACGCGCGCCGCGATAATCGCCCTCATAACAAAGGCTGAAAAGGTCTTCTCCGGCAACAAGTACGAGAAGAGCGTGAACGCAAAAGTAGTCCGCGGCTATGACATGGACGGTGACGGGATAATAGACAGTGCGGATATATTGGAGTAGGATTTTTTCTTGCCTACAAAGACCGGTAGTTTTATAGAATACCTCAGAGATAATATTACTGGTGATGGGATGAGAAAGAGCGAAGTGAAGAATATAGTCAGGGAGCATTACGGAAAGGTTGCGAGAAGTTCATGTTGCGGGAGTTGCGGAACCTTTTCCAGCAAGGATATTTCCAAGATAATAGGATATTCGGAAGGGGAGATAAAGGCCGTTCCCGATGCCAACCTCGGCCTGGGTTGCGGAAACCCGACCGCTATGGCAAACATAAGAGAAGGGAATATTGTGCTTGACCTTGGTTCAGGCGCCGGGTTTGACTGCTTCCTTGCCGCGAGGAAAACCGGCTCTTCCGGGAAAGTCATCGGGGTGGACATGACCAAAAGCATGATAAAAAAGGCGCAAGAAAATGCCAAGAAATATGGCTATCAAAACGTGGAGTTCAGGCTCGGGGAGATAGAGAACTTACCAGTTGACAGCGATTCTGTTGACCTGATAATAAGCAATTGTGTGATAAACCTTTCGCCTGACAAGAAAAAAGTTTTCCAAGAGGCGTACCGTGTGCTCAAGAAAGGAGGAAGTATGTACATCTCGGACATTGTCCTTCTCAGTGAACTTACAAAAGAGCAGAGAAACGACAAGGAACTCATCGCCGGATGCGTGGGAGGGGCGCTGCTCAAGAAGGACTACATAAAAATCTCCAAGGACGCAGGCTTCAAGGTCAGGATTCTCTCGGAAGACAGGAAGATAAGCAAGCTGCAGTACAGGGGCCTTCCGATAGAGAGCCTTAAGATGGAGGCCGTGAAATCATAGTCACAAAAAATCCCTCAGTTCATAAAGCGACTTTATTCTCAGCGAGGGCGTCTCTTTCATCAGGTCATGCTCGCCCCTTTCAATAATCACGTCAAGAACCCCCGCAGCTCTTGAAACCAGAACGTCCTCATCCCCGTTCCCCACATAAATGGTTTCCGGGCTTTTTGCTCCTATTGATTCTATGCAGTGTATAAGAGCTTGCGGATTGGGTTTGGGTTCGAAACCACTTTTTTTCTGGGCCCTTATAGAACAATCAAGATTCTGTCTTCCTATTATCTGTTGTGAAAGAAGAATGATGTGAAGAGGTGCTCCTGTAACTATTCCTGTTTTGTATCCTTTGCTCTTTGCTTCTTGTATAATACCAGCATCTTCGTATAGCTTCAAGGACGGCTTCCTGAACTCGTATGTATCATGCTTCCTGTAAACGTCCCAGAAGGTCTCGACATCCAGCCCCTTTTCCCCGATGAAGTCTTCCCTCTTGTGGCTGAACCAGAAATAGTCCGCCTCCTCGTCGCTGAGATTTATCCCGAATTCGCCGAATGCTTTCTTTGCAAGGTAACGCGTGCATTCAAGTGGCGTATATACAAGCGTCCCATCCAAGTCAAAAATTACTGCATTATATTTCATAGGAGTAATATTGCATCCAGCTTATAAAAATTCCTTCTATACCAATGGTATGTTCGACGTGGACATCCGCTATAAGGAAGGCACGGACAAGGAGAACTGCAGAGAGATAGTGTATATTGCCTCGGATTATGATTGGATTGGCGTTAGCCATGACCGTGAGGGAGACTTCTCCCTCATGATGGGAGACAAGAATCTGGACGGATTCTGTGAAGAGCTCAAGAAGCTGGATTTCGTAGAAAGAGTGGAACTTAGGAAATACTGATCATCGCTTGATATTCACATACTCCACGCTGTTCCTCTCCCCGTCAAAGACCAGCAGCCGCGTGTTCGGCTTCCCGAACCCTGTTATGAGCTTTATGGCCTCCATCGCCTGGAGGGAGCCTATGAATCCGGGGGCAGGGCCGAGAACAGGAATCTTTCCTTTTGTCGGCAGTTTGTTCCTGAAAATCTTCCGAAGGTAGCCGCTCCCTTTCAGAAGCGTGATCTGCTGGCCCGACAAGCCTTGGATGGAGCCGTGCACCAAAGGCTTTCCAAGCGATTCACACGCATCGCTTAATACAAGCCTTATTTCCAAGTTGTCAAGGCAGTCCAGGATGACATCGCAATCGCGGATTGTTTGCACGCAGTTTTTCTCCGTGATTTTTTCTTTGACTGCTTCTATTTTTGTTTCAGGGTTAAGCTGTTCCAGCCTGTCTTTCAGGCAGGAAACTTTTGGCTTGCCCAAATCTGAATGAGAGAAGAACTGGCGATTAAGATTCGAGAGTTCCACATTATCTGAATCTATCAGCTTGAGGAATCCAACTCCTGCCATGGCAAGGTACTGTGCTGCTACTGAGCCAAGGCCTCCACACCCTATTATTGCTATCCGGGATTTTGCGAGCCTGCGCTGCCTGGATTTTCCGAAAACAAGAAGCTGCCTCTCGAATCGCGAATCGGGCATGCTCATCCACCAAGCTTCACTGAAAAAATCTTCAGTTCGTCCTTGTCGTCTAGAATTTCCTGCTCTGTTACGACCTCTCCGTTCCTGGAAACTATCACGGTCTGGGGGTTTATTTTCATTCTCTTGAGCAAGGACTCGATAGTGTGGTCTTTTGGAATCTCCATGCTCTTGTGAGCGTTCTCCTTCTCAAGGAAGACCTTTACTCTCATAAGTGCTCCGTTGAATTCAGGTAGTGGATTTTCGGAGGGGAGCCGGATCTGAGCTCTATCACGTTTATGGAAGCGTTGTGCTGCTCTATTTCATGGACATTCGCCAATGGCCTTTTGGTCAGGATTGTTATAATGGTCCTTATAACCCCACCGTGAGACACCACAACAACCGTCTGGCTGCCGTGCTCCTTCCTTATCATTGCCAGGAATTTTTTCACCCTTTTCTGGAGGTCCACGTAATTCTCGCCGCCAGGAGGCCTGAAAAGATGGAATTCTATCCCTTCCTTCTCGCGTATCCTCCTGTACTCCTCATTGGGCATGCCGCCTAGCTTCCCGAACTTCCTTTCCCTGAGAAGATTGCTGTATCTTATGGGGACCTTGTGGAATTTCATGATTGCCTCTGTGGTTTGCCTGGCCCTCTTCATGCTGCTGGAATAGATGATGTCAATCGGCTCAGTTTTCAGGCGGGCACTGACTTTTTTTGCCTGCTCCAGCCCCTTCCTGTTAAGGGGTATATCCGCCTCTCCCTGGACGCGGCCTGTTGCATTCCACTCCGTCTCTCCGTGCCTCACTAGAATGAGCTTCATACAGAAAAATAAAGAAACAGCTTATTAAAACTTTTATGCATACAAGTCCCATTTGCGGGACCGCCTCAAATCACGACGCCGTCCTGGAAGTCCTGGAACTCCTTCTCGGTTATTTCCCCCCGCGTGAGCTTCTTCTTCATAACGGAGGACATTTTCTTGTGTGTGTTCCTGCATCTTGTGCAGCAGAAGGCATAAACCCTTCCCGCGTTTTTGACTGTTAACCGCTTGCCGCACAAAACCATCCCGCACATCTTGCATACACCGCAAGAGATTGGGTCCAGGTTTTTTACCGCATGCTCATGGTTGCATATAAGGCATTTTGCCATTCTATCACCCTTAATTTCTTGAAGATATCATGAGTTTAAAAAGCATGTCCATAGCATTCGACGTTCGTTACACATTCTCATTTTTTCTTCGGCTTGTAGCGCTTCATGAGGACCGAGTTGGAGACGACCGAGACGGAGCTGAAGGCCATTGCTCCTGCTGCTATAACCGGATTCAGGAGAAAGCCTGTAAACGCAAAAGCCGCTCCAGCCGCTATCGGTATGCCCGCAGTGTTATAAATGAAAGCCCAGAAAAGGTTCTGCTTGATTTTCTTTATTGTATAGCCGCTGAGTTCTATTGCTGTCACAACATCCCTTACGTCGTTCTTTATGAGCACTATGTCCCCGGTCTCAATCGCTATATCCGTTCCTGAGCCTATCGCAATCCCTATGTCAGCCTGTGCGAGGGCAGGGGCGTCATTTATGCCGTCGCCCACCATTGCGACAATTCTCCCTTTCTTCTGCAGGGATTTTATCTTGCCCTCCTTCTCTCCGGGCAGGACCTCTGCTATAACATTGTCTATCCCAAGCTGCTTCGCAACAGCCTCTCCCGTCCTCCTGTTGTCTCCAGTAAGCATCACAACTTCCTTTCCCATCTTCTTCAGCCTTTCAATCGCCTCGCCGGCGCTCTCTTTCGGCGTGTCAGCGACGGCAATCACCCCGGCCACTTTCCTGTTAATGGAAATTATTACAGCGGTCTTGCCCTGGTTTTCCAGGCCCGCTAAGGTCTTTTCTATCTGCTTTGTTTCTATCTTATTCTCCCACATTAGCGCCCTGTTCCCCAGCAGTATCTTCTTTCCGTTATGCGAAACGGAAACGCCCTTCCCGCCCAAGGCCCTGAAGCCCCTTGCGTCAGGAACTTTTATCTTCTCGTGCCCGGCCTGCTTCATTATGGCGTCTGCGAGAGGATGCTCCGAGCCTTTTTCCGCTATGGCTGCTGTCCTGAGCACGTCGCTCCTGGAAATTCCATAGGAAATTATATCGGTGACTTCCGGTTTGCCTTTGGTCAGGGTACCGGTCTTGTCAAAAACAACTGTATTTACTTTGTGGGCAGTTTCCAGGGCCGCGCCGTTCTTTATGAGTATCCCGTTTTCCGCCCCCTTGCCTGTGCCCACCATTATCGCGGTTGGTGTGGCAAGCCCAAGCGCGCACGGGCATGCTATTATGAGCACGGAAATGAATATCGTGAATGAGAACAAGAAAGGCGTCATTGAGCTATATGCGGAAAGGTATGGAGAGCCGGCCAGAATGAGAGGACCCAGGAAATACCACAGGGCAAAGGATGATATTGCTATCACTATGACGGCTGGTACAAAGTAGGATGCCACCCTGTCGGCAAACCTCTGAATCGGAGCCTTTGACCCTTGGGCTTCCTCAACCATCTTTATTATCTGGGAGAGAACAGTGTCCTTGCCCACTTTCGTGGCGCGGAACCTGAACATTCCGTTTTTGTTTATTGTGGCGCCTATCGCCTGGCTGCCTTTTGTCTTCTCAACAGGAATGCTCTCTCCTGTAAGCATGGATTCGTCCACTGTTGAGTGTCCGTAAACAACAACTCCGTCAACGGGAATCTTCTCCCCGGGCCTCACAACAACTACGTCCCCTGCCTTCACGTCATCTATCTCTATCTCTATCTCTTTGTTCCCGCGCAGCACCCTGGCTTTTTTCGGCTGCAGGCCCATGAGCTTCTTTATCGCCTCTGAAGTGCGACCCTTGGCTGTCATCTCGAATATTCTGCCCAGGATGATGAGCGCTATTATCGCGCCTGCTGTGTCAAAATACAGCGCAGGCATTGTGCCTTCGGGGACGAATACCGCCGGGAAAAGCGCAACTGCCGCGCTGTAAAAATACGCGGCTGATGTTCCCACGGCTATCAGGGTGTTCATGTCAGCAGTCTTGTTCTTTAGCGCTGAAAAGAATCCTGAATAGAACTGCGAGCCCACCCAGAACTGGACCGGTGTTATCAGAACCAGCAGGACCAGAGGATTCTGGAGAAGCGCTGGAATCCATGGGAACCATTCGTGGAATGCTCCAAGGAAAATCACGGATGTGAGTATCGCGCCTGCAATGAACTTTGTCTTCAACATCTTCAGCTCATTGTCCCTCGCCTGCTTTTCCCTGTCGCCTGTGTCTTCCAGTCCGACTCCATAGCCCCTGGATTTTATGACTTCATGTACCTTCTCAAGGGACGTTTCAGAGGGATCGAAATCCACGTAGGCTTTTTCGGAGCCGTAATTCACGTTCGCAGAGAGCACGCCCTTTGTCTTTTTTAGCGATTTCTCTATGTTGAGCGCGCACGAGGCGCAGTGCATCCCTGTTACTTTTATGGCTGCTTTCTCTTTCTTCTCCTTCATATTCCACCATCAAACCTATCCGAATTCTAATAAGAAGCCTGGTTTTCTATCTGCCGCAGGTCCCTGATCCGCCGCCGCATCCGCATCCTCCTGACTTCTTTGGCGCCGGGGCGCTGGTGAGCGCAGCCTGGACTTGCGTCTGGGAGTTCAGGTCTATGTCGCTCTTGACTACGAACGATCCTGGGATCATTCCCATCCAGCAGCTCCATGAGACAACTCCCTCGCTGGTTGGCGTGAACTCGACTACGTTGATTCCCTGCTTTAGCTTTATGTCCAGGTTGTACGCCGGGACTATGATCTCATTGTTGCACGAAGTCAGCTGCTTCACATCTATGACCCACTTGACGGGTACGCCTTTCTTCAGCACGAACCTGTCAGGGGACCACCCGCTGGAAGTCACCGTCATGCCTATCTGCTGCACGTTATTGGTTATGTTTATGGCGTCCTGGCCTGAGCCGGATGATACAGCTGCTGAAACAGAGTTCAGGTTGAAACCGACTCCTGACAGCGTCATTCCCCTGCTCAGCATTATTATTCCTAGCACCATTACTACCACGGCAGATACCTTCAGTATCCTTTTTGTGAAGTTCATGCTAAGCATTGATAGAGTTGCTCCAAAGACATTCATTATTGGCAGTGTCCCAAGTCCGAACACCAGGAGCGCTGCAGCGCCAAGCAATACGCTTCCTGTGCCTGCTGCATAGAGCTCCATCGCAATCAGGGGACCGCATGGCATGAAGCCTGTAAAAAGCCCAAGCGTGAAAGGTCCTTTATTCTTTCCGTGCATCCTCTTGCCCAGAAAACCCAGGCCGTGGAAGTTCACTTTCCTGAGGAACGGGAAGATGTTCAGCATATTGAGTCCCATGATTATCATGAGTACTCCTGCCGCCACTGACATTATACCTCTCATGGGTCCGGAGAAGGTGAAGAAGGATCCTACCAGCCCGAAGAAGGCTCCTACCATGGTATATGATATGAGCTTTCCCGCGCTGTAGCTCAGGTGCGGCTTGATGTTATTTATCCTTTTTCTTTTCCCTTCACCGTCGTCGTCCATTGCGTTCTTCGTGGTGTAGGAAACCATGAATCCGCCGCACATGCCTATGCAGTGGAACCCTGTTAACAGTCCTATTGTGAATATTAAAAGCAGGCTCGCATTGGTTCCGAGGTCGGGGACCACAGAAATGAAGCTGCTCTGTGCTATGATATAAGCCCCGAGTATCACCACAGCGAATCCCAGGACTGTCCCTGCGCCCTTCCATCTGGAATTGGAGCGCCTGGCTTCCCTGTGCGCATCCTCTTCTTCACAGTCATATCCCTTCTCTTCTATCGCGCCGATTATCGTGTCAATATCGGTCCTTTCCGCGTCATATGTCACGTGCGCGGTGCCCTTTGAATAATTGACGTCTATGTGCTTGATGCCGTCCATCTTCCTGACGTGGTTTGTTATCAGATGCTCGCAGCTCTTGCAGGTCATGCCTTTTATGGCAAGCCTGTTTTTTTCAATTTTTTCTTTCATTTTCCCACCGCCAAGATTTTTCATGTGAAATCTCTCGTGAAACAACTAATAACCGTAAGTATGAAACTAGTTTCATGAAGCTTTTTGTGGCTGACGCCTCTCGAAAGCACTGAAATCCCGTGCAGCGAAACCTTTTTAAGCGTTATGCAACAGAAATCATATTTCAGCAGTAAATCTCTCACTTCTTGATCAGAACTATGTTGCTCATTCCCCTGCGCCTTCTCTCCACAAGCCCTCTGTGTTCCATGCGGTCAAGAATGCGCGTGATTTTTACTTTTGGGAATCCTGTCTTTTCTACTATGTCGCTCTGGAATACCACGCCGTCCGAGCTGGAGATGAGCTCGTAAACTTTTTTCTCATCCTCATCAAGTTCTTTCAGGGTTTTCTCTATCTCCTTCCTCTTCGCTGATACGAACTTTTCCGACTGTTTTGATTTGTAAATGAGGAAACCTCCGAAACCCGCCACCACAAAATCCAGAGTGAAACCGGCATAGGACTGAATCGGCAGGCTGCTCTCCATGGGGCATACCTCCCCAGGAGGATGGTTGCATTCGGTGTACATGAGCTTGTTAAGTTCACCTGTAACGGACAGCAAGACAAAGAAAAGAATCGCAGAGACTATTATCAAGGAAATGCCTGCTTCTCTCATCCCGAAAGTTTCGATTTTCATATTATCTTAAAAGCTATAACAGTGTTATATTTATAAGCTTTTATCCCAGCCCCGCCTAATAAAATTCATGCTCATCCAGACGCATTTCTTTTTCGCGCTTGCCCTTGCCTACATCCTGAAGTTCCCTGTTAAGACAACTGCTTTAGCAGGGGTTATAGCTGACATAGACACGGTTTTTATAGCTTCCGGATCGGCCTTTCCCTTTATCCACAGGGGTTTCATGCACACTCCAATAATCCTCGGAATTCTGCTGATAGCCTTATACTTTGCCACCCGGAAACCGGAGATTTGCGCAGGGTTCGGGGCAGGCTTCCTTGGCCATCTTTTACTGGACACTTTCAATCCCACAGGAATAATGTGGCTCTACCCTCTGACAACCACATTCTTCACCCT
>JAPLVB010000027.1 GCA_026397335.1 Candidatus Aenigmatarchaeota archaeon
TCTCCTTAACTGGTATTCCGGAACTTGGGCCAATTACACAATGGCCATCCAGGGCTTATCCTGCTACAGGAACATGACCAATCTCCCAAACTACGCATATCAGTTCAGGGTTTATGCGAACGATTCGGCGGGCAACATGAATGTTTCTGAAACAAGATGGGTTGGAGTCTCCTACTCTCTTCCTGATGCCACCCCGCCCACCCCAAGCATTCTCACCCCTGCAAACAACACCCAGACCAACCAAACATGGATATTCATAAACGTCTCCGCTAACGAGCCGTTAAGCTCCTGCCTCCTTAACTGGAATAACGGAACATTCTCTTCAAATGAATCCATGACCGTGCAAGGTTCATACTGTTACCTAAACAAGACTTCCCTCACCAACATAACATATTCATTCCGTGCATATGCCAATGACACTTCGAACAACTGGAACTCTACAGAAATAAGATACCTAACAGTAAACTTCACAGTCCCCGCGCCCCAACCCCAACCCCAACCCCAACCTTCCACATCTCCTGTATCCATATCCTATTCGATTTCGCCGCATTCTGTCAGTGCCGGCGATGACATGAAATTTTCCATGAACGCCTCCACCAACACAACCATAGTCAACATCATCCTGGCGATATCCATGCCAAACAGCACGGTTAGCGTGTTCTCCTTTGCAGGGAACGCCACCATGGGATACACGCCTCCCATGGCAGGCCTTTACAGCATCTCCATATTCGCCAATGATACCCAGGGATACAACAAAACAGTTGCAGACAACTTCACGGCAGCCAGCACATGCGCAGAAGGAGAGAACATGTCGTGCGGTATTAGCATAGGGGAGTGCAGACGTGGCAATATTACATGCAACGGAGGCGTATGGGGAACGGATTGCGTGGGAGCCATATGGCCCACGAACGAGACGTGCAACGGCCTGGATGACAACTGCAACGGCCTGATTGACGAGAACCTTACGCGGGCATGCGGCAGCAACGTGGGAGCCTGCAAACCCGGCATCCAGACATGCTCGAATGGTGTATGGGGCGACTGCGCGGGCTCGGTAGGTCCGTCGCCAGAAATCTGCGACGGGGTAGACAACGACTGCAATGGCCTGATAGATGACAACGCCAACTGCTGCACTAACGGAGATACAAGGCAGTGCGGAACTTCCAACACAACTGGTGTGTGCCATCCCGGGAACTCTGCTTGCATGAACGGTGTATGGTCTTCCTGCGAAGGCGCTGTCACTTCCAGCCCCGAAATATGCAACGACGGGATTGACAACGACTGCGATGGCCTCACTGACTCGGATGACCCGGACTGCTTCCAGTCACTATGCTCGAACGGCAAGCAGGACGGGAACGAGACAGGCGTGGACTGCGGCGGAAATTGCAAGGCCTGCGCTGACTACACCTTCGTATGGGTTGCACTCTCCATTACAGGGGCAATAATTCTGGGCATCCTGCTGTTCCTTTACTTCAAGCTTAGGAAGCAGGGGAAGGAGCTCACATGGGAGGAGCTTGCTAGGAAATGGACGCCTGCAAGCGGGGGATAGAAAGGTGATTTAATATGCCGGAATCAGTTTCAATCTACACGGACGCTGGGGCAAGGGGGAACCCAGGCCCTGCAGCAATCGCAGTCCTGTTTTTCGAAGGGAGCAAGCTCGTGAAGCAGCATGGAGAGTATATAGGTTCCGCCACGAACAACCAGGCTGAGTATAGGGCTGTTATAAAAGACTTGGAGCTTGCGCACTCTCTTGGAAAGAAAGAGCTCGAGCTGTTCACAGACAGCGAGCTGGTGGCAAGACAGCTGAACGGGAAGTATAAAGTGAAGGACGCGAAGCTCAAGCCGCTTCACGAGCAGGCAAAATCGCTTGAAAAAAACTTCGAGAAGGTCTCTTATGCGTCCCTGCCCCGCAGTAATCTCAGGATATGGCTCGCTGACAGGCTCGTGAACAAGATTCTGGACAGCTATCAGAAAAAGAAATGATATATTTCTCTTAAGCTAAAATATGTTATGAAGTTTTTGTGGGTTTTCTTGGCTCTTGTATTCCTGGGGATTTTCCCGAATCCGGCCTTAGGGTTTGATTATGCTCTCGGGACTGGCATATACACAAAACCCACACTGTCCCAGCCGGCTAAAGGGTCAGCGTATATTGACCCCAACTTCAATACTATTATAACCAGAGTAACGGATAAGGCGATAGATGGCTATGGAGGAACAGGTGGGACTTTAGTAACATATTCTACTGTGAGCACCTATAACCCCGATGATACGTATTTTATATCCCATGCCCAGAACGGGGATTGGAATGTATACCAAGGCCCCGCCAACTCTAATCCATACCAATTCGTAAGAAAAATAATACCAATAAGCGCAAATCCCCCTCTCCCGTCGAATGGGTATATTATTGATTCCCTTTCGGAAATTCATTACAATGAAACAGACTATCCTGTATACAGCAGTGCGACAAAGGTTTACCAGTCTTTCACCGGGAACGGGGCGCCCCTTAAGAAGGTTAAATTTTATCTGAAAAAAGAAGGTAATCCGACAGGAAACGCCTATGTAAAACTATACACCCATTCAGGAACTTTTGGAGTGGACAGCGTCCCCACAGGAAGCCCTCTTGCTTCATCGGATAGTTTCGATGTATCTACCATGACAACAAGCTATCAGCTCATAACATTCGAGTTTACCGCCCCTTATACTCTCGTTAACGGTACGTACTATTGCCTTGTGCTGGAACCGCCAGCCGGAACCCAAACTAATCGTGTTGTTGCCGGGGCGAATTGGGCAGGCAAGCCAGTAACTGGTTTGGGAGGCTGGAACCATCCTGGCAATCTAGGCGCTTATATCAGCCCTGCGCCTGGATGGTTTCCTGTGTATGATGATGATCTTATTTTTTATGCCATGTCAGATACCCCCGGGGTTTCTACAGTCATTGATTACTATCCAGAATCCAATCAAGACTCTGCTTTAGGTATAGGCCATTACAACCCAGGAGGTGGTCAATCTATTATTGGAGACGGAAGGCCTCTTGGCAGTGTTAAACTTTCTGTAAGCAAGTGGCCAGGTGCTACAGGAACCTGTTATGTGAAAGTTTATAATGAAACCCATGCCACCGCTTTCGGAACAGATAGTGTTCCCGCTGGCAGCCCACTTGCAACATCGAACGGGGTCAGCCTTTCTGATATACCAGATGCCGGATCTTGGGCACTTACCTCATTTAATTTTTCTTCTCCGGTAACACTTACGGACGGAGGTAAATATGTTATAACCTTGGAATTTGATGATCCAACGCATCCATATTGGGAAGTATTTATGGAAAAGGATGTGAGTTCCCCAACCCATGCTGGTAATATATGCTATTTAAACATGGGTGACCCAACTTGGCATGTAGAGGTAGAAAGTGGAAAGGATCTAATTTTTTATGCCATGGCAGGTGCTCCCCCTCCTTATACAGTTGACGGAACTGACAGCACCCCGCATTGGGATCCGGCGGATCCGGATTTACTCTATTACATAAAAAACCATTACCTGCAAGAGCATTTTGAGGGACCAAAACTTTATTCTTATAGGGTTTCTACAGGAGCAGAGACAGTCGTTCATGACTTTACAACTGGTCCTGGCATTTCCCAATATTTCACTGGCACTAATGCCGTGCCATGCGGTGCCGGTTGCACGGGCCATTTTATTGATATGGGAGAGGGTAACGAGCCATCAAAAGACGGGAGGTATTGGCCTCTATGGGTAGCCAAGTTTGAGAATGGCACTGCTCATACAAAGGCATCCTTTGTCTATGATAAGCAAACTGATACAGTAGTCGGATGGACCAATGATTGCAATAAGATAGACTGCAATGCGGATAAGGGCTTGATGGCCATGTCTCCCAACGGGACTTATGTACTGGCCCGGGCAAATATTTCAGGAACCTCTGGTTTTAAAGTTTTCGATAAAACTTTTGCTACCAAATATTATCAATTTACAGGTTTTGGCAATACGGATGTTGCTATAGATAGCAAGGGCCATGAAATCGTTTTCGGTGCGGATGATGAATGGGATTCGCACGGGTATATAGACCTTACTGATGGGACCAGATACGCACTGCTGGCCAGATGC
Source organism: Candidatus Aenigmatarchaeota archaeon (assembly GCA_026397335.1). Classification (GTDB taxonomy): domain Archaea; phylum Aenigmatarchaeota; class Aenigmatarchaeia; order QMZP01; family QMZP01; genus JAPLVB01. The sequence goes on from JAPLVB010000027.1 coordinate 4,111, forward strand.
TGCTATCCCTGCAACTCCAATCACTATTCCGGGAATAGCTACACCAAATACGGCTGGGGCGTGGTCTCTTCCTATGATGATCATGATAGCTTCTGGGATAACAGCCAGGTGTATATGCTGGAGCTGAACTCGGATTATGCAATTAAGAAGAGACAGTATGGGGGATCGAATCAGACCCTTACGCCTTCTCGCAATGCAAGAGTCTGGAGATTAGCACACACTCACAACTATTTTTCAGGAAGCTACGATCAACAGCCCCATGCAACCATCTCATCTACAGGCAAATATGTTATGTGGCAAGGCCAATGGGAGAGTTCAGGGGTTGCAGATGATGTTTATCAGATAACTCTCCCTTCAACCTGGTACCAAGACCTGTCCAATCCCCAGAGTTGCTCTGCTCAAGGCGGAACTGCATGTATCTCAAGAACCACCCAGATATGCTCAGGCTCCTGGATTTCAGCCTCTGATTCAGGTGCCTGCTGCCTTGGAACATGCCAGGCAATCCCAGATTGCATAAACAACTCCCAGATTACCTTTTTATGCCTTTGCGGAGGCTCCAACTATTCAGCCGGATACTGCTGCAGGAATACCTGGCAATCAAATTCCTGCTTCCACCGCGCAGACACCAGTCAGAACAACTGCATAGAAATGTCCGAGCTCAATGCCTTCATAGACAAATGGAAAATAAACAACCTTGACGTGACACTTAAGGATTTGATAGAAGCAATAGGTTTGTGGAAGAAGGGGTGCTAGTTCACTCCTCGCCTTCATCCACCTGTATCTTCTTCTTCAGGATTTTGCCAGCTTCCCTTATGAACTTCCTCACATACTCCCGATTTGCTAGAATCTGCTGCTTCTGTGCTTCTGTGCTTCTGTGCTTCTGGTCATCGCTTAGCTGAAACCACCCCTCAGAAAGGTCCGCTGAAAGAAGCTTTATATACTTATAAAAGTATAATATTATACTAATAAAAGTATAGGTAATTATATGCTCACGGAAAGCGAGATGGAAATAATAGACGTTTTCAGGAAGGACGTATTCAGAAGCTATACTATGAGGGAGCTGATGAAAAGAACAGGGAGAAAGACCTACACATGGACTTTCAATGCCGTAAAGAAGCTCGTAAAAATGGGAATTCTTAAAATCGAAATAAAAGGCAAGTCAAACATATGCCGCATAGATATTGACAGCCGGCTGGCGGTTTTGTATCTATCCCTGCTGGACGAGCTGGAAGCCCATTCCAGGAAAATACCCCATCTCGAAGAGCTGGTTTATGAGATTCCGGTTCCGTTTTTCACGTTTCTCGTAGGAGGGAGCTACGCTGAGGGAAAGCATACAAAAAAGTCAGACCTGGACGTCTGCATGCTGGTTGATGATACTGCTGATACAAAAAAGATAACCAACATGCTTGAGAACAAGCTAATGATCCCCCGACTGCACCCGTTTGTTTTCAGGAAATCAGAATTCCTGGAGATGCTACTGAACAAGGAAGCGAATTACGGGAAGTTGCTTTTCAGAAAACATCTGATAGCCTTTGGTGCTGAAAATTATTATCTGATTATAAAGGAGGCTATGGACCATGGATTTAGAGGTTAGGCTTTATGCGCAGCGTGCTGAGAATGAGCTTAGGCTTGCAAAGGCAGTTTTCAATCTGTCAGGAAACACTGCCATTAAGAAGGAGCTTGGTGCCAATGAGGATGACACGTTCTACAGCGCAGCAATAAGCCACGCCTATTATTCCATTTTCTATGCTTCAAAAGCCCTTCTTCTGACAAAGAACATAAGGACGACTTCACCTGAGATACACAAGAAGACCTATTGGGAATTCAAGAGGAATTTCGTTGACACAGGAGAGCTTGACTTGGAGCTGCTGAAAATATACAGAACAATGCTTGTTAGCGCAGACGAACTTCTCTCCCTTTTCAAGACAGAGAAAAGGAAGCGCGGGCATTTCACCTACCAGACAATCAGTCAGGCCAACATACCCTATGCGGAAAAATCCATAAAAAATGCGAGGAAATTCATAACAAATATACTGGAGGTAATAAAATCCAGGCCTTCATAGGCTTCTGGAAAAATATTCCAATGAGGTTAAAATGCCTAAGAAAAATCTTTATACAGGCTCGAGGAGCTATCACTCCCTAGCAGGCTGTTACGAGAGGTTCAGCCAGGCAGAGGACTGTGAGAAGAAAATCCTGAAATTCCTTCTTCCAAAAGTCAAGGGCAAGGTCGT
>JAPLVB010000039.1 GCA_026397335.1 Candidatus Aenigmatarchaeota archaeon
GGGGCAGGTGACGGCCCAAAGCCTGACCGGAGGGTTCGGACGGAAGACCCGGGACGCGGCAGAATGTCTGATGAAGCTCCGCCTTATCCACCTTATCGCGAGCGACGCCCATAATGATGGGGGGCGGGCGCCCCAGCTGTCGGAGGCCGTGGAAAGGGCGGCGAAGGTCGTGGGGGAGGAAAAGGCGGAGGAACGCTTCCATCTTTGGGAGGAATAGGGGGAGAAATAACTTCAAGAATTTATCGCGATGTGACAGGACAGACAGGAAGGCTTGAAAAAAGAGTGGATTTGCTGCTCAAGGAAATGGGAGGGCTGGAAGCAACAGTCCATAAAGATCCTGGTGCCTGTAGTGCTTACAGTTACAGGATAGATGCATGCTGGGCTATAATAAAGGAATATAAAGATGCAATAACTATTGGCGGGGTTCCTGTTGGCGGAAGACTTGGAGACAAGGTAAAAAAACTTGAGCAGATACTTGACCGGATGGAAAAAAGCGCGAAATCGAAATAAGAGGAGAAACCATGGCCACGCTAATAGAGCTTGTAATTCCATTCCTCTTCATGCTCGCCGTGGTTTACGGCTCCCTTGACGTTTCTGGGGTTTTCAGGAACAAGAGGGTGAACGCGCTCATAGCGGTTGTTTTTGCCTTCTTTGCCCTGACTTACGAGCCAGCCATGCTGTTCATAAACCAGGTGATGCCCTTCGCGATAATGTTTTTTGTGGTTTTCTTCTTCATAGGGTTCGTTATAAAAATCGCCAAGAAAGGAGTGGAAAAGGATTACAACCTCATAATAATCATTTTAGGTCTTGTGCTCCTGCTTTTTGCAACGCAGGGTTCCGGCTTCATTAATAATTTCCTGCCTGGCTTTGAAGAGCAGGCAAGCAACATCATGATAGCATCTACAGTGGTTTTCATAGGAGTGATACTTCTGGCAGCATACAAACTCTCAATAAAATAAAAGCCTACCTAATGGCTTACTGGCCGCTGACCGTTTGGTTCTCGTATTTTACCTTGTAAATCTGCATGAGGCCGTTGTCAAAGACCTTTTCCACGGGGAGGCCGTAGCCCTGCATGAACATCAGGTCGTTGAATATAGTGTTCTCTATTTCAGGAGGCACGTAGAAAAGGCCTTCCTGTCCGAGGTAGGTGTTTATGGCTATGCAGCCGGGCATGGCCTGGCTCTCGTTCGCCACCCTTACTATACCGCTTGTTGTGCAGAATTCGTTTATGTAGTTCTTTGAGTAGTATTTCCCGTTCTGGGATACCAGGAAGGTCGGGGTTCCGGAAAGGCCCCCATTATCGTCAAAGGGGAGCCATATGGCATAGGGCCCGGACGTGTATTCAATTATTGTGCTGTTAGTCCTCGGGTACATGCCTGTCCTGCGGAATTCCAGGAATCCCAGCACCTGCTCGCCCCTTGAGGCGATTTTTGATATGGCCCCGTATTTTCCCGGAAGAGTGTAATCCATGAAGATGTAGCTTACATTATATCCTTTCATCCAGGGAACCCATGCGCTCCAGTTTTCAGGCTTGTCCGTATACCATTCTGCAATTTCAAAGTCCCTGTTTCCATAAGGACCTCCAAGATTCCCGCCATCAGCGACTGAAGGCCTGTGGCCTCTTGTCTGGAACCAGTATCCGAAATCCCACCAGGAGAGGATTACAGAGCCTTCCGGAGTTTTTTGCGAAAGGAAGTTCATTGCCTGATACCAGGGCTGGCCGTCTTCATGGAGAACCTGGCTGCCATTCCCGTCAATCGTCACGCAAGGTATCACTTCAAAAGGATTCGGGTTCTGGTTATCTTTGTACTGGGGGAAGCATATGGCCGTGTTTATGCTGAGCGCATATGCATATATGCTGGCAGCATTAACAACCACGAGCAGGATTATGAAGATTGCAAGAGGCAGTGTTATGAAGTTTATCTTGCTTCTCAGGGATTTCCCTTTAAGATACTTGGTTTTTCCCAGCCTGCCTATGATCCAGCCAAAAAAGAACCCCGCAATAACCCCTCCAACAGGCCCGAGAATGAAAAGGAGCCTTACATAGAAGAAAACTCCCCATATGCTCGAGACAAGCCATACCAGCGGGAAAATCAGGAGCCAGTTGTGGGTTCTGTAAAACTCGAATACGAGAAGGAATGACCCTAGAAACATGAATATCCAGAGCGCAAAGAAGGGAGAGAGGAAGTTTAGCTGCGGCAATATTCCTGATGAGAAGCCCGTGCCTAATGTTGAGAGAATGGTTGCCCAGTCTCCCGGAGCGTTCTCGGCAACAGTGGAGCCTATCACACCCCTTGAAAGAGTGAGCAGGCTAAAAATCTCCCGTATAATGCTGTCAAAGAAATCCGTGAATGTGATGCCAACAAAAAACACTGCAACCATTACAAGCATGAGCCCCGGTATTATATAGTGGACTTTTTCCTTCTTTACGAGATTGAACTTCACAAGTCCGTACCTGATAAGAAGAACGGCCAGGGCCCCGTAAGCGGCAAGGACTGACATGCTGGTAAGCCCTATATTGTGCGGAGTAAGCTGCTGTATAAGGCTTCCCAGAAGAATCATAGGCACATAAGCCTTCAGCATTGAAGGGCCCATGAACTTCTCGAGGTTTTCCAGGCTCTTTCCGAATCCGGAGAAAAGATAATCAAGAATTACAAGAGCCGCATCAGCAATGAACAATGCCCCAAAGAATGCAGCAAAGAACAGGTAGATGTACTGCACGCCTCCCCATGCAAGGCTCATTAAAGCAAGAGACAGGCCTGAAAGGATGCCATAAAACCAGGAACTCTTATTGTATGCCTTTACGAAAAGCCAGACAGCAGCCATCATGAATATCACTGCCGTGGCCTCCTTCTCGAATGAGGCGGCTGAAGTTCGGGTAAAGAGGGCGGGAGTCATGGAGACGAAGAAAGCCGCGAACAGCCCGCTCACATTGCTCTTGAACAGCTCCTTTGCAATTAAAAAGGCTATGATGGCCCCAACAGCCCCCATGAATGCAGGGAAAAATATTGCAAACTCGAAGAAAGGCATGGATATGCCGATTGCGGATATAAACACATAGACAAGCACAGGAAGGTATGAAGGCATAGCGTAATCTGCCCACCACGTGTTTACCCCGATTGGAGAGTACCTGAGCATGTCAGGGTTCTGCTCAGTTGGAATCTGGAGATTGTTATGCAGGGCATACTCCGCTATCCTGTAAACGTGGAACTCGTCAAGCCCTATCAGCTCATTATATCTTCCGGGGAGGGCCCTGAACCAGAGGCTGACCGCAAAAATCCCTATAAGGAAGAACACGTACCAGTATTTCCTTATGTAATGCCTCGCCCCATACGCCTCTCCCCCTTTCCTTCTTAAGGACAGTTTAGGCCTTGAAAATTTCTTCATCAGCTACACCGCAAATGTAATTAAAACTTGCCGGATTCCTCGATTGAAATCGGCTTTGCCGACTTCCTTCTCTGCGTCACTTTTTCACAACCCTGCTGAACTCCTTTCCGAACTCCCTTGCATCGTCCGCAACCATCTGTGCAGCATCCGAAAGGACCTTTTTCGGGTTCTTGGCCTTTATGGATATCTTCGGGTTGGAAAGGTAGGGATGCTCTATCATGTAGGAAGCCTGGCTCGCTCCCGACTTCCATGCTTTCTCCCTGAGCAGGTTGAGGAGCGTGTGCGTCTCGTCAATAACCTCTATTTTCAGGCTCTCATTCGTCTTTTCCAAAACTTTTATTTCCATAAATCATCCACCTTAACAACAGATTGAAGTTGAATTTTGTTTGAAGGCGTCCGCAGACGACTTCTTTCGCTAATCCAGTACCATTAACTAATTACTATGTATTTATATTATTTTCCTCTCCCCTTGTATTTCTCGAAAACACAGAAAAATATGAAATCTTTCTTTCCTTTATTGAAAACCTTGTGGAACACACCCTTCTTTATCAGGACAACATCCCCCTCTTTCACACTGAACATCTCTTTCCCAAGTTGCATTTTTCCAGAACCTTTGATGAATATGTACACCTCCTCCTCGTTCTCATGTGAGTTTCCAGACGTTTCTTTTCCAGGATGCAAAACAGTCATAGAAACGTTAAGGTGCTCCAGAAAAACCAGATCATGCACAGAGTAAACATCAGTGTCCCTTATTGGTTTTATTTTTTTAGGAAATTCATTCAGGCTTATTTTCATCTGCGTCACCTCGACTGAAGTCGGCTTTTCCGACTTCTATCTTCAAATTTCCTTATTCCCTGCTCAAGTACGCTTGAGAATATCCTCTTTATGGATTCCTTGTCCTTGTCAGTCTTCCCCTCCACTGTGAGCCTTATGACAGGAGCTGTGTTTGACGGCCTTATAAGGACCCATCCTTTATCCATATCAATCCTTATCCCGTCCAGAAAGCTGGCTTTCCCGTATTTGCTCCCTATCTCCTTCTTGAGCTTTTCCACAACCTCGAACTTTTTCTGGTCAGAACAGTCGAAACTCACCCTCTCGAAAGGGTAAACAGGTATATCCTTAATCTCCTCATCCAGGCTTTGGTTCCTGGATGACAAGACCGCTGCCGTATATAGAGAGACAGCAAGCGAGTCGTCAAAAGGAACAATAAAAGGGATGACATAATGGCCGGAGACTTCAACCCCGAAGCACGCACTCTCCTTCTTGACGGCATCCATCAGGAAGGTGTGCCCGACCTTGATTCTCTTAACAGAGCGGTTGAATTTTTTAGCAACATCATCTATAGCCCGCGTGCATTCCACATTGGCAATTACAGGGCCTTTCTCTCTCTTGAGCAGCTCTGTGAGTATAAAGTAAGAAGCCCGCTCCGGAGTGAGCCTGATTCCCTTATTATCAACAACCACCATCCTGTCACCGTCGCCATCATAAGCAATCCCCAAATCAGCTTTCATTACACTTTTCCTCAATTCTGTCAGCGGATTCTCCATCGGGTCAGGGCCCCTGCTGGGAAAATTTCCGTTCGGCTTTCCAAAAATCACCTCAACGTCAAATCCAGCCAGCCTGAATACATCAGGCGCTATCAGCCCTGCCATACCGTCCCCACAGTCCAAAACCACTTTGAGTCTCTTTCTGGCCTTGATTTTTGAAAGCAGAAATTTCTTGTAGCCTTCAAGCACATTCCATTTGGGCTTCAGCAATTTTCCTGTTCTGCTAGCGACCAAAGGACCATTCATGTAGAAATCCCGTACCTTGAGATTCTCTTCTTCCAGAAACCCTATGCCGTTCCCGTGGAAGAACTTGACACCGTTCCACTCTTTGGAAAGGTGCGAGGCTGTTATGTAGGCAAAATCTGTTTTCTCTTTCCAGGCATAAAACATGCCTGCTCCAAGCGGTATTTCTCCCGTGTTAATAACATTCTTTCCTGTTTCCAAAAAGCCTTTCACAAAGGAGTCTTGCAGGCTCGCGCTCGAGAGGCGGCAGTCCCTCCCAATTACAAGATTTCCTTTAATGTAATTACCGAGGGCGTTCCCTATCCCCTTCATCACTTCCTCGTTCAAAACCTTCCCGTAAATACCCCGTATATCATAAGCCCTGAAAATAGACATCCACTCGACCTGCCTATAATTTATAATCCTGAAATAAAAACGTAAGTGATGGACATAAGCATATCTGTCTCTAGCGCGGGGACTTTCAGGCGGATTTCCCTTTCGGTTCTGGAGAAGTCCAAACCAATAGAATGCGAGCTTTCAGCGATAGTTACATCACCTTCAGGAAGGGATGAGATTTTCCTCCCAAGCCCTGAAAAAATTCTTGCCAACGTAACGTATCCCTATTCAGGAGGAAGGTTCGTAACTCATACAGGACCGGGAAAATACCAGATTATTTTCCAGCCCAAGGAGAAGGGCTCGCATAAGCTGAAACTGGTTGGAAGGATTTGCGACCGAAGGCGATGTCAGAATGAAGGCGACAAGAGTCGCCTTCCAACTCATAGACGCCTTCAATCCAGCACGGGAAAGCCTTTCCAGAAGGAGCTTCAGATAAGCTTTGATTAACGAGAGAAGGTGCTACGCACCTTCATATAAATTTTCTCGAGCTCCTTTGCGCTTTTTTCCCAGGAGTATGTTTTTGCCAGAATCTCCCTCTCTTTGTCCGGAACCCTTTTTCGCTTGCCCAAAAAATGAACTATTTTATCTGCAAGCTCCCTTGAATCCCCGGGTTTGATATCCATAATAGAACCCATCTCCGGAAGACTTTCCATAATGCCTGCTTCTTTGCTTGTTATGACAGGAGTTCCGGAAAGCAGGGACTCAAGAACCGATATGCCAAAAGGCTCAAAAATAGAGGGATAAACGAAAACATCAGCAGCCGAATAATATGAGGACAAATCCTTTTCCGGAACGAATCCAGGGAAGATAACCTTCCCGTCCAGCCCCATATGCGTGGAAAACGCTTTCAGGTTTCCCTTCAGGTGACCCTCACCAGCAATAACGAACCTTGCTTCCGGGATTTTTTCCAGGACTGATTTTGCAGAATATATAAGATATTCAACCCCTTTCTGCTGCGAAAGCCTCCCAAGGAAAAGCACCACAGGCCTGTCTCCCAGTCCAAGCATTCTCCTGATTTTTTCAGGGTTGCCTTTCTTGATTCTTGCGGAATTATAAACAACCTCTATCTTTTTTGGGTTCATCCTGTAATTTTTAACAATGCTTTTTTTCATGAATCTGCTTACTGTGATTATTTTGTCACAGTCTTTCGCACCTTTCCTTTCCAGCCTTTCCATGACAGAATTTTTCCCATACCCGCACGACCTCATATACTCAAGAGAATGCAGGGTGAAGACCCAAGGCGCCCTGGTCTTAAGCTTTTCAGAAGCCTCCACCCCAAACCAGTCATGCGAATGGACCACATCAAAATCCAGATTCTTGCAGGCCTTCACAACATTCCTGTTGTATTCTCTTACGGTTTTTGCAAGATTTTTTCCGTAACCGCACTTTATGGGGATTATTTTTATCCCCTTAAGATTTTTTCCAGGAGAGTTGAATTCAGGAACAGTTAGAGAGACATGATTCTTTTTCGCAAGCTCTCTGCAGATTTCATACACGTGTATGTCAAGGCCACCCTGTATTCTGGGCGGAAACCCCCAGCCTATCATGAGGATGTTCATATCATTATATTGATATTAAGATAAAAACATATACATGAAGCCTTTTCTGGGATTTTTTGTGTGTTGGGACATCATAGCAAACCAGGAACCTCCAGGATTTCTGGAAAAATTCTTCAAGCAGAAAAACGATTCCGAGCACTACATTCCTTATAATCTCAATTTCAAAATCCTATCCGAGCTAAAGAAGCCGAAAAGGATCATAGGAGGAAACGCAGGAAACGCGGCAGTCACACTTTCCGAGCTTGGAATCCCTTGTATATTGTCCTGCCCCAGCAAACCAGAATCCCTGATGCAGGAACTCTCCAAGCATAAAATCTTTCTGGTGGACAAGGGAAAGGAGAAAACTCCAAAAGTGTGCACAAGACCTGAAAAGGAGCCGGCTCATATAATTTTTGAGATGGCTGGTTACAGGAAAATCTTCACCTTTGATGAAGTCCAGCTTAACTTCCTTCTTGATTATGATTTCTGGAATTCCTTAAAGAACGCTAGCTATATGTTCCTTTCAGGCTTCCATACAGTCCCGGAAAAGCACAAACGGAAAGTGAGAGAGATAGCCGACTTTCTGGAGAAGAGGAAGTTCAAAACACACTTGGAACTCGGTTTTGGAAAAGGTCTCATGAAATACGGGATAAAGAGACTGGTTGACAGGAACTGCATAGACTCGATGGGAATGAACGAGACTGAAATCAAGATTCTTGGGATTTCAAACACCAACCCGCTAATAATTAAAGAAAAGCTGGTTTCCCTTCTTGAAAAAACTGGCCTGGATGCGGCTGCAGTCACGGATTCTTTTTACGCGCTGAAGAGATAGGGTATTGTTATTCATCTATGGGGGACCATGTCATAACATTCCATAGCCATTTCTCAAAACGTTCCTTAAAACTTTTCTTGTATACATCGTCTTTCTCATTTTCAAAGCTAATAGGGTTCCCTGTTGAACGCCTAAGCGCTTCGTAAAATTCCCTATCCAACTTTCCATAATAATAAGTCATAATTCAATTAAGGACTGAAATTTTAAATACTCGCATTACAAACGCCCAACAGGCATCAAAGTATTTAAAACCCCTTTTCAATTACTGAATATGACGCAAATCATATCGTTTGTTTCTGGAAAAGGTGGTGTTGGAAAAACAACACTCGTTTCAAATCTTGGTGCTGCGCTCGCGCAGCTCGGGAAGCAGGTCCTTGTGATTGACGGGAACCTTTCTGGCGCGAATCTGGGAATTCACCTGGGACTCTCGAATTTCTATCCGTTCTCGCTTAATGATGTTCTGAAAGGGAATGTTTCTCTGACGCATGCTGTCTACAGGCACTACCTTGGGTTTGATGTCATACCTGCATCAATGGTAGATATAGAGGTGAACCCGAGGAGGATGAAGTACGTGCTTTCAGATGTTGTGGGGAAGAAGGACTTCATTCTTATAGATTCCGCAGCAGGCATAGATAATGAGGTGCGCGCAGCTATTGAAGCTTCAGACAAAGTCATAATAGTCACGAATCCAGAACTTCCTGCCATAGTTGATGCACTGAGGGTCAAAGCCCTCGCAGAGAAGCATAAAAGAGACGTGCTCGGGGTGGTTGTTAACAAGGTCCGCAAAGAGAAATTCGAGCTTACGGACAGGGAGATAGAGGAGATGCTTGGCCTCCATGTGATAGGAAAAATCCCCCACCACAAGAAAGTACGCGAATCAATAGCAATAAAGAACCCTATTTTCTCATACTCCCCATACTCCCCTGTTTCTGCGGAGGTAAAGAAGCTTTCACATCTTCTGGCGGGAGAAGAAGCCCCGAGGATGGGATTCTGGTACAAGATTAACAGGATTTTCCGTTAATCAAATAAATCTGCCAATACAATATATTACCATGGTTGGAAATCCTATTCTGCTGATAAATTTCAAGACTTACGAGGAAGGAACAGGGGATCGCGGCCTCAAAATGGCCAAAATAATAGAGAAGGTTGCGATGGAGACAAAAGCGAACATCGCGATTGCTGTCCAGATAGCCGAAATCCAGAGAATCGCTTCCGAGATATCCATACCTGTTTATTCCCAGCACATGGACGGGATACATTACGGCTCAAACACAGGATGGATTCTTCCGGAGACCATAAAAAATGCCGGAGCGGCAGGCACGATTCTCAACCATTCCGAGCATCAGATGAAGCCTGACGCGCTCAGGGAGGCTGTTGAACGGGCAAAAGAGGTCAGGCTGAAAACTGTTGTGTGCGCTAATACACCTGAGATGGCCAAGCAGGTTACAAAATTTTCACCAGATTATATTGCCGTGGAGCCGCCGGAACTTATAGGAGGAACTGTTTCCATCTCCAAGGCAAAACCCGAAGTTATAACGAATTCGCTCAAGAGCGTGGGCTCAATTCCCCTTCTTGTTGGGGCCGGAGTAAAAAACAAAGAGGATGTAAAGAAGGCAATACAGTTAGGTGCTTCAGGAGTCTTGGTGGCTTCAGGGGTGATGAAGGCACTGAACCCCGAAAAGGCGATTAAAGAGCTGGTGGCTGGTCTGAATGTATAAAAACTACCTTTGGGCAACAAACAGGATGAAATACGTGAAGAAGAAGCACAAGCAGGCCCCAGGGTGTTTGTTCTGCAACATAGCGAAAGACGACCCGGAAACACCAAAGAAGGTCCTCTGGAAGGACAAGGATATGATGGTCATAATGAACATATTCCCCTATAATGTGGGGCATCTGGAAGTGGTTCCTATAAAACATGTGGTGTGGCCAGAAGAGCTCACAGTCCAAGAATACCAGAAGATGTGGGAGATAGTAAGGCGAACAGTTCTTCTCCTGAAAAAAGCCCTTAATGCTCCCGCTTTTAATGTGGGGCTTAACATAGGAGGAGACCTGGCAGGAGGATCAATCCTGCATTTGCACGTCCAGATAGTCCCAAGGTATGTGAGGGATTCGGGATTCATGGAAGTTACTGCTGGCACGAAGGTCATGCCCCAGTCTATTGATGAAACTTTCAAGAATCTCAAGAAGCATGTTTCTGTCCTGAAGGGATGATTCACCTAACAGATTCGTTTTTAGTATACACTAGAGAATTACTCTTCCTTCGGCTTTTTTTCTGCCTTTGGCTTTCTCTTAAAGAATTTCCACATATCTTATTATTTGGGCGCACAGGTATAAATCCGCAATCCAAAATAAACACATGCTGGTAAAAGACGTCATGACAAGGAACGTTGTGACCGTGCAGCGTGATACCCCGCTGCGGGAAGCAGCTGAAATAATGGCAGACAATCACATAGGATGCCTTGTTGTCAAGGCAGGGGGAAAAGTAAGCAGCATAATAACAGACAGGGACATGCTTGTTTTCATTGCTGACGAGAGCCACAGGAATCTGGATTCCTACAGGGTAAAGGATGTTATGTCAGACTATGTGATAACAATCCGCTCAACCAGCCCGGTTGAAAAGGCTGTGGAACTCATGACTGAGAATCGCATAAAAAAGATTCCTGTTGTGGATGATGACAGACTTGTCGGGATAATAACAATGAGCGACATTATATGGGCGCAACCGAAGCTTGCAGGCAAGCTTTCACAGAAAGCCAAATGATATTCATTTTCTTCTCAGCTTCTTTTCCACATCCCCGACCAGCATAATCGTCTTTATGGCGACGTCAGGATTCACGGATATGGAGTCTATGCCTTCCTTGACCAGGAACTCGCAGAATTCAGGGTAGTCTGAAGGTGCCTGGCCGCATATCCCGACCTTGCGCCTTGGGTTGTGCGCATGGGCCTTCCTTATCAGGTCCGAGATGAGGATTTTTACAGCAGCATTGCGCTCGTCAAAGATTTTTGAGAGTTTCTCTGAATCCCTGTCTATCCCCAGGGTGAGCTGGGTGAGGTCGTTCGAGCCGATTGAGAAGCCGTCAAAGATTTTTGAGAATTCATGCGCAAGGATTATGTTGCTCGGAATTTCGGCCATCACATAAAATTTGCACCCGCTTTTTCTGGAGAGGCCGAACCTCTCGCACTCTGCCAGGACTTTCTTCCCTTCCTCCACAGTCCTGCAGAAAGGGACCATAACAATCACGTTTTCTAGGCCCATGTCATTCCTCACAACTTTGAGGGCCTTGCACTCAAGCTCAAACGCCTCCACAAACCCTGGGTCATAATACCTGGAGGCCCCTCTCCATCCTATCATGGGATTCTCTTCCTTTGGCTCGAACTTGGCTCCTCCCTTTAGGCTTGCATATTCGTTCGTCTTGAAGTCCGAGAGGCGCACTATTACAGGGCGCGGGTAGAACGCGGCCGCGATTTTCCCTATGCCCATTGCCAGGGTGTTTATATATTTTTCAGCTTCATGAATCTCTATCAGGTGCAGGGGGTGTGCTCCTATGTAGCTGCTTATTATGAATTCTTCGCGGGCAAGCCCCACTCCGGCAACAGGGAGTTTCGCGAGGCTGAAAACCTCATCAGGCTCGCCCACATTAACCATTATCTCTGTCCTGGTTTTCGGGAATTTGGTTATGTCCCTTTCCAGGACATGGAATCTGAGGACGCCTGAGTAAACCCTGCCTTCTCCTGTGGAGCAGTCCACTGTGACCTTCTGGCCTGGCCTGATGACAGAGGTGGCATCTCCTGTCCCCACCACGCAAGGGATTCCAAGCTCCCTGGATACTATTGCCGCATGGGCCGTTCTACCTCCTTTATTGGTTACAATCGCGGAGGCAATCTTCATTATAGGCTCCCAGTCAGGATCAGTCATGTCTGTCACAAGCACGTCACCCTTCCTGAACTTGTTAATCGCTTTTGCGGACCTGAGAACATTGGCAGGGCCTGCCCCTATTCTGGTTCCTACAGCCATTCCCTTAAGAAGAACCTTGCCCTTATCCTTCAGGACATACTCCTTGAGCATGTTCTTGTTGCTGACGGAATGCACGGTCTCAGGCCTTGCCTGGACTATGTAGAGCTTGTTGGTCTCCCCATCAAGCACCCATTCTATATCCATGGGCTTCTTGTAGTGTTTCTCTATTATGATTGAATGCCTTGCAAGCTCAAGTATGTGGTGCGTGTCAAGGCAGAACCTGTTTATATCATGCTCGGAAACGCGCCTCTCCACATTCCTGAACTTTCCCCTCACAAGCTTAACCCTCTTGTAGCCAAGCTTCTTCTCTATTATCGCCATGGTGGGCTTGAAAACTACGAACTCGTCAGGTATGACCTTTCCCTGGACAACATACTCTCCAAGCCCATAGGAGCCGTTTATCACAACAACCTTGTCGAAACCAGTATCCGGGTCAAGCGTGAATATCACGCCGGCTGCACCTATATCACTCCTTCCCATCTTCTGGATCCCCACGGAAAGGCCTATCTTGAAGTGGTCAAATCCCTTGTCCACCCTGTAGGAGATGGCGCGGTTGGTGAACAGGGAAGCAAAACACTTCTTAACGTTCCTTATCAGGGCCTTCTCCCCGCGCACGTTTAGGTATGTTTCCTGTTGCCCTGCAAAGGATGCATCAGGCAAATCTTCAGCCGTTGCCGAGGAGCGCACAGCCACGTAAGGATTCCTGTGGTGGAGCTTTTCCCCCAAATGTTTGTAGGCAGAAAATATTGCTGACTTCAGCTCCGGGGACATGGGAGCGGAGGAGATTTTTTTGCGTATGAGCTTTCCTCTCCTGGCCAGGCCACGCATGTTGTGCGTATCCAGACCAGAGAGAGTGTTTCTCACGAAAGATTTCAGGCCAGCATACTCTATGAAATGGCGGTATGCATCAGCAGTTATTGCAAAGCCTGGGAGAACAGGGACATTAACCTTGTTGTTCATTTCCCCAAGGCTTGCGCACTTGCCTCCCACAATCGGGGTGTCCTCCTTTCCAATCTCCTCAAACCATAGAATGAATTTTCCGGTCATATTTTTCGATAGAAGGTGTCGTACCATTAACAGTATATTTTGTTAATGATGTGAGCACCTTCATTCCCTCCTCAGGCCTTCTTGAACCTTGTTTTCAGCTTCTTTAGTATCTCGCTCAGGGTCGTGTACTCCATCTCACTCGGCTCTAGCCTGTGCGGCTGGAAAGGACCGTTCCTGCGGATGAAATCAGCCATCTGGTTGCATTCCATCCTTGCCTTGTCAAAACCAGGGTCATCAAACATGTCTGCAGGAAGACCCAGCATGCCTTCAGCCAGCTGGAACCCCATTGCCATAACCCTCGGGGGACCGTCAAACCTTGACATATGCGCGTCCTTCTCAGAAACTGGCATGAACGGGCCATTGTGGCTTCCCCTGTTCCAGCCTGCCACAAAATAAGGGGTTGCAAAAGGCTCAAGAACCTCTCCCACATCAGGCAATCCTTTCTGCGCCCTGACAATCATCACTGGGTCGTCTTTCCCGACATACCTGCCTGCAATAAGGTTAAGCCTGTCTGTGGAAGTGACAGCTGCGATATCGTTTCCAACCTTCCTGCGGACCTCCTTTATTTCATACCTACCCACAGTCCCTATAAGCGCAAGCATGTCATACATCTCTTCCGGGCAGGAGAATATAACCTCCTTTTTCTCCACTATGTCATGCACAGTGAACTTGAAGCCTTGGTGCATGTCAGGGTCTATCACAAGCCCGGGATTGGAGAACGGGTCAGCAAACATCTTGTAAAGTGGGATGCTCCAGGCCCCAGGCTCTGTCTTGTCTGCCATGAAAATTATCACAGGCTCAGAAAGCCTTTCCTCAAAAGTCATCTCAGCGACTCCGGGACCCATACCCTTGAGATTTCCTGAAAAGGCAGTCTTGAGGATGTCCTGGCCGGCTCCGTAAAGCTTGAGCTGCTTGGCCCTGGCCGTTCCCTCAAGGAATATGTCCCAGGCAATCCCGTGTATCTCCTTGTTCGCGTCGCCTTTCTTGTGCGTCATTATTAGCTCAAGGTCATCACCGCACGCAGTCACATAGTAGTCAAGAATCTTTTTTTTATCCTTCGCATCCTCTAATGCCTTTCGCGCAAGCTCAAGAATCTCAGGATGCGAGTGGGAATGTCCAACCCAGCCGCCAACATCAGCCTTTATAACAGAAAGCGTAACCCTCATACCATCACCTGTCCCGTCTATCCAACTGCTTAAACCCTCTTAATAATTATGCAGAAACTTTAATATAAAGAAAAAACAATAATAATACAAAATAGAGAATGAAGGTGGAACAGCAGAAAGAAGTTGCGAAGCAACTTCAATCGCAAATCCTTCTATAGGAATCCACTTTCTGTCTAACATTTCAGGGGTGGTATGATGGTAGGTATGGAAGTAGTGTACGGCAAGAATGCCGGCGCTGTATGGAGAGCGCTTAACGAGAAAGGCAAGCTTGGTTTAAGGGACATCTCAAAATTCACGAAACTCAGCATGCTTGAAGTCAACGGAGCGATAGGCTGGCTCGCAAAGGAAAACAAGGTAAGAATGGTTGAAAACGGAGCAAAGGTATTTTACGAGCTTACCGGAAGATAAATTTCTTTTGGATTCAGAATTCTATTGAAGCCGGCTTCCTTACAAACGTCATTTTCTTTTCATGTTGAAAACTATGGTGTGGAGCTTGGTCATCTCATCTATTGAGTAGTTCAAACCCTCCCTCCCGATTCCGGAATCCTTGTCCCCTCCAAATGGGAAGTTCCCGACACCATGGGCAGGAGAGCCGTTTATAGTAACAGAGCCGCTCTCGATATTCCTTGCCAGGTAAACAGCTTTGTCCACATCCTGTGTGAAAACAGAGGCGTCAAGTCCATAACAGGAGCTGTTAGCGATTCTGAGCGCCTCTTCCATATCCTTTACCCTCATTACTGTGACCACGGGTCCGAACGTCTCCTGCCAGGCTATATCCATCTTCTCGGTTACATGGTCAAGGACAGTAGGCTCATAGAACAGGCCGCTCCTCTTCCCTCCGAGGAGCAGTTTAGCTCCCTTGGAAACAGCATCTTTCACAAGCGATTCCACCTTCTTCATCCCGTTCTCATTTATCAAAGGGCCTATTTTTGTGTCAGGCTCCTTGGGATTTCCAACCTTCCATCCATTCACTTCATTTACGATCCTTTTGGCAAACTCGTCAGCTATACTCTCTACAACAAGTATTCTTGAAAGAGCATCACACCTTTGGCCTGAAAACTTGAGGGCGCCTGCAGCACATTCCTTGACGCTCGAGTCAAGGTCTGCATCCTCAAGGACAATTGCAGGGCTCTTGCCGCCAAGCTCCAGATGAAGCTGTTTCATTCCGGCTATGGAAGCTATATGTTTTCCCACAGTAGTGGAGCCTGTGAAAGATATCATGTCTATTTTGGGGTGTGTTGCAAGCAAATCCCCAATCTCCCCTCCCCCTCCTGTTATGACATTTAATCCACCTTTGGGAACTCCGGCAATCTCAGCCAGCCTTGTGAACATAAGCAAAGTTATAGGGTCATCACTTGCGGCCTTGCACACGACTGCATTGCCGGAAGCAAGCGCAGGTGCGATTTTGGAGACGGAAATGAAAAGAGGGTAATTAAACGGGCATATTGCAAGCACCACTCCCATAGGTCTCCTTGAAACCAGGGCAAATTTCTGGGAGGTTCCGGAAATCAAATCTCCTGGTATGTATTCTCCGTACATTATTTTTGTTTCCTCGCATGAATAGTGTAACCGTTCGATTGTGGCTTTCACCTCACCTTCAGCGTAAGTTCGCGGCTTTCCAGCCTCCTTTATCAGCATGTCTATGAGTTCTTCCTTGTGTTCAGAAACAAGATCCTTTATCTTGTCCAGCATCTCAATCCTCTGGATGGTGTCCATTTTTGCCATGGCTGATTTTGCATTGAAAGCAGCTTCCACTGCACGCAGTGCATCTTCCTTTGAGGATTTCTGGACCCTTCCAACAAGCGAGTTATCATACGGATTTATCACCTCAAAAGTATGCCTGTTGGAGGATTCAACCCATTCGCCGTTTATGAAGATTTTATAAATCATAGAGCCGTTAGAGGCAGAAGGGAACCTGACAGCATGCCAGATTTCGCTCGAAGGCGGCTGTGCCGCCTTCATTCCAATGTTGTCCATTGACACCACCCGATTTTCTAAAGAAGATGGATTTGCGTTTGCAGGCGCAATCTCCTTGGCTTTTGGAGGATTGTTTCTCTTGGAATTCTTTCCTGTCGGTTTGCGCTTGCTTTTAGTTTTCACGCCGGATCCACCCTAGATTTAATTATCGAGCTTCAATAAAAAGCCTTACTGCTTCGAAAAAGGCGCACAAGAGAATGAAGTCGCGAAGCACCTTCTATCGTGGATCCTTCCAGCGAAAACCAAACTCAAACCAGCGCAACTATGCTATTGTGCTTTTTCAATTCCATCTCAACCGTGTTGCCAAGGAACACCTGTCCGTTTGCTATCATCTTCTTGATATTGGAAGGCAGAATAAGCCTCATCCTGAGCAGGGGAGCAGAATCGAAATTCAGGTCCACTGTTAGCCTTGAGTGGTCTCTCCTTATCATAAAGTCCAGCGTCCGGCTCCTGATTCTCTTCCCGAACCTCTCCATATACTCCCACTCGTCAGGCAGCCTAGGACGGATTTCCAGGATGTTCGTTTTTGGCCTTATTCCGAAAAGGAACTCGTCTACGGCTGTTATGAACATCGCCGAAGACCATGCCTGCATGCCACAGCCAAGCAACTCACCTGTATCAGCATGCAGCACCTCTGCAGAGGCTCCCACAGCATTATCACCCATCTCGGAGGCCATTGATTTAAGATAGCCTAAAGCCTGGTGAATCCTGTTGTGCTGGAAGCATGCACAGGCTGTGGCGCCTGTAGTGAGACCCCAGACAGCGCCCTTATGGTAGGCGTCCGGCTTGTAGTCATTGTCCTTCAAAGACCGCGTTCTTACTCCCCATTTGGTTGAGAACTCTGATTGGAGCTTGTCCAGAACATGGGAAACTTTCTGCCCGTCCAACTGGTCCAGGACCACGGGAGCAATTGCATTGGCAGTCATGTCATCAAGGTCTGGGTTTTTGCTGTCCTGCAAATACACTGTATTCGGGTTCCAATACCCGACTTTTATTTTGTTCTCAATATCCATGGAAAGCGCAGGATTATAGTCTCTAAGGACCCGTGCCCAGATTGACTGGACTTCCAGAGCTGATTTGCCTCTCTGATAAGAATCCATCCATGTTTTCTCAGGGTCATGTATCACAAGCCCGTCATCAATCTGCACATCTCTCGTAATACTGATAAGATCTCTTCTAGCGCTATTCAGGAATCCCGCATCACCCGCGCAGTTCGCATAGTGATGCAAGGCAAGAATGAAAAGAGGATATGTATCCGCAAACCCGTATTCCATGTTCCCTTCTGTGTCAATCTTTGAGGGTATATTCTTCGAAAGAAACCACTCAAGGATATTCTTGGAGAGCTCAAATTCCCCGATATGATTGAGTGCTGGTATGCATATGAATGAATCTCTGGCCCAGAATTCCATGAACCAAGGAAGGCCTGCAAAAATCCCCACACCCTGTTTGGATTCATGAATAAGCGACCTGAGAGCAATCACATTCCAAAGAAATGCCTTGTTAAGGTCCCTGTCAGGGGTGCGTATAAGCTGTTTTCGCGGGCCTGAATCGCGAATCTTGCTCTCCAGAAGCGATTTCCATCCTGTGAGCCCGGAATCAAATCCTGAAGCAGCCTCATCAATGGATTTGCTGGAGCAGGAAAAGATGAAAGGGACCTCTGTCTCCTCGCCTGCATCCATATCGAATGAAACCTCATAATCACCCGGAAGAAAGCATCTCTGGACAGAGCCTGGATTATGCTCTCTGTACTGATTCTTCGGAGTGAACGAAATTGAGATTTTCCTGTCCATTTTTCCGACACCAAAAGCAGTGAACCACGGCCTTGTCTCCGTCTTCACAACCACCCAGTTCCTGACCTCATTGAACTCTGATTCATAAAGCCGCGCATGCCAGTCTTCATTCTTCCTTCTCATGTTCACGGCTGCTTCCAGAAGAATGGAAACCCTTTTTTTCGGGCCCTTGTTTTTTATCTTCAGAAACGAGACGAGAACCGGTTTGGATTCAGGGATAAAAACAGTCTCCGCTGCCTCGAATCCAGAAGTCTTGAATTTATGGACTGCACCCCAGGGGTTTAGAATGAAATCCGTGCAGTCTTCCCATGAGAGCCACTGCTCGGAATCGGACTTTAGGCGGTAAGCATAGTATTCAATATGCTTTACCGGAGGGCTCCAGAATCCGCACCATTTCGTCCTGAAGCCCGTATCCGCATATCTGCAGAAAAATCCCCTCGGGTTCGCAAGGATGTAATGTTTTCCCTGGAAATCCTTCTTGAGAGTCCAGTCCAGCATATTTAATATTTAACTGGATGATTAATAAAATCCGTTTCCAGGCTCTAAATTTATTATTGAAGCCAACAATAGAATTATAATATGCAGAAAGCGAAAAAATTCCATATAGGCGACATTGCCTGGGAGTTTCCGCCAAACATAGTGGGCGGGTTGGGGACATACCAGGACGAACTTTACAAAAGGCTCGCAAAAAGGTTTCAAATTACTGCAATACCCCTTATGAGAAACGGGGACAAGAGCGAGCATGAGCATGTAAACGGGGCCGAAGTCTTCAGAATAAGGCCAAGGCCGGAGCTTTTTGACAGCTACAAGCTTCTTACCCCGAACGAGTGGTATGTAGGAGGGGACTATTTCGATTTCACCATCCAGTCAATAGAAATTCTTTGCAAGATTGAAAATCTCGACCTGATTCATTCCCATGACTGGCTGGGAATGTGGGCTGGGCTTGTTTCAAGCAGGCATCTGAACAAGCCGTGGGTAGTAACCATGCATTCCTGCGAGATTGGAAGGAGTCCCAACCCTAATCCATGGATCGTGGAAATCGAGAAGCTCGGGACCAAAGCTGACAGGGTTATAGCAGTAAGCAACGGAACAAAGGACGAGCTGATAAGGATGGGCTACCCGAACAAAAAGATAGAAGTCATACATAACGGAATAGACCTGAAGAAATATGACCCTGAAAAAATCCGCAGCGGGGAGGCAAAAAAGAAGCTCGGCTACGATGGAAAGAAAATAATATTTTTTGTCGGAAGGCCTGTCAGGGAGAAGGGCATAGACGTTCTGCTAAAAGCCTTTGACGAGGTCAAAAAAGAAATAACCGATGCGAAGCTTGTCCTCCTCAGCAGAGGTGACATTCCGAACCTCTCACCGGACGTGATACACATAAACAGCTTTGTATCCGAGCAGGAGAGAATAGGCCTCATATCCGCATGTGATGTGTTTGTGGTTCCCTCGCTTTACGAACCGTTCGGGATTGTGGCTGTGGAGGGCCTGGCCATGGAAAAGGCAGTCATAGGCTCAAGGACAGGCGGCATAAAGGAGATAATAGAGGACAACGTGTCCGGACTTTTGTTCGAGCCCGGAAACCACATGGAGCTTGCTGAAAAAATAAAATTCGTTCTCAAGAATGACAGGGAAAGGAAGCGGTTTGAGGAAAACGCACGGAAGAGGGCGGCTTATTTTTCATGGGAGAAAAACGCGAGAAAGGTGACTTCCATATACAACAACCTGCTGAATAGAGAAAGAAGCTGACAAGAGTAACCTTCCATTGAATGTCAGCTTCAAACTGAAAAAGGTGATTAATTGATAAAGAAGGTTCTGCTCCTGAGCAGGGAGATTGCTGAGAATGAAAGCGTTTCAGAATACGTGAAAAGCCTTGCTGTATTTCTTGCCGGAAAAGGGATTGAGGTCCATATAGTGTGTTTCAGCAGTTCCCCTGAAGAAGCGAAGCTTGGCGAAGGGATTCACGTGCACAAAGTCCCCCTTATAATCCATGGGGACAGTCTCTTCAACTGGTCCATGCTCATGAACAACGAGCTGAAAAGGTGCAGCCGCGAGATTTTCGAATGGAAAGGTTTTGACATAATCCATGGAAACGACTGGATTACCTCAACTTCTGCCATATCACTTGCCAAGTTCACGGAAAAACCCCTTATAGTAACAATACACTCAACCGAGAAAGAGCGCGGATTCGGAACAAAACACTCCTCAATCATTTCTGACATGGAATGGTGGCTTACGTACGAGGCAGGCTGCGTGCTCTCAAACAATGAGAGGACGTATCAGTCTCTGAGGCAAGACCTTCAGCTGCCGGAAGAAAAAATCAAGCTGATAAACCCGCTCCAGAAAGGGTGGCAGGCTGAGGTCCTTGAGATTTACGAGAATATTTCTGGAACGAAGGTGGAATCACGCGAGAAGGTGGCGCGGCCACCTTCAGTCGAAAACCACCTTCAATCGGAAATCACGCCTTCAAATGAACAGGTGAAACGATGAGAATCCTGATGGCTACATGGGAGTTTCCCCCTTTAAAGGTTGGAGGAATAGGCAGCCATTGCTATGACCTTTCCAGAATGCTCGTTTCCAAGGGCCATGATGTGCATATCCTCACTTACGGTGACAAATATTCGGAAGAGAGCATGGAAGGCGTCTCGGTTTACAGGCTCCCTTCCACACAGGCTCCTGACACCATTTCCTGGTCCATGTTCCTCAGCCACCAGATGGAGAAGAAGGCGATAGAGCTGAACAAGGAAGAGAGATTCGACGTGGTGCATGCGCACGACTGGATGACTGTCCCGGCAGGAGTTGGCATAAAAAAACTCCTTAACTTGCCAATGATTTTCACCCTTCATTCCACGGAGAAAGGGCGGTCCGGAATCCATGACTCATATACAAAAATGATAAATGACCTGGAATGGTACGGGACGTATGAAGCGAACGAAGTCATAACCGTAGGAAAGGATTTCTGTAATGAGGTCAGGCACATGTTCAACATCCCTGAGAGCAAGATACACTACATAAGGAACGGCGTGGACATCTCAAGATTCGACAAGAATAAGATTGAACTCGAGAGAAGCGATTATGCAGATGACTGGGAGAAGATTGTCCTCTTTGTTGGGAGGCTTGCCCATCAGAAAGGCATAGAATACCTGCTTGGTGCAGTGCCAGGTGTCCTATCCCAGCATCCTGATACGAAGTTCGTGATAGCAGGCGGCGGGGCGCTGGATTATTACAAGAGCATGGCGTACAGGATAGGAATAGCGCACAAGACCTATTTCACAGGCTACCTTCCTGAAGACAGCCTCATATCCCTTTTCAAGAAGGCTGACCTGACTGTAGCGCCTTCAGTTTATGAGCCCTTCGGGATTGTTGCCCTGGAATCCGCCGCAGCCCGGACACCGACAGTAGGTTCTTACGTAGGCGGCCTGAAAGAAACCATAATTCATGAGAACACAGGACTTCATTCTTACCCAGCACATATCCAATCGCTTTGCGACCAAATCAACCGCTCTTTATGGGATGAGGACTGGAGAAAGTGGATGGGCAGCAATGCCAGGAAGATGATTGAGAAAGACTACACATGGGACAAGATAGCAAGGTGGACAACCGGGGTTTACGGGAAGGCAATGGAGCTGTGGGACTGAACTAACCTTTTGGTATGCTGGGGTTCTTTTTCTTCATCAGCTTCTCAAAAACCCGCTCCTTGAAGTCAAATATAACGTCAGCTATTGCCGAGAAGCCCTGCTGCGGGTGCTCGAAATAGGAGAAATACCGGTGGACGTCCCCGTCGCCCCACCATTTCGTGCATATGTTGTGGAGATGGTCCGAGGTCTGGAGAATTTTCCAGACCTTCAGGAGGTGGGGATCTCCAGTCTGCTTCACGAGAGGGAGCATGCTCTTCAGCTCCTCGAAATATTTCCTCTGCATGTCATTCCCCAGCCAGGCAGACACGTCCATCTCCAGGTCAGCCCAGGAGATTGTGTTGTATTCAAACACATCATATTCACCTACAGGACTGCATCTTTGAGCTATCTCATGCGGAAGGGCGAAGTGCAGATGGTCATACTTCAGAATCTGGTAGGGAAACGCCCTCAGGAACCAGAGGATTCCCGTGCCTTCCCAGTGATGCTCCCCGAAGGTCTCAAAATCCATGAAAAGGTTCACGCACTGTCCAGAAGAGGCTGCAACCCAGGAGGAATGCTTTTCAGCAGTCAGCGGCCACCCGTCCCACTCTTTTTGGGAGAACCTGTATCCTATATCATCCGTGAGCCTGCGGTTGCGCAGGAGGATTTTTATATCCGAAACGTATGAAGGAGGGGTGTAGACATAGTTGGGTGACCTCCAGCCGAGAATCCTGTCAACACCCTCTGTGAAAACCGCTTTATATCCAGCCTGCTTTGCAATTCTTCCAATGCTGTTGTTGTAAATGAGTTCTGTATTGGTAAAGGTTTTGGGCTCATATCCGAAGTAAGATTTTATGGCTTCCCTATGCTCTTTCACGTCTTCCAGAAACTGCCCGGAATCCTCAAAAAGCCCTGTCAGGGAATGATAATATGTCTCATCAAGAAACTCCACCCTGTTCTTTGGGAAAGATTTGAACATCTCAAGAAGGTCAGGGTGCCACCTCTCAGCCTGCTCAAGCCACAGGCCTGTTATAGAAAAAGCAACCTTGAACGGCTTTTTCTCATTCTTTAGGTTGTCAACCAGATTGAGCAAAATATCAGTAGCAGGATAATAGCAGTTCCTTGCAACCTTGTCAAAAATGAACTTATTAAACTCGCTTGAGAAATACCTTTCAAAAAGGTCTTTTTGGTCTCTTCTGATACCATGCTTGTTCAGCCTTATAGGCTGGTGGACCTCAAATATCAGGCTTACGTCAGTCATAAAATTTCGCCTTGCGTTCCGCACTTTCAGATTGAATACATTTTGATTGATAGTATTTATTCTTTTTCAAGTCTAACGACTTTGGTCGCATTTGCAAGCTGCACGCTCCCTGAAATAAGCTCTGCAAAAATCTCATATTCTCCTGGTGAGATTCCAGCGCATCCATAGCAGCTTGGCATGACAAATGTGAAATTCACCTGATTCTGAACTGATCCTAGAAGTATGGAATAATCTTTTTGTATTCTGTATGTTCCTCGAGAATCCTTTATACCTCTTATTGATAGAGTTGCATTTTCTATCCCTTTAGTTAAATTAACTTCAACAGCCATGGTTTCGCCGGAATAATATGTTTCCTTGTCAGTATTAAGAATCATTTGCAGTTCACTGATGTTTTTATTGTTGTTAATCGTTTGAGGATGGAAAGCTGCAAGCACAACGGCCAGCAAAACAACACCAAAACCAGCAAGAATCAAACTACTGTCGAATCTCATAGTATCTTTTCCGACGGATGGTCACACCCTTTATAATCCCTGCTCTTTCCATCTCATTCAGGTATTCGCTGCACCTTGTCCTCGAAAGGGAGAGAATCTGGCTCAAATCGTAGGAAGTGAGCTTGCCGTGCTCCCTTATGTTGCCTTCAATTATCTTTTTTATCTTGGATTTTTTTATCCCGTCCTCCTTCCCTTCAGACTTCTTGCCGTCCAGCCCGTCAATCCTTTCATGCAGATGAGAAAGCTTCTGGGAAATTTCATCAAGCCTTTCCTTGATATGTTCAAGATCATACACTTCTGACGGCTGCCTTCTGGACTCTCTCTGGAGATTCTTCTTCAGAATAAGTATGTGCTCCATATCGTTTTTCTTGTGCTCTTTCCTTCGAAACACTTTCAGCATGATAATAATTGTCGAATCGACATATAAACTTTTCATCCTTGTGTAATTAACCCATTATATATAATTCGACAGTTATGTATAACAATATTGTTGTACAACAATGTACATATATAACTGTGAAAAAATGAAGCTGCCCTCCTGCCCGCGTACCTTAATAATAAATATACTCAGAAAACATCCGGACGGACTTACTCTTACTTCTATAGCACAACTCACAGGCCTGCACAGGCACACAGCAACCAAATACGTCTATGAGCTCAAAGGGGCAGGTATTATAAACGAGAGGGACGTTGGTTCTGCAAAATTGTGCTATTTAAAGGAGGGACTTAGCAAGGAGGAGCAGAAAAAGGTTGTTGGGAGACTTAACGGAACAGGAGGATGGAACGAAAGCCGTCGAAAATCCAGCACAGGGCAGGTGCAGATTCTTTCGCTTTTTGTTCTCCTTTTCCTTATACCCGCAACTGTGATAATAGCGCAGAACGCGACACAGAGCATAAACTCCACAGGAGAGCTTATTCTCGAACAGCCGAATTTTACAAAAGAGGCAGCCGATTCTTTTGCGGAAATAAACATCACAAATGAAACATCAATTCCTATTATAATCGAAAATCAAACTGTTTCGTCAGAGCAAAATAATACAGTGCAGGAAAATACGATACCAGAGAATCTGACAGTTTCCAATGAGACAAATGCAACAATTTCAGAACCGGTAAATGAGACAGAAAACATAACACTACCTGAATCCGAAAACCCAGAAATTAATTTACCGGAACCTGAAAGCCAACCAAACATAACCATCACAGAAATTACACAACCAGTTCTTAATGTAAAGATTTCTTCCCCGGACAAAACGCTAAGAGGAGAGCAATTCGACATTTCCGCTGTTGTGAAAAATTCGGGAAATTCTGATGCAAAGAACGTTATTCTTTCATGGGGATTTCCTTCCGGATTTGAGATGGTTTCAGGAGACTCAGAAGAGTGCGGGACAATATCTCCAGGTTCTGAATGCGTGAGAAACGTAACGGTATCATCATCCCTATCTACGGATATCGGTAAAAACCAAATCAAGGTGATTGTGAAGTATGAAAAGTAGCGTCGGAACACCACAGAGAAAGAAGGCAAAATCGACAATCGGGCAGAGCGAGCTCCTGGCTTCTGTAATGTTCATGGCGCTCGTTTCGACCATCGTGGTCGCACAGAACATTTCCTATTACAATATCACCCATTCCATAACTTCAAGCTTGATTGAAAATTCAGAGAAAACCATAGAAGCGACCAAAGAGATAGAGGTTTGGGCGGCTAGTAACCTTACAATTAATGTGGATAAAACCATTTTCCATCCTAATGAATCAATTTTAATCCAGGCAACACTACTTCTTGATAATTCCACTTCTTTGTCAAACCAGACAGTCGATTTTTATATCGACAGTTCTCTTTTCTCATCTATTACAGGAGCTGAATCAGAATTGTTCCAGATAGAAATACCTGCATACTACTTGGGGCCAGGAAGCCATGAAATAAAGGCAGTTTTCCAAGGAGCAGAATACATAAACCCTTCCGAATCCAGCGTTTGGATAGAAATCCTAGACGAGAGGAAACAGCTTGAGGTAACTTATTCAGAGCTTGTTCAGGGAGACGTTATAATAGGAAAGCCCGTCAGCTGGATACAGGAATTCTCCGTCACAAACCCCAACAGCTGGTCGCTTGAAAGCCAGGTTCTCTCCCTGAAACTTCCGGAAGACGCTTCTGACGTGAAGATTTTTGACAGTTCCGGGAACATAACAGAAGGTAGAAACATAATGATAGAAAAGATAGAAGCCTTGCAGAATCTTACATTTTCGGTTACTTTCAGCACATCCCCTGTTGAGATGGAAGTCATAAATGAGACGATAAACCTGAGCGAGATCCTCCCGGAAGAGGCGTTCAACATAACAGTTGAGGAAGGGAACAGAATTGTTCTGGAAGCGGATAATTTGAGCGAGGTTCAAAACACCAATGTGATTTGGAATGTCAGGACAGTGAAGATCCGCCACAATTCCACCCTCCATTATAGGAACATTCCTGTTGAAATAGGATCGGTTTCCGAGGACATGGGATTCTTCGAGACAGAAGGGAAAACGAGGAATGACATAAAGAATGAGCCTTCTTACGGATTTAGCATACAGGACGGAAAAGCCAGGTGGATAGTCCCCCAGCTTTCCGAGAAGGAGTACGAGATTGAGCCCGCGGGAAGCTTCCTTGAGCAAGGCTCTGCAGAAGTAGGGAAGCCGGTGAACTGGACATTGAGGGTCGCGAACAAAGTTGTGGAGTATGAGACTCCGGCTCCGGAAATCCAGGAGTCCGAATCTGGAGAAAACGGAACGTGGAAAAAGAACATTTCAGTTTTCAGCAGCCTTAATGACACCCACTACACCAATGTGCTGGCATCAACAAAGCTTCCGGAGAGGCTGGAAGGGAAAGCTATTCCGCAGATAAATGTGAGCGGAAAGGAGATTTTTGGCATAACAGAGAATCCGGAATTTGATGTTGAAGTGAACGGCGGAGTAAGCTTGTTCTGGGTCAATGGGACGCAGGATGTCACCCAAGACCTTTCACACAACGTGACATTTTTCGATTTGGATGGGGACGGGCTGGAGGATTTCCTTTCCTGGAATGTGCCTGAACTCTCGGAACAGGATTATGTGATTGAAGAGAATCCTGCCGGAATAAATGTGACACTTTTTAATCCTGACGGAGCAGCAAGCCAGAATGAAGTAAACCTGACAGAAACCTCCCCAGGAAAATACAAAATAGAAATCCTCGGAGATGGGAGAAAAATCCGGCCAGGGCTTTACAGGCTGGTTCTTGAATCCTCTTCGGTTCAGCAGGAAATCTGGTTCAGGTGGGGACTCATATCCATAAACACCAGGAAAAGCATTTACCATCCCGGAGAGAATGCTGAAATACTTGTGGTGGTTCTGGACAGGTTTGGCCACCTGGTTTCGGGAGCTAATGTCTCGCTTGTTGTAACAACCCCGGGCGGAACAGCCAAGACATTTTCAACTGATGAGAGCTCAATAAAGGAGAAAGAGCGCGGCGTGTATGTGGCTTATTATCAGGTTGAGGAAGAGGGCAACTACTCAATGTCAGCGCAAGCGGAGAGTGACGGAGTCAAAAGCTCAATAACTTCCCATTTCCTTTCCCTGAATTATTATGAGTTTGACATCCTCAGGGATTCTCCTGTTACGGTTGACCCGTGGAAAGGGGAGAGCAAGTTCTCCTTCAAACTAGTTTCCTACACAAGCGCGGAAACCTTTGACTTTGCGGAATTCCTGCCTGAGGATTTTGAAGTCACGGATTCCGGCGGGGCGGAAATATCAGTTCAGGCCGGAACCAAAATATTGTTCTGGAGAGATTTGCATAATAACTCTGTAATCTCTTATTCAGCACAAGTTCCTAAGGTCACGCCTTACCTATACCAGCTGGGTCCTGCGCAGGTTTTCTACGGGCAAAACGTTTTCACGGAGGCAAGGCCCTGGATGCTTGCCGCAGACCCTGATACAGAGACGAATACGGTGGAATTCTACATAGGCCAGAGGAACACCTCTTTAAGTTCAGGCACGACGAATTATTTCAATTTCAGCTTTGCCCTTCCGGAGGAGGGAGTTTCGATAAAGAGCGCATTCATAGAAATAAACGGCGTGGCAGGATCCTTGACTTTGGCAAGCGCAAGCATAAGCCTTGACGGCGTGAGCCCGAAATCCTATAAATTGACAACCTCGGGAGAATCCACAAGATTTATTTACAGGCTGGATGTAACAGACATACTGGAAAGTTACACAGGAAACGGAACATTAGAAAACCACACGCTTAGGACAAGGTTTGTCGGCGGCGCGACATACTTGGTAAATGCTAAGCTTATAGTCTCCTATGAATTCTCTTCGTCTTCTGTAAGCAGACTGAAAACAGTCAGGTATTTTGTAGGCCAGAACACAACCGACGTGGCGACGGCAGGCATGTGGACGCAGAACTTCTCCGTGTATATTCCAGAATCGCCTACGGTCAAGAGCGCCTTTATAGAGCTCGGCGGGTCTGTTGTGACCACAGGTACTGCCACAGCATCTACAAACGTAAGCATAAATGGACAGTCGCCTCTTATAACCGCCCAGCTCATCTCTTATACCACATCTGTTGGCTACATAATATTTTATAATGCGACAGCCATGTATTCGCTCGTCCAGGGACAAAGTGGCCAGTTCAACCTCACTTCAGTAAGCTCCCAGATAATGTCATTATACGGAGCGGAAGCGGTAATAACCTATCAATATAACCATTCCGCTTCGCAAACGCAGCTGAAAACCATAAGGTATTTTGCAGGTCAGGATTACACCATGATAAGCCCCGCGAGCACGTGGAAATACTATAATTTCAAGCTGCTTTTCCCGGAAGAAAATGTAACAGTAAAATCCATCTACGTGAAAGAGAGCGGCCTAGCCACAGGCGACACAAACATAGGCATAAACATTAACGGTGCAAACCAGAATACATACACTTGGAATTTTAACGATAGGACAATAGGCATTCACCAAATACTCTACAACGCAACAGGGCTTTACAGTTTAACCACAGGATCCAACGCGTCCCAGCTCAGGATTCAGGCGGCCACAGCATCATATTCCATTGAGTCTGCGGAAATAATAGTCACTTACACATACAACGAAACAACAACCCAGACAAGGCAAAAAACTCTTGAGTATTTCGTTTATCAAGACATCACTGAGCAAGTAGCAAGGAATAAGATAACAGCGCCTGCCAGATTTTATATAGCCGAAACTCCGGTAGCAATAGCAAGCGTGTTCATTGAGGAGACACCCACAATTACAGCTATAGTAGCAAACGCAATAATAGTCGATGTTGATGGGACAAACACAAAGAGAGCAGCTGTACTGATTACCAGCACAGCAGGGGAAAACAGGTATGAAGCATTGAGATATGATTCTTCAAGCCAGATAAAGACTGCCTCCAAGGGCTGGAATTCCCACACAGCGCATTTGATGGCTTCCCAGAGGGCAGTTCATTCCGCAAAGATAGTGACGACATATTTGATAAATCCGCCGCAAATGGAAGTCTCGCTTGATTATCCACCCGATAACTTCCATGTAAACCCCGGAGATACCTTCCAGGTTAACGCAACCGTAACATGCAGGAACAGGAATTGTGGCAACATAAACGGGACGGTTAGGATAGATGAAACGCCTGTATCAACAACCTCGGGCTCAAGGCCTTTCTATGCCACCCTAAACAACATAAGCTGCTCCACAAACCCGATTGATGCAGATGAGACTTGCAAGCTCACGTTCAACGTGACTGCCAATTCCCCGCCTTCAATCTCGAGCCTGGATGTGTCATTTGATGCGCAGTACCTTAGCGTGCCTTCCATAACACCAGCAGCGACTTTAATAGGCCCTCCAAACCAGCTGAAAACCGTGGAATTTTTCGTGAACCAGACAAGCTCATCATTAGCAGCCGATACATGGCTGAACTGGACATCCAAACTGTTCGTTCCAGAACCCAACATTCTTATAAGGAGCGCGTTCTTTGAGGTTTACGGCGTCTTTGGTGTAGGAAGTGATATGATGGACGCAAACACAAGCTTCTGCATAGACGGCTCATGTACAGGCACATACGCGCTTGACCAGACAGGCGAGCTCCTGCCATTCTTATACAGGTACGATGTGACAAGCCAGCTTAAAAATTACGGTGGCAATTCCACGGAAAGCCACAACCTGAGCATGATGTTCACTACCGGGCCTATAAGTGCGCTTAATGCCAAGCTTATTCTGACCTACGAATACAATCCGGTGTCATCGATACAGATGAAGACAGTCAGGTATTTCATAGGGCAGCAGGCCGGGAATGTTGCTTCAGGCACTACCCAGAATTTCACGTTTTCAGTCTATATTCCAGAAACACCCACAGTCAAGAGCGCCTTTATGGAGGTCAGGGGAGTGCCTGTAGTTTCTTCAGCCACTGATATATACGTTAACGTGAGTATTAACAGCGCAAATGTCCTCAGCAATGTGTTTTATGACACGAGCACTGGAGGAAGCGCCGGCTACCTCATCCTTTATAATGCGAGTGGCCTCTATTCGCTTGGCAAAGGGCAGAGCGCAAATTATAACCTGAGCCTCGTCACATCAGGCCTTGCAACATCTTTGTACGGCGCGGAGCTGGTCCTGACTTACCAGTATAATGCATCTAATACAACCGAATCCACGGAGCTCAAGACAATAAGGTATTATCTTGGCCAGGACATAACGCAGCTTCCGGTAGACTCTCTTGTTCCATATCCAATTACTGTCGACATACCGGAATCCAATGTGACCATGAGGAGCATCTACATCAAGGAAAGCGGAACAGCTCCTGCAAGCAGCGGAGATGTGTATATAATAATGGACATTGATGGTGACAACAGCAGGAGCTTTTTCTATGACGGAGTAGGAACAGGAGCGCTTGATTGGACTCATTTCATACTGTACAACGCGACAGGCCTTTACAGCTGGACAAACGGCTCGCAAACCGCGGACCTTTCGATACAGAACAATGTCACTGCCGGGTATTCCCTTGAGTCCGTGGAGCTGGTCATGACGTACAGCTATTCCAAAGCGTCGGAAAGGAAGCTCAAGACAGTGGAATCGTACATTTACCAGTATTCTGACAACACCCTGCCGGTGGCGGGCGATACCGCGCTGCAGGAATTCTCATATTTCATACCAGAAGCCCTGCCAGAAGTCCAGAGCGCTTTTGTGGAGGAAACGCCTACTACCGGCATCACGTCAGCAGACACGCTAACAGTAAACGTTGATGAGACCAACGAAATAGCAGCCTCGATAATCAATTCAGGAGAGGCCCAGATACAATGGCTCAGATATAATGCATATGACCAGCTTTTGGGAACTGCACAGGGGAGTAATACTCACACAGCATCATTTACAGGGTTGGGAGCATCAGGACACTCAGCAAAGCTTGTCCTGACATATCTGACCCCGGAATTTTATTACGAGATTGTCCCGCTCTCTAATGAGACGGGAAGGGAGATTTCCCAGATAGAGATAAACGACACCCTTAATGTGGGGATAAGGATAACCAACCCGATTTACTATAACATGACGGGAAATGTAAGCATAACCATAACCAACGAGGCAGGGACGCAGGTTTACCCCGGCTCGAAGACAAGCCAGACCTTCCTTGCGAATTCCACATTCTACATAAACTTTACCGGAATATCCACAACCAGCTGGTCAACAGGAACGTATACCATAGCTTCCACTGTTGTTTCTGGTGCATATACGGAATCAAAATCAAAGACATTCGGCGTCATACAAGTAACACCGAGGGTGAAATTCCCGCTTGGGGTGTGCCTGAGCAGCAACAGGACCATGTATGTGAAAATGATCAATTACTGGAGTTCAAATATCACAATAAATGTGACCCCAAGGGCAAACTCCACTAGTTGGGTCTTCACACCAGCTTATAATACAACTACCATAACTCCCGGCAGCACTGTTTATGTGTACTTCAATGCAACCTCCCCGGCATCTTCAGGTTACTACAAGCTGAACATGACAGTTAATTATACGGACCCGAACGGCAAAAACAAGAATCTTTTCAGTGAACAGACCATGCTCACTCCCGGACCGAGCATAACCGTTACTAGGGAGGCTCCAACACTTGTATATACCTCTACAGCCTTCCTTCCGAGATTCGTGATACACAACGATGGATGCGATTATGCGCAGACAATAAGCTTCAATGAGACAGTTCCCTCCGGATGGACCGTGGACAGCACATTTACAGGCGGGCAGGGCGGGACCCTAATCACACTTCCCGATACATCAACAAGAGTGGTATGGAGCGTTCCAAG
Organism: Candidatus Aenigmatarchaeota archaeon; assembly: GCA_026397335.1. Lineage (GTDB taxonomy): Archaea > Aenigmatarchaeota > Aenigmatarchaeia > QMZP01 > QMZP01 > JAPLVB01. Next base: position 31,590 of record JAPLVB010000039.1, read on the forward strand.
GCTTGCAATAAACGAGTTCAATGTCACGAGATACAAGGTATACGGAGCTTCTTCTGAAGGCACCTCAGACTTTGGCGCATGGGCCGTGTCTTACAAGGACAGGAATGGCTTCCTGTACAATTATACGGAAGACTCAACATTTTCCATAAGAAGTGATGATGCAAGCTATGCTCACATAGAGTTTGATTTAGCTACCAACGACACTGTGAATTCAAGGAGGATAGCCCCCAATGTAACTTACGCTTTCAACCTTACGGCAAGGAACATAGGGAATGCAAACGCATCAGCGAACGCAATGAACATAACAGTCTATGTTCCAAGTTCTTGCAATTCCCCCGTGAGCACGGGTGGAGGTACATGGAACTCCACCACAAGGAAAATCCTGTGGGTTCTCAGCCAGAACATAACCGTTGGCGGGCAAATGAACTTCACCTTCACTCTCAACTGCACGCAGGACGAGACCGAGCTGAACTTCCAAGCGGACGCAATATCAACTCAGTACGGTTCCCAGGTTTACAGCAACGACATTTCCTATTCGGCCTCCAGGAAGGAGACAAAGCAGTATGAATTCACTTTCACCAAGCCTGTCAGTTCAGCAGAGATAACAAACTTCACCATGGACGTCGGGTGGAACGGGCTGGACACGGGGGAGAGCGGGACGATAAAGATATACAATGATAATGACACGGGAAGCCTGGAAGTGTGGTCAGGCACGTCAAGCCAGTCAGGATGGAGCGGAACGGAAACTGTTACCAAAATCGCTCCTGACGATTATGCCTCGGGCGATTTCACCACAGAGCCTGACAACAAGCTTACGGTGGAACTTACTGTAGGCGCCTCCGCAGCAGATGAAAGTATATCCGCGACAAGTCTGGCTTATGTGTGGAGTTGGGGAGGCGAGACAAGCGAGCCCGAGAACCTTTTTGTGAAATCAAGAAAGAATGTCGTGCCCACTCTGACCAATGAGAATCTGACTGCAGACGGTGACTGGGGGCAGCCCTTCAACTTCAGCGTGGACGCGTATGACGCGAACGGGAACAATGTGAACGTGAGCCTGTGGCTGAACCTGAGCACGGGGTGGACTTTCATATCAAACCAGACATGCAGCATATGCAACACCACCCAGAGGAAGTATTTCATCTACAATTTCACTTGTGCGGACCATGACCAGACCTACCAATACAAATTCACTGCAGAAGACCCCAAGTATTTCCTGAACGAGACAGCTGTGCATTCATTCACTGTTGAGAAGGATGACGTGATATTTACTGTGCAGTCCGGGAACGGCTCAAACGCGATAGCAAACAGGACTTCTGCGATGAGCAATCTAACATTAAGGCTGAATTTAAAGGACCAGAATGGCTCTTATGTAGGCGGACTTAACGTCACTTTCTTCATAACCATGAAAGGCCTAGGGGCAGGAGGTGTATGGGATAGCCCAAGCTCATATCCTGACCATTATAAACAAACAGATTCTCAAGGTAATGTGAGTTATAACTTTACGGCGGCCCTGAACTGCAATAACGTATCCACCCCGCTTGTTGATGAGGAGTATGAAGTGGGGCCGCATAACTGGTACTTGGAAGTGAATTCCACAAGCCAGTGCTACAAGTCTTTGAAGTCGTATCAGGCGCCACAGCTTAACGATTATTACACTTTCACCACAATAGACCAGCTCAATAATACAATAGAAAGCCCTGTTGATGGGAGCACAATACAGCAGGGAAGGGAGAACGTGAGCATACTCACTTACATATACAACTACTGCCAGGAGCCCATGGAAATCTCCACGTCCAATGTGACGTTCAACCTTTCAACCACAGGGGCTTCTTATCTGTGCACACCTGTGGAGAAGGTAGGAGCAAACGTATACCAGTGCGAATGGGAAACTCTTAACAGAACAAACGGCTCGTATAATTTTGCCATGACATCATGGGCAACTTATTATTATAATGACACGAAACTGCAGAGTAACACTTTCCATTTACAAACAGTCCCCATGCTCAAGCAAGCTGATATGACTCCGCATCATGATTCCTGGTCAAAATCTCACAATTTCTCTGTAAAGGTTACTGACAACTGGAATGACAAGGTTAATGTTACCTTGAAAGTCAAGGTGGGTAGCACAGAAACAAGTTATCCTGTTAAGTGCTGCGGTCAGGGATGTACAGAAAATCCAGGTAACTGCTCGCAGACACCTCTGAACTGGACAAACGTAACATTTGCATGCTCCGGTTACGCTGACCAGACAGCATTCTTCTGGTTCGAGGCAACGGACACACAAAACTACAATTACACGACAAGCGTGGGCGAGAAGGGAGATTACTACAACGAGAGCGAGCCTAATTTCTTCTCAATAGAAAAGGCAGATGTAAATATCACTTACATTTCAGGCAACTTCTCTACAGCAACTTTAACCCAGTCCGCAACATTCGTTGTCCGGGCATATGATATGGACCGGGCAAACTTTTCATTCAATACAGGAGAATCACCAATGGTAAAATTCAATGTAACCCAAAACTTCCTTTTCTCCACATACGCTCTTGTAAACCAAACGTACGCCAACACAAGCGGATATGCAAGCGTCCAGTTTTCACCAACCCCTTCATTCACAACAGGCAACCAGTCTTGGGATGCTTACATAGACTCCTCCGATTCGTGCTTCAAGGAATATAACACAACCAATTACACAGTCAGGATAGACACGAACTATGCCCCGCTTTATGCTAATGAGACAGCCATGAATGTGCTTTACGGGGCAGGTGTCCAGAGGGGCTGGGGAGAGGGTTGGACATTCAATATAACAGTAAATGACACTGAAGGTGGAAATGTAAATGTCTCTCTACAGATAAACTCTGGATCAGGATGGCAGGTGATACAGAACCAGACCTGCACAGCATGCTCAAACTGGAAAACAGTTAACTTTACAGTAAACCTTACATGTGGCATGGTATCCCAAACAGCACAGTTCAGATTTGTTCTTATAGACAATGCTTCAAACCCAAACACTAATACAACTTCCGGACATACCATAAACATAGAGAAAGACGATGTTAATTTTGAGGTGATATGGGGCCATAACAACATAACAAACCGGTCTTCTGATTACATAAACCTCACTCTTATTGCAAGACTCAGGGATGAGAACGGAACCATATTGGGAGCCAATATAAACGTATCAGTAAACATAACCAAAGTGGGTTCCGGCGGAGGCGCCTCCTGGGACTCAGGCAGATTCAGGCAAACCAACAGTTCAGGCATGATAAATTATAGCTTCTTCCCCACATGCGACAACCCTTCCACGCCCACAGAGAACGAGGAGTATGAGACAGGAAACCACGACTGGTTCGCAAAGGTGTCAGGTTCAGAACAGTGCTACAAAGACTCACAGTCAGCCACATACAACTTCACAGTCATAGACACCCTTTACAACACAATAGACCTTCCCAACGGGGACGAGAACTACACAACAGAGAACTCAATACTCATGCAGGGCTTCGTGAAGAACTTCTGTGAGGAGCCAATAACCACAAGCGAATCAAATGTATGGTTCAATCTCACAAACGGGGCATACACAACAAACTGCTCAACCATAACCAGGATAGGGGCGAATGTTTACAAGTGTTCTTGGAACCCGTCACAGCAGGCCGTTTACGGTTATTATAACGTTACAATGCGTTCAAGCTATGAGAATTCCTACACGAACATAACAATAAAATATCCACCTGAAACTTTCTACCTGTTCACGAGGCCTGTGTTAAAGGCAGCGAATGTGACTCCAAGAAGCGATTCCTGGTCAAAACCACACAACTTCACGATAAATATAAGTGACAATCTCGGAGACACAGTGAATGTCACACTGCAGACACAAATACTTGGCGGTTCATGGTCAGACGTCTCCAAACAGAACTGTACGAACTGCTCCAATAACACCCTCGGTTATACCGTATTCAACTGGACAGGAATAACCTATCCATGCTCCGGCTACGCAGACCAGTGGATGAAATTCAGGATAGAAGCCAAAGACACGGAAGGAAACATAAAATACACTGACATCCTTAACACAGGCGAATACTTCAACAATGACGATTCTTACAAGATAGAGAAGTCGGATGTAAACATCACCTACATATCGGGCAACTACTCCACAGCCACACTCACAGTTCCAGCTACATTTGTTGTCCGTGCCTATAACATGGATAACCAAACATGGAACTTCTCAACAGGGGAATCACCATTAGTGAAATTTAACGTCACCACAAACTTCATAGAATCCACATATAAATTCGTAAACCAGTCGTATGCGAACGGCACAGGCTACTCCACCGTAACTTTCACTCCGGACAACTCTTTCGCCAATGGAAACGAATCCTGGGACGCCTACATAGACTCCATAGACTCCTGCTTCAAGGAGCACAACACCACCAACTATACAGTCACGATAGATGTGAACTACCCACCCCTTTACAGAAATGAAACAGTGAATGGTGTTACGCAAGGCGCTTCAGCAGGGTGGGGGGAGTTGTGGAACTTCAGTGTTGATGTAATGGATATGGAAGGGGACAATCTGAACATATCTCTCCAGATAGATACAGGCTCGGGTTACTTCGTTCTGGAAAACAAAACATGTAACAACTGCGCAAGCTGGACTCAGTTAAATTTCACGGAAAGTCTTGACTGCGGGAACGTTTCAAGCGCTGTATATTACAAATTTGTAATCCTTGATAACAGGTCAAACCCTAACACAACAGCTCCGCACTCTTTTACGATAGAGAAGGATGACATAAACTACACTGTTTTCCAGGGGGCAAGCAGCACAGCCAACAGGTCGGGAAACCAGATAGATACCCTTATAGTAAGGGTAATAGACAAGGACAAGAACGTTTCTGTAAGTTCTGGGATAAACGGAACGTTCTGGATAACCACAAACGGAATCCCGAACTGGGATTCAGGGTATAACACAACAACTGATTCCAACGGGAACTGGACATATAATTTCAATGCGACCTGTGCAGGAGAGGGAACGCAGTATGAGGTCGGGCAGCAATACTGGAGATTCAAGACCGTTAGCAATACGTGCTACAAGAATGTTGATTCATTTTATGACCTTTCGCAGGCATACACACTAACTGTAAAAGGCCAGCTTAATGTCACCGTTATAGACCCGAGCAACACTAATTTCACCGAGGGAGCAAGCGTAACTTTCCTGGGAAAGCTGGAGGATGACTGCTCTGACCTGAAGTCAAGCTTCCCGGTCAGGTTCATACCCAAGAATGGAAACTATAACGAGAGCCTTGTGGCAGACAGCCTGGGAGGCGGTTTCTACAGGTATGTCTGGAGCACTTCAGGAGGCAAGCCTGGCGGGTGGTATAACATAACCATGAATGGAACAGAAGCGATTGCAAACACATACTATCCGGACCAGAAAGACTACACGTTCCCGAATGAAACATCGCCCCTGCATGCCTTTTATCTTGAAATCTATCCCAGGCTCAAGCAGGCTAATGTGACGCCAAGGCAGGACGGCTGGTCACTTCTAAGGAATTTCACGATAAACGTGAGCGATGAGGCTGTGGATAATGTGACTGTTGGGCTCTGGGAAAGGATATCAGGCCAATCATGGACCCAGATAGATTCCAGCAAGAGTTGCTTCAATTGCTCAAACTATACAATGAACTGGAATTCCACATACGACTGCTCTTATGCAGGCCAGACCATGAACTTTAAGTTCAATGCAAGCGATAACCACGCAAACAGTTACACCACATCTGTTGTCAATGGAGACTACTCCAACAATGATGATTCTTTCATAATAGATAAGGAGGATGTTGCTGTTTTTTATGTGAGTGGGAATGAAACCAGCGTCAACAGATCAGCCGGGGCAGCTGCACTCGTACTTTTCATCAATGATACGGATGCAGGCCATGGAGCGTACAGCCCTGAGTCCACTGTGAAATTTAACATAACAGTCAACGGCAGCTGGTCTGATTCCCTGCTGTATGGCTCTAACACCACGAATGCAACAGGACACGTGAACTACTATTTCAATCCAAACTGCAGTTTCCAGGTAGGAAAGCAGCAGTGGAATGGCTTCACAGAAGATGGCTGCTACAAGACAAACACTTCAGGCGTATATAATGTCACGGTATACGGAGACATATCTGTAGGCCTTAATGCGGATAATGACACATACTATCAGAATGACAACATAATTGTCTGGATAAACACGACAGACGACTGCGGAAGTTTCATAAACGTGAGCACAATAAACATAACGCTGAGGTACAATGAAAGCGTGAACTATACATGCGGGAACGTTATCCTTTACAATACAGGGAATTACAGTTGCAGCTGGGCAAGTTCGCAGCAAGACCCAACAGGATACTATTCAGTAATAGTTTTTGCTACATTACCCCCGAATTATAACAATGTCACCTACACCAAAACTAACGATTTCATACTCTACTCATATGTAAACAACAACCCAATGCTCACTGACGAAACTGTTTATCCTGAAGGCTGGGGCAGCCTTACCAATTTCACGGTAAACGTGACTGATGTTGACAACAATAATGTTACTGTGCAACTGTGGGAAAGCAGTTCTGCAGGCGGTCCCTGGACATATGTAGGACAGCAAACATGCTGGAGCTGCCTTACAACACAGACAATCAATCTCTCGAAATTCCACACATGCTCAGATGCCAACCAGACAAGATACTACAAATTCAATGCAACTGACGGGCAGGGAGGAAGCGCCAGCACAACCCCTCACAGCTTTGTTGTGCAAAAGGATAATGTCACAGTTTATCTAAGGCAGGGTGACGGGACCCAGGTAAACAGATCAGGAGAGCAGTACAATTCACCTGAAATAATAATCCAGATTTATGACACGGACAACCAGACTTACGTGGGGCAGGACGTAAACGCAACCTTGTGGGTGGCGTATAACGGGACAAATTATGGATATGCTTCTTATAACCTAAGCAATTCAACAGGCCATGTGATACTTTATTTTAACCCGGACTGCAAATTTTCAAGAGGCCCCCAATACTGGATTGCCGGGGTCTTGAACAACACCTGCTATGAGGACAAAAACATAACCACCACACCCACAGTCACAATAATCGGGAACTTGATAAACAATATAACTAACTCAAGCTGCCCTTCAGGATGGGTATGCTATGACAACCAGAATGTTAGCATAAGGGGAAATACCTCTGACGAGTGCGGGAATTCAGTAAATAGCGCAGGAGTAAACTTTACAGTAAGCCACGGGGCTTACCAGGCAAGCTGCGTTCCGGTTAATAATGAAACAAACGGATACTATAACTGCTCTTGGAACGTGACAGGGAGCCCGGGCGGGATATATGTCATTAACATGACATCCAGCTGGCAATACTTGAATAATGGCAGCGCATCCAACACTAGCGGCTTCTTCCACCAGATTTCGCCTGTGCTGTCTAATGCAAATGTCACGCGGCTTTTTGCAGCATGGGGAGCAAATGCAACAAGGTCCCAGTTCACATTCACTGTAAACGTTTCTGATGATGATGACAACACTACTGTGCAACTATGGGAATCCTCCGGTTCACCTTCCGGTCCTTGGACGCTTGTGGACTCGCAGGCATGCAACGACTGCATGAACACAACAAAAACCTTCACCAGAATGTACAGTTCGTGCTTTGATATAGGGACATGGTACTGGAAGATAAACATATCAGACAGCTTCGGCTACAATGACACAACCTCCGGAAGCAGTTTTGTGAATGTCACAAAGAGGAACGTAACCTTCACCCCCATTGAAGGCAACAGTTCAAATGTGAGCAGGGTGGGAATGAACTCCACCCTGCTGAAGATGCAGGTTATTGATGAATACACAAACTCCGCCCTTACAGGCAGCGGGAGATATGCGTATTTCTGGGTAACTGCCAACAGCAGCAGCATGGAGTGGGGCCCGTTACATATCCCACAGGGAACAGGTCTTTCCAGTTCGCAAGCAGCGTACCGCTCTGGGCGAACGCATGGGATGACTGCGATACATACGTGCCTGGCGTAACAGTAAGGCTAAGAGCCGTGACAGGAGCCAACCAGTATGTCCCGACACCCGAGCCAGCAAACAGCTTGGGAAACGGCAGCTATAATGCCACATGGAACAGTGGGGAATCATCCCTTGGCAAGCATAATGCGACAGTAAATGCTACAAAAAACCTTTACCAGGAAGGTTATGATATAGAAACAGACGCCTTTACTCTTGCCCAGGCGCCGATACTCCAGAATCCCTGGGTAGACAAGCCGAATGAAGGATGGGGCTATAACTTCACTTTCAAGGTTTCATTCCAGGACCTTGATGACGATGATATAGCAAACGTTTCTTTCTGGATTTCAAACTCCACATCAGGGCCATGGACACTCGTGGATTACCAGAATGGCACGGGAGGAGCAGGGGAATACAACCTCACATTCAGAAAGAGCTTCACATGCAACCAGTACAAGATAGGACCGACGCTTTATTTCAAGTTCAATGCAACGGACATATACAACCTGACAGCAGGGTCCTCCACCGCTTCAACATCACTGGAAAGGGACAACGTTTCTATCCTGACCATAGCAGGAAACAATTCAGTTATAGACAGGGAGGGAGCAGATACAGAGAACCTCATAGTTCTGATAAATGATACGGATGCCGGCCTGCCTGCAGGCGCAAATGTGAACGGCACGTTCTGGATACAGTATAATTATATCAATTTTGACAGCGGGCACAATGTGACAACTAACAGCAGCGGCTATACGAATTACACCTTCCCTCCAGACTGCACATATAAGAACGGAAGCCAGTACTGGTATGCTGAGGTGAGATATGATTCATGCTATGATGATGAGGCCATGACATCATGGGAAACCTTGAGCATACTCGGGCAGCTTAAGCTTGGCATTGATAGGCCACTCCAAGGCTCGAATTTCAACGTCACAGACAATGTATTCATGAACTTCACTGTTTATACAGATTGCTCCAGTGAAGGCAACATATCAGGAGTTACAAACACGATTTACTTCTTCAACACTACTAGTGTAGGATGCAGCGAGTGCCCGTATGACCAGGGAGGCGGAGTATACAATTGCACCCTCAATACAACAGGCCTTCCTGAAGGTAACTGGTCCATAAACATAACTGCTGATTTAAACACGTTCAATCCGAACAACACTGTATGGTGGAACAGGTTCTGGCTTGAGAACAAGAACCCTACAGCTTCAGGACAGACTACCTCTCCTTCATCAGCTGGCTGGGGAGCAAGATACACATACAATATCACTATAAACGATCCTGAAAATGATACAACCATGTGCACCCTGTACACAAATACCACAGGTTCTGGATGGGTACAGAGGGGCTATTCTATCTTATCTAATGGACAAGGTAACTGCACCGTGAGCGTCCAGGACTTCGTTTCCAATGACATGGGTGCAACACAATACAGGTTCAGGATAAACGATACTTTCAATTGGTTTGAGACGGCCAATTTCACAGGACCCACGCTGGGGAAAGACAATGTCACAATAACATTTGTCTACGGGAATTACACAGGAGGTCAGGAAGGCCTTGTGAACAGGAGCGGGAACCAGAACACAACCATGATAATTTTTGTGAATGACACTGAAAGGGGAAGCCCCCCAAGTGGGATCAATGTCACTTTTTATGTAATGACTGGTGGAACCACATGGGACAGCGGGAATGTCACGCTCACTAACGGTACAGGATACTCCAGCTATTACTTCAACCCAAACTGCAACTATCAGGTGGGTTCGAGGTTCTGGTTTGCAGGGGTTAGGGATACAAGATACCAGGACAGGAACACATCCGAGAATTATACAGTTCTAATCAGGGGCGACCTCGTCAGCAGGATACAGCTGCCAAACGGAACAGAGCACCTCAGAGGCACAAATGTAACAATAAGAGCCAATGTCACTGATGAGGATGAATGCTCAAACATGCTGAACCAGACCACAGTCACTTTCCAGATGACAAACGTGAATGGCAGCACATATTCATGCACAGGGATAAATGATGAGGGAAATGGCTGGTATAACTGCTCCTTTAACACAACAGGAATGCCCCCCAGGATGTACAACATAACCATGAACAGCTCGAAGCAGTATTACAACAACCTCACGATAACCATGCAGTATGTTCAGGGACAGACATCGTTCTGGGTTGAAACGTCACCTATACTATGGCAGAGCACGGTAACCATAAACCCGATGGTTGGCGGATGGAGCGAGCCCTTCACTTTTAATGTAACTGTGATGGATGATGATTTGGATACAATCAAGGTGGATGCATATTTCAGGCAGGAGACCCCGACCCAGGGGGCATGGCAGGCTCTGGGAAGCGTTCAGAACTCAGGTATAAACTGGACAGCAAACTTCTCGAAGGACAGTTTCGGCCCTGGTTATGTGGACAAGATCCTTTCCGTGATGTTCAACGCGACGGAGTATAATGATGACCAATGGTATTTCAACACAACACCCGTGAATTTCACTGTTGAAAGGAATGATGTAAATTTCACTTACACTTCAGGGAATGAAACTAATGTGAACAGGGTGGGAACGAATAATGTAACATTTATAGTTTATGTGTATGATCAAGATAACCCAGCACATCCTGCTGTAACAGGAACCAATGGACCTGGAATGTTCTGGATAACAACAAACGCCTCCAATCCAGGTTCCTTGGACAGCGGAACCTCAAGGGACACAAATGCATCAGGTTACATGAGCTATGACTTCAATCCAGAGGGCTGTGTTTACGGGACAGGTAAGCAGAAATGGAAGGCAGGAATAATTGAAGGCTCCACTTACTACAAGCCCAAGAACTATACCACAGAGTTCAATGTAACCATAACATCAGAATTCACGCCAAGCATGATTTATCCAAAGAACCAGAGCTTTATTAAAGGAGTAGACCAGTTCAACCTTTCTGCAAACCTTTCTGATGTGGACGGCTGCGGTCTTGTAGGAGACGGGAATGTGACATTCAGGATATTGGGAACAAGCTATACTTACCAGTCAACAGGCAACGGTGCCGGGATATATAATGCAACAATAACTGATACAAACCTTCCTGAATACACTTACGGATGGTATAATTTAACAGTAAATGCCAGCAGGCAGTACTATCCGAATGCAAGCTCAGTCCAGAATTATTCCTTCTATCTGGCTTCAAAGCCGGTTCTGAGCATAACAGGAGGCGGAGTAAACCCGATGACAGGAGGCTGGGGCAAGACTTTCAACTTCACAGTCAAGGTATATGACCAGGATGGGAACAATGTGACTGTTCATCTCTGGAAGAAACCAACAAGCGTTTCTAACTGGGAACACCTGGAAAGCCAGACATGCTATCCCTGTTCAACCCAGCCTGCCAACCCCTCAACGCTTGTTTTCACTATAAATAATTTCACGTGCGGTGACGTGAACAACAGCGAATACAAATTCAATGGAACCGATGAGTTCGGATATACTTCAACAAGCGAGCCTGGAGGAAGCTTTGTTATAGAGAAGGATACGGTTTCATATACTGTTATAGCAGGAGCCGGTGAAAACGCAATAAGAGAAGGTGACAACATAACCCTTCTGAGCGTTTTGGTGCAGGACTCAGACAGAGGGTATGCTTCATTAGGTTTAGGGTATAACGGGTCATTTTATGTAACAACAGACAATGCGGCATGGAGTCCTTCATATAATACCACCACAAACTCCAGCGGATACATAAACCTCAATTTTAACGCAACATGTTCTCACTTATACGGCCCGCAGAAATGGAAGGCAGGAATAGAGGGAGACAGCTGCTACAACCAGTTTAACATTTTCACAGGCAACCAGACGCTTTATGTAATAGGCCGGCTCAAGAACAACATCCTTACGCCATCCTTCCAGCAGATATTCAACGTCACAGAAAACATAACCATCCGCCTCAACACAACCTCCGACTGCTCCGGGGAAGGCCTCATAAACAACTCCTACGTAACAGTCCAGCTCAAGTCCCCCTCAAGTGCATGGGAATCCTGCTCCCCAGTTAACAACGAGTCCAGTCCGCAAGGCATATACAACTGCAC
>JAPLVB010000006.1 GCA_026397335.1 Candidatus Aenigmatarchaeota archaeon
CAACACTCTGCGCTGTGGTTTCCCCCCAGTTCTGTATGGTCATTTGGATTGTTTGGGATCCTGTTGGGTTGGAATATGAGGTGGGTGTCACGGAGGTGATGATGGATGGCGGAAGCTTTATATCAAAGGCGGAAGAAGTTCCGGAATCAGAGTAAGGAACTGCTGAGACTGCGGATATGGTCTGGGCTGAGAATTTCTGGTCAGCGATTACGGTTGTCCAGGAAACGCTTGTGGTCCCTTCGCTGTACGTTTTTGTGGAGTTCTCAGAGGAGGAGAACACGCTGGAGTTCTGGAGCGTGGTAAGGGTGACGCTTCCTGAGCCCTCCAGGCCTGAAACAGTTACAGTAAATGGTACCCCTTTCATAACGCTTCCTGAATCAGCCCCGAACTGGGAGACAGAAACGGTAAGGGCTGCGGAAGCGCTGGAGATTAGCGTGATTGAACAAAAAACTGCGGCGAACAAAATTATATCTTTCCTCATTTAAATCACTCTGAACCACTTGCCCGTGGTCTCCGAATTCCCGTTATAGGTCGTCTGGATGTCAACCATGTACTCCCCGGACCAAGTCTGCAGGGGGATTATGGTAAGTATCGCATAGCCATCGCTGTTCGTGGCGCTCACGTTGGCTGCCAGGTTATAATGCTCTCCCTGGTTGAGCTTTATGAAGCCCATGCCCATGTTTCCTTTTATTGCAGACACGCTCACATTCGCTCCTGAAATCGGGCTCTGGCTGAAGTTATATGCCCTCACAAGAAGGGTTATGTTTCTTCCGCTGTTTATCTGCCACTCATCCTTTAGCAGAAGCATGTCTGTATTGTTGTATTTCTCAATACTCCACTGGGGCTGCTGCTCCCAGGAGCCATTCGTCTGCTCCCCGAACCATATGTTCCCCTGCCATATGGAATTCGGAAGGTTTGACCGCTTTTCAACCATCCCTGTCTCACTGCTGTAGAAATCCTCCCTCAGAGACTGGTTGGTTGATTCAGACCACCACTCCTCTGTTATCTGAAGGTCATCATCCACTATTATCTGGGTAAGATTCTGCATGCCGTCGTCCATGTCATCATAAGCAACAGCATAGAAGATGTCTGTCTTGTCTCCGTCCATGTTAAGGTCAATGTTCAGTGAGCTCTCGTTGAATATCCCATAATAGCTGGTGGTGCTGCTCTTTACCCTGACATCCACGGCAGGCCGCGGAAGGTCCGTCATGCTGCTGAAGTCTGCTATGCTTACGCCGTCCCACGGACCCGGGCCCACCTTGGTAAGATAATAGTAATCCGTGAAGTTCTCGCCTGCCTTCACGCCAACGGCCTGGGAGAAGTTGCTGTTGTTCACGAGCCAGGCCTTTTTCGCGCATTCCTGCATGTTCCAGACCGCGCACATCGGATAATCGTCACTGGAGTTGGAGAGGATGGCGTTGTACGTTGTCCCGTTTACGTTTATAGACATTATCCTCCATCTCGCCGAGGCCGCCTGGTCGCCTCCCCCCCACGTGCTCATGTGCAGCGGCTCTATGTCATCGCTGAACTGGGAATCGTTTATGCCTATCACGACCGTCCTGTTGTCCATATCCGCGTCCAGCAATCTCATGTAATATATCCTCGCCTCGTTGTTGATGTTTATGGCATCGCTTACATTGGTCGCTGACATGACGTCGCTGAAGTTGCAGCTTCCCTGTTTTATCCAGACCTTGCTTGCATTCGAGGCGGTCATGTAAAAATAATACTGCGGATTTCTGAGCTCGGAGCTCAGATGAAGGCGAGGACTGCCTTGTAGTACTTGCCGGCCTGCGTCCAATTGGCCGTGTAAAGTTCTTTTATCTCCCCTTCGTAAGTCTCCCCATCATACCTCGTTATGGGAAACTGCCTGAATCCTGATACGTAGGCGGCCTGGCCAGTGTAGCCGTCCACAAGGAACGTCCTTGGGGATGCCCGTGGCCATTTCCATTCCTCAAGCATCTCGGAATTCTGCCCCACTGTTGCGCGCACCTCGAAAACATATTCACCTGAACCCAGGCTGTACTGGCCTATGTTGACTATCCTCACTTCTCCCGCGCCTGTTATGGTTGCGTTCGGAACGGATCCTGGCAGGCTGAAAATCCTGTTCACGCTGCTTCCTTTGACCCTGATATTATTTATGGACGCGTTCGCTGAAGCTGAGCTGCCGTTGGGGCTCCTTACAATAATCGGAACGGACACGTTACCGTCCATCCTGAAGTCTCCAAGGTCAGCCCAGTCGCCCATTTTGTCCGAATAGAACCTTACCCTGTCTGCCCTGGGGTCTATGCTCAGTAGCGTGACCCTGTTTGAATTGTTCAGGCCGAACTTCCTGTTGTTCACGTTAGGATCGCTGACCGACAATGCCGTAGAGAATGCGTTGTTTCCTGTGGCGTTGAAAAAGAAGAATGTGTCGTAAATCCCGGCTGTCTGGCTGTCTGATATGGCTATGTAGACAGTCCCATTGGTCAGGCTGTCGTTATCCAGGTCAAGCCCTCTCTGGTTGCCTGTCTGTTTGTCCCATCCTCCGAGCCTGAACTCTTCCAGCCATCCTATCTTTATGACGCCGCTCTTTGACTTTGAGACGTTTGTGTATGCACCGCTGCCTGCAAGCACGTTAAGCCCTACTATGTTTATCTTGTTCTTGCTTATGGAATTCACTTTCCACTGACCCCCATAGGAGTCGTTGAATGTTCCGCTTACATTGTAAGGGCCTCCCAACTGCGTCATGTTCGAGGCGTTCGTTGAGACCCACAGATAGCTGGTATTATGGTAGAAATAAAGCGAGCGTGTCTGGTTGCCTGAAAGCCTGCCGTTGTACTGGTTCTCCGACACAAGGCTGTCCAGGCGGCCGTGATAGAAGGTCGTGTGACTCCCTGGAGATGCCATCATATATCCTACCTGTTCGCATCCTTCCATGCCGCAGTTTATCGACATCTCGCCGCATATCGTATTGTTGCTGAGATTCAGGCGGGGCTGCTGCCCAGCGGATACGACTGTCCAGTTCTTTCCGCCAAGAACGAAATAACCGCCAACCACATGAGTAACATTATTCACCATCAATACGCTGCTGTTGGCCCACACTGAAGCCTCAACGCCAGATCCCGTGCACGATCCCTGGCGCCATTCTCCGCTGGATTGGACGCAGAACGTTCCTGTGCCATCTCCTGTGTCTGGCGGGCCCATCCACATGATGCCTATGCTGTTATCGCACCTGTCCCTGTCATTGCCTATATCAACGTCTTTGGATGCAGTGTCCTGGTTCCCTACCCAGGCTTCCTATATGCTCGGAATGCCCACGATGAGGTTCTGCGTCTGTGTCATTTATCGAGTATTCGCCTGAATACCACCCGGAAGAAAGGGATGAAAGCGGGGTTGAGATTATGCATGCATTTTCTGTGCAGTTTGTTACTGATGTGTTGATCCTTATTGGAGTGTCTGTCTTGTCGTTATATATAGCCCTCAGCTTGGAGCCTGCCTGGCTCAGGTTGTGAGGTTGCGGGGGGTCGCCAAAATCCATTGCTGTGAATGTGACTGTAAGGTTCTCTGAAGAGGAGAAAGGAGATTTCCATTCATCCATTCCCCTGTAAGAAATCTCGATGTTGTACGTGGAGAGCCCAAAGAAGAAGCTCCCTATGTCAGAGCCCTTGCTGGTGGTCACCCTGGCATCAGCCTGGAATTCCCCGTCCTTGTCCAGGCCTGTTATGTTAACGACATATGGGTACCAAACCGCCTCCGGGGGCAGCCATTCAGCATACACCCTTGTGCTGTTGGAAACTGAGGTTGCCACAGAATCTGTAGAAATTTCGGTAGGCGGCCATCCTGCCATCCATTTTATGCTCTGCAGGGTGGCTGAGGATATGGAAAGCATGTCTCCTGTGGAGGGATCCCTGGCAACCAGGGCGAACGCGGCTGAGCCTCCTTTTTCAAAAACCGGTCCCATATCCCGGGAGACGAAAAGGGCTGTCCCGTTGTCTGTTATCTTCATGGTTTCCACGTAGAAGTTCCTTACCTCAAATCCGCCCCAGCCGAAATACGTGTTGTCTGTGTCTGCGAGATCTGTCACTATAAGGTCCATCCCGTACCAACCACTCTGCATCTTCGGGCTGAGCGGTATTATCGTGATATTGGTGGTCGCGTTCGCAACCATGCCCACGGAAACATTGAAGTCCACCCCTTTGACCATCTCCTTCATGAGCTGGTCGTTCCTGAGGGAGCCCACGTCCACCACAAGGCCTTCGCAGTCGGTACAGGTGAGGGAGCTTGTTCCCTTGCCCATCTGGCTCATCATGCTTCCCTGGTCTATGTCCACCACGTTCACCGTGAGCGTCACGCTTTTATTTAGACCCGATATGCACTGGCCTCCTTCCTGGCTGCACTGCGGAGTTGCCCATATCATGTACTTCTTGAGTTGGAAGAATGCGTTCCCTATTCCCTCCTCCATTGCTCCATTAACATAAGCCTTGAACTTGAACTTCATGGAAAAGAATCCCTCTGCATCAGGCGCATTGAAAACAAGGTTGCCGTTCTGGACCGACTCGTTCGCAGAGGCCCTGAAGCTGGCTGTGAAAACGTCCTGGAAATCCGGGAACTCCTTGTACATCTCTATTATCTTTGCGCCTGTTATGTTGTTTGCAGGCAGGTCCTCCCTTGTGGAAAGGTCCTTTATCTTGAGCTTTATCTTCATGGTCGTGTTTGGCGCAAAGAACCAGTAGTCATCCCCTTTGGAGTCCACGGAAGCGCCTTCTGCATAAAACCTCTGTATGCCGAATGTTGATCCTGCCTTCTTTATCTCATTGTTGTAGTTTATCTGCGCCACTGCCTTATACGTGCCTGTCCTGTTCGGAGCTGCAAAAATTATCACGCACTGCCTCATGACCTCCTGGGGCGGCTGCTCTTCCATGGACACTCCGGACATGGCTATTGCCCTTGACAGGTTCATTATAAGCGCTCCTGACACGCTCACTGACATCCCCCTGTCATCCCTCAGCTCCACCAGAGAGACAAGCGTCCCGCACTCGTCCGTTCCTGTGGTGCTTCCATTGTCTATGTCTATAAGGCCCATTCCCTCAGGGCCCTTGGACATCATGCCTCCTGCGGATATGTTTGAAAGGAAGACCATGAGGGTGACATTATCTGAAGGAGCGAAAGCATTCACCTCTCCGGCCCCGCTCTCTGCCTGGTCTATGAAATGCATGTTCATTGCCATGAGCTGCAGGGAAACGGACTCCACTGAGAACCCTGTTATGAATTCCTGGCTGCTGTCCCCGTATCTTCCGACAACCTTGACCTGGTAGTTTCCAGTGACGCCGCCTATTGAAAAATCATAATAATAGACCCCTGTCTCGCCTTGCGTAAGGCTGTTTGTAGCTGCAGTGCCATTGGGGTAAGTCAGCCTGGCAGAGCCTGAGGTGAGGTTCACCGCGTTCCCGCTGGCGTCCCTGGAATTCGCATATATCCTTGCAACGGAGTTGGGAGAGAAGGAATATGCTGGGTTGCCGCTCAGGTCCGTGACCTTTCCTGACAGCTTGAATGACTCCACTGTGAAGTATTCTATTCCTTTGCTGTTGTTGAGGTCTATTGCATACGTGCCTGCAGTGGAAGGGGCTGTGAAATTGGATATGAAGAATCCCATGCTGTTGGTTGTGTTTGTGATGGTTGCCAGAACTCCTTTGGAGGAGTTCAGGAGCCTTGCCTGCACATTCACTCCTGGGACAAAATTCCTGCTGGAATCCTTTGCCATGACTATGAAATTCACAGCAGAACTTGGGGAATATACAGAAGACCCTTTTGGCATCCCTAGGAATACCCTGTTTCCTGTATTGAACTCTATCTCCCCTATCATGTAGTCCCCGAATTTCTGCCCCTTATGCAGAACCTTTTCCGCGCTTGAGTTCTGCCCGGTGTCCTCTGTGTCATTATAAAGCTCAAACCTTATGTCATCATCCACGTACAGAGTGTCATAAGTCTGGTTGTAGTTCTGGTCTACAAGGACAAAATGGTAAAGCCTGTCCAGGGTCAGGTTCCCATAGTGCAGGGTCCCTGATATGGAAAGGTCCCTGAGCTCCGTGAAGTTCCCTCCCATGGAGTTATCTGTTGTTATTACTGCGCTCGTATCCACGGGCTTTATGTCCTGCGCATTCATCAGGTGGGCCTCCAGGTAGGTTATCTGGGAAACAACCTCAAAATTCATGAATATGGTTGACTGCCCGTCCGTTACGCTTGCATTATAGGTTCCGACAGGCACCCCTGAAAGGGATTGGGAGAAAGAGAATATGTTGGAGCCGCTCGTGTTCAGGCTCATATTTGTAACGATTATCGGGGTGGAATTTGAGGTTATGAGGGTCATGTTTATCTGGTTCATGTAATTGGTTATGTTTCCTATTACAGACAGGCTCTCGCTGGTTGTGTATACCAGCTTGTTTGCATGGGCATAGAAAGAATACGCGCCAGCAGGGGAGGACAGAGCTAATAGTGAAAAAACTAAACAGAGAACCAGAACTAAACTCTTACCACCCATTATTTAATATTTGTGTAGAAGTTGTATAAATGCCTTGTTTAAACAACATGCCTGTTTTTCATTTTCTTATATTAATTATTTTGTAATAATAATTCATAATTCCAAGCATTTTAACCTAGGAAACAAATCTATATCATGGCAAAAAAAGCCCAGATGTTCATAATAACAACGCTTTTCCTTATAGGCCTGATTTTTTCTGTCCAGCAGCTGACTTTTCAATACACAGCCCTGGACTTATCCGCTCCCTTCAGGGAGAACAACATCTATCTTCTCCAGAACACAAAGGATATAATTAACAAGACCATCAGGACTACACCGGATTGCACTGATTTCGCGGCAAACCTGAGGGAGCTAAAGGATTTCCTTGACAAAAGAATCCCGAGAGGTGGCTACAGCCTT
Source organism: Candidatus Aenigmatarchaeota archaeon (assembly GCA_026397335.1). Lineage (GTDB taxonomy): Archaea > Aenigmatarchaeota > Aenigmatarchaeia > QMZP01 > QMZP01 > JAPLVB01. Next base: position 6,917 of record JAPLVB010000006.1, read on the forward strand.
TCCCTTGGCTACAGGTTGAACTGCACCAACTGGCAAAGTTCTACAAATCCCCCGCTTAACCTTACAATCCAGATAGTTGGAAAGAATGCGGACACCTCTGCAAGGGTTTATTTGTATCACAAATAACTGAATGCGGAAATTTTCCATAATCAAAAACCCACCATTTTATAAGCCTGCTGAAACAATAACTAAATATGCCTAAAAGGGGTGCGATAGAGCTCAGCCTCGGTTTCATAGTGGCTGTTGTTTTTGCAGTTGTGCTGCTTAGTCTGGCTATTTTGTGGCTCCAGGGAATCATAGGAAACATTGGTGGCCTTACTGATGATCTGACGCAGCAGGCGCAGAGCAAGCTACAGGAGACATTCCAAAGCACTCAGAACAATTTTGCCATATGGCCTGACAGGTACAATCTTGACAGGACTCGAGAGCTCAAGATGTCTGCTGGCATAAAGAATGATGCTGAAGACGGGCAGAACCACCAGTTCATCGTAAATGTTATACCTGCAGCAGCAAGCAGGGCGCCATGCGCATCCGGCGATATAAACTCATGCACAGGACCTGGAGGAAAATCCCTTAAAGAGTTTATGCAAGACTGGGCGTCTTGGGACAGTGAGCCTGGAGTTGTCCAGATAAACAGGGTTGGTTACAGAACAATAAGCGTGAAGGTTCCTGCAAACGCTGTGTCAGGAACATACATATTCAATGTGATTGCATGCATGGATATTTTTTCTTACACTGAATGCACCCCGCAAACACTTAACTGGGGCGGCAGCGCGCAGCAGCTTACAGTAACAGTCAAATGAGCTTTTCTGCAGAATAATATATTCCAGCTAACCAAATAGTATTACATGGACGTGTCTCTCATATTCGGCATTATTTTCACTATTATTGTGATGGCAGCGCTTCTTGTTTTCGGATGGGACCAGATTGCCAATCTTTTCGGTTTCGGAGGGGAGGCCCAGACGCTCAGAACCGTAGACAATCTCAACAAAAAAATAGATTACATTTACCGCAATGCTGAAGGCTCCAGAGCAGAATTCACCCTGGCTTTTCCCAAAGACTACAAACTGTGCTTTTTCAATTCTTCTAGCCCCACCGCGAAATTCTATTCAGACAGGTCAAGGACATGGGATCCTGACCAGACAACCAGGTTCAGGATAAACCAGAGCGGATTCAACTCATGGTATTACAGAGGTAATGATGATGCGCAAGGACACGGCTATAAATTTTCTTATCTTGACATCCCCACTGAAAATAATTTTTGTGCGCTGGGCGGAACAAAACTTTCTATAGTTAACAGGGGCTATATGGTTGAGGTAGAGCCTGCCTGAACCTGCATGGTGAAATATGCTTGCCGTACATAGAATCTTCCAGATGATTTTCGGGATAATTGTCTCATTCACGATTTTGTATTTCCTGATCACATACTCAGGAGATTATGCAGGCGTGCAAAAGGACAAGCAGCGGGCTGAAATACTTGTGAGCTTCAGCCATGATGTAAGGAGCGTTTACCTGACAGGCATATCCACAAACTTCACCTACTTTTCACGATATGATTTCTCCTCCTGCTTTGTAAATGCAACGGAAAAGAGCATACCTGAAATAATCTGCCTGGATTCAAGAGTGTCAAGAATCCCCATAGAGACTCCTGTAATTTTCAAGCCAGGTCAGCAGGTTTACATAGGACGGGATTCTCTTGATTACGGGTGGTGGATTTGCGGATTTGCGGAGGCCATTCCCAGCACCACATTCGTTTTCGCTCCAGAGAATACGGATGAAGCCTGGGAAGTGATGACAAATATTGTGCAGCACCTGCCTGACACCTCGGATGACTGGAGTGTTGTAAAAGTTACATTCGCTTTCTGCGACGGGCCCCAAATTCTTTACGTGTGCGGGGGCCGCCCCTGTGACAAGAGTGATTTCCTTTCCATTCTCAGCTCAGGGCCTTTGGGTGCAAGCTTTTCCCCATGCACAGCAGACCTCAAAGGAAAGAGACTTGTGACCATATCCGGGTCATGCGGCTCAGAGAAAGGCGTCTGCATTAATCCTCCCAATTCCAAGGGTGTCGGGAACGCGTTTGTTGAGGGCTCCGGGAAAACCTATGTCTATAAAGACCCGCTTGACCTTGTTGCGCTTTCCGTGGGCGGGAGCGAAAAGGATGATTTCGGCAGGACGGAAGCTGAGAAGATTTATGGGTACAAGAATTCTGTGCTCATGCCAAGGATCTCGCTTGCAGCAGAGGTTATGTCCAAGAGGTCTGTTCTGATTGCAGGAGACATCCCTGAAGAAACGGGGTGCGGTGCTGTTTACATAGAGCTTTCCCAGGTTCTTGACAGGATTTCACCATCCATGGATTACACAAGCGTTTCGGATATGTACAACCTGAACGATAATCTGAACAAAGCGAAAGAGATTTACCAGAGGCTTGTTGATTTGGGATGTGAGAGGAGCGAATATGGCGTATAAAGGCCAGTCAGAAATAATGGAATACATCCTTATGGTGGTTTTCATAGTTGCAGCAATAATAGGAATAATAATCTTCCTTACATGGTGGAATCTCCAGCAGTTCCAGATGGACGCATTCAAGAACAGGCAGGACAGGATTATCGGGATAGGGCAGTATATGATGGGTGATTACATGTTCACAAACGGGGATTCCGTGTTTGATGATGCCAAGCTAACTGCAATAAATGCAAGCATGAATTGTGATGATTTGCAGAAGATTCTCGGGACAAACTGGTATGTGAAAATAAAGGCCCTGGATATGGAAGGAGAGAAACCGTGCAGGTGGAATGATTACCCAAATTGCAATGTCTGGAGCATATGCGGTTACAAGGAGAATGCAAAGGACCGGTTTGGCCAGAATTTCCCTGTGAATGTTTACAGGAAGGTTTCGGACAAGACGGCTTTGGGAGTCCTGTATGTGGAGGTTTACTCATGAAATCACAGTGCATAAATGATTGTTGTGATAGAAGGTCTTATTCCGCAGGAAGTCGCAAAGCGACTTCATTCTCCAATCCACCTTCCATTAAACAATTGGAAAATAGGCCTAATCTGAAGGCGCAAAGCAGCATGCTCCTGATAATAATTGTAATCATGATATTTGTAGGCATGGTTGTTTTCCTTCTGGGGATTGCAAGCACGGTAGGCGGAAATGAATTCACAGGCCTTTACGTGAACAACCTTTTGCTTTCTGTTATGAGGACGGATACAGGATATACGGATTCCAAGTGCAAGCTTGTTTCCGACCTTGTCTTTTGCGCATATTTCACGCCTGAATGGCAGTGCGCACAGGGTGTGCCCAACTGCCTCGAGCTGGCCAATAATACAATAACAAGGTACATGACAATCTTTGGAAACCAGACAAAGAGCATGAAATACCTTTTCACAGTAACTCCGGCATTTGTTGCGCGGGATGTTTCAGGCGAGCCAATAAGCCTTGACATGGGTGACAAAGCCCTCAAAAAATCCAAGGCAGAGAGCCTGAAAATTTATTCCCACCCTCTTGTTATAAGCAAGACTGTTGGTTCTAACCAGTACACCCTGAAAATCCAGCTCATAGTTTCAAAAAAGTAAACTGATATTGCAGGAATTCCTCATATTATATATACCAACACTGACAAATATTTAGTATGGCTAAAGGCCAGACTGAGATTGTTGTGGTTTTGGGGATTGTGATTGTTGCTATTGTTGTTATTCTATATGCCGTTCCAAATATTCTTCCTTCTGATGTGCCTGCGGGAATAAAGCCAAAATATGATGCTGTGAAAGCCTCTTTTGAGAGCCTTGTCATGGATGGCGCGCAAAATACCATTAGAAAGCTCTCTCTTTATGGTGGATATCTTGACAACTCCTCTTTCCAGATGGGTTCTGTGACTTTTCTTGGGAAGGAAGTCCCGTACTGGCAGTACAATGGCCAAGTGAAATACCCGAACGTGAAGGATAATTTCATCCAGGGCCTGAGGGATTACCTGGCAAATAACAAAGATACTGTTGCTGAAAGCCTGAAAATGAGCGGAGTTGCTTTGGGAGATCCGCAGGTCTCTGCAAATTTCCTGAACAATAAAATTGTGATAACTGTAAACATGCCTGCCACAATAGACGGGTATAAGATATCCAAGCCGTATGCTGTTGAAGTTCAGACAAGACTGAATGAGATAGATGAGTTCGCAAAGGGGCTTGCATCCTATGATGCGAGCAATAGGCCGTTCGAATACTATACACTCTCCTCAATGATGATAAGCCCTATAGAACAGGATGTGCACACAGTTCCGATGTTCATATTCCTTACAGAATGTGGAGATTATGTCTTCAAGAGCTGGTGGGATTTGAAGCCTGCGATGGAGAATGTGATAAAGACCACGCTCGCCCAAACCTATATGCCGGGGAAAGCCCCCCTGAACACCATGATGAGTTCTGGTTCTCCCAAATACAGCCTTGTTCCTGTAAACGGGAAAAGATACGAGAGTCTCGATGTCGCCTTCCATCTGCCTGATGATTTCAGTCTCACGCAGGCGGACTTCCAGTTCTCTCCTGACCCCATAATGGTTACGTCCAAAATCATTCCCATGGTGGGTCAGTGTCAATCAGACCCAGTTTACGTGAACTATTATGTTTCCTATCCTGCGATAGTAAGGGTGAAGGACCCCCTTACCCAGAACGTCTTCCAGTTCGCCCTTCATGTTTTCATAAAGGACAACAAGCCAGGAGTCTGGACCGAATCAGGGTATGAAAGTGATGTCCAGAAGCAGATATGCTCCAACCCGCAGTGTGCGGCTGACATCTCCCTGAAAGACAGCACAGGTAAACCGGTTGACTTCGCTTCCATAACTTTCATGGGATGTGATCTGGGAAGGACAAATTCACAAGGAGTTTTAAGAGGGCCTGCCCCATGCGGCCTGGGCCCGCTCCAGATATACAAGCAGGGTTATGATGCTTACAGCAGGATGGAATCCTCAGACCGCCTGGCCGGCCTGACAATCTCGCTTGTGAAGACCCCTGCAATAAATGCACATTTCTATGAGGTGATAATCCAGAACCTTTCCCTTAACGGCAAATATGACATCTCGCAGAACGCGGTGAACGTCATAGAAAGCGGCCATATTGTTTACATGAATTTCTATGACATGGCAAGCATCAAGTCTTACCAGATGGGCTACAATATGAGGGGCGGGCAGATTAATGGAATGCCTGCCGGGTATTATGTTATCGGAGGGACTTTGCTCTCCAAGGGCAATGAGCTTGGCGCATTCATTATCAATTATACATTATCCGAGGGTCTTGACGGGAAGGACCTGTACATATATCTTCCAAACGAGCTTGGCTATCAAGGAATAACAGACACAGCCCAAAAGGCCGGTGCAACAGTCACCCTGACTAATGTGTTAATAAAATGCGGTCTCGGTCCGGTCTCTCTCTCGGAAATAAAGAACTTCAAAGGGTGTTCGGTGGGTTACAATGAAGTTTAAACTAATCGCGATAGAGGTGTTTGCAATATTCGTCTCATATCTAGTTTTCTCTCTAACTGTGACTTCTGCGACTGATGTGAGCATAATGTTCAACGGCCAGATTCAAGAAACGGCAAAATACGAGCAGGAAAAGCTTGTTAACATGCTCATAACAATGCACCACGAATCAAATGACATCACATGGACAAACGTGAAGCTTGTTGTTAACCTGAACAGCGCGAGCCTTGCAAACAGCATAAAGAAGATATACCTTTACAAGTGCAGGTCACAGACTCCCACGGAATGTGTGCGCTCCGCCCCCCAAGTATTTGACAATTATGTGGACACAGAGCTTCTCTGGAAGGACATCTCGGAGAAGACCACCGCAGCCCAATACCCCCAGATAGCAAACCTCCTTTTCATTGTGAAGCTGGAGGATACTAACAAGAAGGAGAACTGGGTGGGATTCTTCACCCAGACCAAACGAACGAGTTACAACACATTTGACACCACCCAGCTCTCTATCCAAGGGATTGAGCTTCATGCAAAATCCCTTTACCTTGTGGAGCCCATAAAGGCCTACATAGAGAACAAGATGATGATACCGTTCAAATGGGCAACCAAAGTCGTTTTCTCCGGTGCGAACCCGCTCTATGGGATAGGCGCCTCCGGCCAGGAAGCAGACTCCCACAATTTCCAGACAGCTGTTGTTCCTGTGAACGAGATAACAAGCATAAACAAGGATTTCTATTTTGTTTTTCCAAAGATAAGTTCCGGTATTGCAAACCCGATTGTCCTGAACCTAAACCCCTCATTCAGCTGCGGAAACGGGATTTGCGAATCAGACATAGGAGAGACTGCAGGCTCTTGCTGTTATGACTGCGGCTGCGCTACAGTCCAGTACTGTGATACAGCCTCAAACATAAACCTGAGCACATGTAAAGCCGATAATATGGCTCTTTCTGTTATCTCAGCAAACACAGAGCCAATCTCAGACTGTGCCAGGGGATTCAGTGCAAACATATCAGTCCGTGTGAGCAACCCTCCTGTAAGCCTTAGCTCACAGATATCAGGGACTGTGAAGCTTAACAATACAGTTTATAATGTGATGTGCTCAGGCAGCTCAGGCTCATATGAATGCACAATCCCGCTTACCTCAAGCATAAAATGCGGTGAAGGCTCATATGTAATCGGCCCCGGGATTCTAAATCTTACAGCCAGCTACAAGGACGGCCCAAATGCAGCTACCAAATCCCTCAGCACCTCCTTCTCCGGAGTGGCCGTGAACTATGACTGCAAATGCCAGGAAGGCAGTTATTGCGACTCGATAAAGAAGACCTGCCAGTCAGAAGGTGCAATCACCCTTGGCATAACAAGGATTACCTCCTATCTTGACAATTATAACCCAGGAGACAGGATATACCTTAGCGCAAAGATATTCAATCCTCCCGCAGGCCTTGTTCTTGTTGACAAGAGCGCAATCATGAACCTCACGAATGGCCAGGTCTCTCCAGGCACGCCAGACTGCTCTCCACCCAGTCCGCAGTTCGAGTACAACTGCTCAATACCTTTCCAGATTTCTGGCTACACAAATGAAAAGGCATATACATTCAGCCCGAACACGCTTTCTTTCACAATAACCTACAATGACGGCCCGCTTGCAAAAACCAAAACCATTTCCGCTCCTTTCGGCCCCGTGAGCATACCCTCCCGCCTGTGCGGGGACAACCAGTGCAACATGGATGAGTCACAGGAGAACTGCTGCCTGGACTGCGGCTGCCCGAGCGCGAACCAGTTCTGTGACAAGGTGGCTGGCTGCATAGACCAGGATTCTGTCTCTACCTCTGTGAGCTCCATCAACCCTGTGAACTTCACGGACTGTAGGCAGGAGCACACAGTCTCCATTGGCGTCACCGTGAATAACGCTCCCACGGACATGAGCCTTGACTACTCAGCTTACTTGCAGAATGGCCTGGTAAAGGGCTGGAACCTGCACTGCGAGAAGTCCTCTGTCAATCTGTTCAACTGCACTCTTGTTATCCCCCCGCTCGAGAGCGAGGGCTGCTCCCTCCCCTACAAGACCATAACCGGCAACTCCATAAACATGACAATCTCCTTCCCCAACGGGAAGAGCAAGCAGATAACCAAGCACCTTAACGCTCCCTTCCAGGACATTTTCGTGATTCCTGTATATCACTGCGGCGATGGCACATGCGAATCCTCGCTTGGCGAAAGCCCATCAAACTGCTGCTATGACTGCTCGTGCAAGGACTCCCCCGCCTTTGGGGAAAACTTCTACTGCGATTTTGACCCGCAAACCTTCCTAGGCGGATGCCTCCCGAAGGCTAACATCTTGCTTGTAATAGACTCTCCCACAGCTCCTGTCTCCCTTTCCAGCTGCGAGCTCACGAACAGCGTGAACATAAAGGCCCACATAACCAACCAGCCCAAGAACGCAAGGCCTGAATACTTTTACGCCTCCCTGAACGGCTCCAATGCGGACATGATACACTGCGACCAGCAGCAGGTCACGCAGGGCTCCAATTATACCTTCAACTGCACCTTAATGATTCCCAAAATCTACCAGTGCTCCCAAGGCCAGACCTACACGTTTGACCAAAACTCCCTTTCCGTCCTGCTAAGCTATGAGAACGGCAAGCAAAAAACTGAGACCCAGACTCTCTCAGCCTCCCTTCCAACAATCACAGTCAGGCAGGGCATCAGAACCCTTTATGATATCACGCAGGAAGGGATAAGGAAGATGCAATCCAAGCTTAAGGACACCATGCAGACTGCACGGGACATGCTTGATGCATTCAAGAGCTGCATGGAGACCGTGAAGACCATAGGATACATGACTCTTATAGCTGCCATTGCTGGCGGAATATGGGCCGGCACAAGCAGCCCCACAACAACCACTACCTCTACGCCGCAAGCCATCACGTCAACCACACAAAGCAAAATTGCTACAGGCGTGAGCACGGCTGTCCAGATCGGCCAGCTTGGGACCAGCCTCATGTCTGCATACGGGAAGATGTGCGAATACCTGAACACCATGTACCAGATGGGCCTGCAGGTCCAGCAGCTGGAGATGAAGATGATACAGATGGACATGTGCATGGAGAGCAACCAGCACATGCTGGACATAGGCCAGTGCAATGGAAGGGAGCAGTCCTGCTTCCAGTCCATGGTTTCCTGCGTCAACTTCAATGACATCCAGTCCTGGGCAAGCCAGCTCAGCACAACAATACAGAGCGGCAACAACGCCCTGGCAGGCATGAATACTGCCCTCACAAATGCGGGAACCATAGCCGGGACGCTTGGTGGAAATGGGTATGGAATAATGCAGATAGGATGCGGCGGCAAGGAGATACCTAACGGCGGAAAATGCTGTGGATCCAATGGCCCATCAGGTTCGGTCACATCTGCGACAGGCGTAGGTTATACTTCGTGCTCATATATTGATCTTGAAATAAGAACTGTTCAGAACACGCAATATTGTTCAGGAAATTACATGATTCTTGTAGATGGCAGCAGAGTGACTACAAATGTAATGAAAGGCGACAATATCCAGTTCTTTAATGACAAGACGCATAGCTTCGCGCTTTATTGTGATTCGAACAAGAACGGCATCATAGATTCAAATGAGTTGGCCATAGGCAGCGGCCTCCAGGCAACCCTTCTTAGGCCAAATGTTTACAATGCCGCAAGCCAGCCCTGTGAGTGTACCGGAAGTGCTGGTAATGCTTCTACATCTGCTGGCTGTTGTTATATTAGCACAAGCAATTGCCAGGAGGCGGTGTATTTGGATGCATGCAATAATCTTAAAGGTACGCTGAAACCGGATGTTTCCTGCGCCGCAGTTCAAGGATGTCCCCAATATAATGGAACTGCCAGCGTGACGGCAACCTTGACTGCAGATAAAACTCTGATTAAGCCGGGTGATATAGTGACTTTCAATTGTAATGGTATTGCAAGCGGAGGTGCAACCATCAACAATTATGTGCTGGATTATGGCGACGGTGGGGACTATTCCTCTACAACACCGATAATAGGTTCCTACAGGCAATATGACTGCTCAAACAAGAGTTCGTATGCAACTACTTGCACAGTAAAAGACACGACAAAAACACCAGTTTTAACTGATACTAAAACAAATACAATTCAATGTGATTATTCTGGTTTGAGTTAATCTATTATTTGATATAATTCTTTTCCTACGGGTATTTGACCTATTCTTTTGAGAGCTTTAAGTCCTTCTTGATCTTTTTCTTCAAGAATTTTTGTGGTATTCGGACCTGGTGCACATCTAACCACCGTCCTCTCCTTCCCATCAATCACCATCTTCATCACATCGGGACCGTGTTTTTCATTCTGCAACCTGCTTCCTCTGGGAGGGGTTCTTCTATTTATCAGATATCCTGCCATATCGCTCCCCACTTCATCCAGCATGGGATCTGGAAACATCCTTGAATCCCTCTTGTATGTTTTTCCGCCTGCCAAAGACTCGTTATCTTCGTATTGTATGTTCAGTTCTATAGAATCGAACGGAAGGTCCATATAACCTGTGCGCATCTGGGGATCCTTGTATTTGTAATTGAAAGTTCCTCTGATTATTATCGTGTCATCAGTCACTTTGTCAGACCTTGTGATAACTTTTACTCCCTTGTTTCTCAGGATTGTTGCCAGCTTCATGGGTATTTGCCTTTCGACATTCTGGTAAAGACCTTGAGGCAAATCTCCAGCAACCTCAAAATTATCTATATACACGCTCACTCCATCCTCCGCCCACGCCTCCATCTGCTTGAGGAATCCTTCCCCGAAAATTGCAGCTCCTGCCAATCCTGCGGCGCCTTTCAGGAATTCCCTTCTTGAGATCCCTTCCGAGAGGTAGGCCTGGTTGTCGAGCTGTTCCCCTTTCAGATAGTTTTCTGTTGGATTCTTAGTGGACATTTTCCCACCATTTAGTAGTCATCATATAGTAGTTAATTGTTATATTAAAATTTGGGAGTTTGGGGTTTATAAAGGTGACGGTATATATAACAGTCCCTGGTCACAATATTAAACCATGAAATTATTTTTCTTGGGATTTGTTTTGAGCCTGGTTCTCCTAACAGGCACAGCCCATGCCCTTCGCCTAACAGACGGCCTTTTCTTCACAGTCGCTCCCAACTCCACCGGGGAGGTGTATTTCATCCTCCCTGATGATGTGGGCGCGGGACCTGGAAAGGCTGATTATTTCATAACCACTATGACAAACTGGCCTGTGGACCTGACCGAGCAGACTGTGACTACAGAGGAGAACAACACAGCAATAATCCCGATAAAATTCTACTCATCAGGCAGGAAAGAAGGAGACTGCTCCAATTACACTGTTACCATTTCTGCCCCGGGCCTAAACCTCTCCAGAACATGGAAAGGAGGGGTTTGCCTCTCCAAGTATGCTGATGTTGACATCTCCAAATCAGGCGGGGACGCGAAAAGCGTCCTTAACAATAATGTGGATCTCTTTAGCGCGGGATTCAGGACTTACACAAAGAGTGCCAAGCCAGGCGAGACCGTTCAGGTAGAGGTCCTCATACAATCGCAGGCAAGCCTTATGATAGACGTCACCCTCCAGTCCCAGGCCTTTCTGGACAAAAGGAGCTTTGTGATCCAGACAAGCCAGAACTCTGAATACAAAGGCCTGATTGTTAATGCGAGTGCCGCTTCCTCAGGGAATTATGACATAATCCTGATAGCAAAAGCCAGAAACTGCTCCCTGACCTCGTGCACAAAGCAGAGCTCCATGAAGTTGGTGGTTTCTGGAACAGAGTCACAGGAAGGATTCGCGGTTTCCGTCTTCCCGGAGAACCTTGCCATAAAGAAGCTGGAGCCGGTAACATACTCATTCACGCTTCAGAACAACTATAAGGATGAGGTTAATTTTATCGTGGATGTGGAGAAGCCGCTGGATCTTGACAGCTCCTTCGTGCTCGGGAATTTCACTGTTCCGGGCCTCTCGGAGAGGACTGAGAATTTCACTGTCACCCCGCATAACTCCACAGGATTCTATGAGATAAAGGTCCGCGCCAGCATGAATGATGTCGAGAAGATTATTTCTGCATACCTCTCAACGAATGAGATGGTTTCTGATGTTTACAGGAATGCGGATGATGTGCTGGCTGGCGCGAATTCGTCTGTCCGGGCGGTTGTGGACAGTAACGTGAGGAACTGGTACAGCTCCTACTCAAAAAACGAGTACGGCTCAAACATTACAGGATATGCAAACCTGCAGGAGACGCTGGATGCTGCAAGGAAGCAGAACGCCTCATCTGTCCAGCCCAAGCCGCCTGCCAACAATACATATGTCCCTGCTGATGGCACAGAATCTCAGCCCAATCCTTTGCAGTGGATTGTTATACCCATAGCTCTGGGTGGGGCGGTTCTTGTGGTCCTTATGCTTTTCAGAAGGAAGAAAGATAAAGGTGAAGAATTCCTGGAACTATCCAGATAACAATTGAATAGTGGGTGTTTCTTAGTAGAAATCCTCATCTGAGAATTCGTCCTCTTCTTTCTCGTCACCGCCCTCTTCAAACTCTTCCTCTCCACCGCCGCCTTTCTTCTTTATGAATTTCTTGAACACAATAAATCCCACAACAGCAGCGGCTGCCACACCCCCTCCTATCAGGGCTATGGTTGTTATGTCAAATCCGCCAGTTGGTGACGGTTCGGTGCCTCCTGTGCATATCCCGTCTGAGCAGGTTTCTCCTGCTCCTGTGCAGTCAGAACTTGTGCAGCATTGCTGGCAGCTCCCGGAGCAGCATACCCCCGAACTGCAGTCTGAGTTTGTCGTGCATCCTATTGGAGTAGATTTCTCGCATATGTTGCTGTAAGTGCACGTCTCATCTGTATTGCAGTCAGAACTGCTGCAGCACTCCCCGCCTGTTATGCATGAGCCGCTGCAGCATATTCCTCCTGTGCAGCTGGCCATATCGCTCTTGCCTTCGCACTCTCCCGGAATAACTGCTGATGTGCATTTGAAATCAGAAGAACATGTTTTTCCTGAAGGGCAGTCAGAACTGGAGCAGCATTCTGCCCCTCTTGTCCTGCATATTCCTCCGCAGCATATCCCGCCCAGGCAAAGCGCCATGTCACTCTTGCCCTCGCAGGATGCTGGATTTATTGCGCCAATCACGCTGATTCTCAATTCAACTGGTATCTGCTTGATTTCTGTTGGGCCTGACAAGAGAGTCGCGAACGTGGAGATGTTTGTGCTTGACTGTATATTGTTGAGAGTGACCGTCATGTACGTGCTCTCATTCGGCTCAAGGGAGGTTTTCTTGGGGGTTATGGTCAGATAACTGGAAATCTGCTGCGGAACAGAAATGCTCAGGGCTGTGAGATTATCTGTTCCCAAATTCGTGATTTTGAAAGTCTCAATCTTGAACTCCTGGTTTGGATTTATCACAGGGCTGTAGGCTATGCTGTCTGCCTTTACATCAGGAGATCCTGTTCCCCCGCCACCGCCACCAACAACCACCCTTGCAACCCCTCCGCCGAAATCAGTGGGGCTGGTTGCAGAGAAAGCAATGTAATACTCCCCATTTGAAAGGGTTATGTTGGTGCTGTAGCCGTAAATCATGTCGTTTCTTATCGTTGTTCCGCTCTTCACCATATTGAGCCCGGCAGTATCATAAACCTTGTAGGAAATAGTACCTGTTATAGAACCTCCTGCCCAGGCTTTTATGTAGACAATGTTTCCTGATGTGGTTATTTGGCTGCTTATCGGGATTCCTCCCACGCTCACATTAACAGATGTGGTTTGATTCTGATTGTTCTGGTTTACGGCAATAACATCAGTTTCATAGGGAACCCCGTAAGACGGTCCCGGGAACATGTTGGGGCCACATGTATTCGGGATGTCTGTGTTAGAAAAATAGCACACATACTTGTTCCCTACGAAATTAATGCTCCAATACCCGTATTGTACACCATAGACAATCCATTTCACGCTCACGGATTCCCCGGAGGATGCATGCGGGTCCGCGATCATGATGAAGCTCGAGTTGACAGAAATCTTGTCCGGTATGAAAGTCACGTCAGGCGGCTGTATTGCGCTTGCACTCGGAACAGAAAGAAAAATCACAGCCAGCGCTGCAATCCAGAATGGCTTCATAAGTATATTATATTGGCCGGCTTATTTAAGTAATTTAAACCTGCGCGGTGAATAGTGATTATGGTTTCGTTCAAGGAGTTCCAGGGCCTGGATTTGCGGGTTGGCAAGGTCCTCTCGGTCGAGAACATCCCGAACGCTGACAAGCTTTACAAGCTCTCCGTGGACATGGGAGAGAAAAAAATCACCTTGGTGGCAGGGCTCAGGCCTTACTACAAGCCCGAGGAGATGAAGGGGAAGAAGATAATTGTTGTGACAAATCTTGACCATGTCACTCTTAAGGGTGTGACTTCAGAGGGTATGCTGCTTGCAGCGCAAGAAGGAAACAAGGTAAGTCTGCTCACAGTGGACAAGGATGTAAAGCCTGGCTCAAAAATTTCATAAATCGAGTTGGTTCTATGGAAACGCAAAAAATCATGAGAGGGGAGAAGGTTGTTATTCTGGCTGACCACAGGGAGATCGCCTCTAATGTGACAAGGCACCTGAGGGAGCATGATGCGGACATCCGGGAGATCCAGCTAAAGGTCGGGGATTACATAGTTTCCGAGAGGGTGGCTGTGGAGAGGAAGAGTGTCCCGGATTTCCTGCAGTCCGTGATAGACCAGCGCCTTTTCAAGCAGATGGAGCAGCTTGCGGATTCTTACGAGAAGCCTGTGCTTATCCTTGAAGGGAACCCAGAGCTGCTTTTCCTGGAGAGGAACATGCACGCGAACACTGTGCGCGGGGTTCTCTCCTCAATAGCGATAGACTACAGAATCCCCATAATCTGGACACACAATTCAAAGGAGACAGCGGCCCAGATATACTGGATGGCCTACAGGGAGCAGGTCCAGGAGAGAAAGGGCCTGCAGATCCGCTGCAATAAAAGGAATCGCACCCTTGCACACCATCAGGAGTTCCTTGTGGCAGGCCTTCCCAATGTCTCGAATGTCTTGAGCAAAAGGCTGCTCAAGCATTTCGGAACTGTGCGGGATGTTTATGATGCCACCCCGGAGGAGCTCATGAAAGTGGAGGGAATAGGGAAGGAAAAGGCCAAGAATGTATGGGAGCTCATAAATGCGGAATATCAGGAAAAAGAAGATTAGCTTGAAGTTCTAATGAACTTCTTTCCAGTGTTCTATTTCTTTAAGCAAGCCTCCAAGAATCCCCTGAAAAGGGGATGGGGATTTATCGGCCTGGAAGTGAGCTCAGGATGGAACTGTGTTCCCACGAAAAATCTCTTTCCGGGCAGCTCGAGAATCTGCATGATCTTTTTTTCAGGGGCGCGGCCTGAGAACACAAGACCGTGCTTCTCAAGTGTTTCTATGTATTTGGGATTCACGTTCCACCTGTGGCGGAAGCGTTCCCTCGCGCTGTTCTTTCCGTAAAGCTTGTGAGCAAAAGTGTTTTTCTCTATACCCAGGTCAAATCCCCCGAGTCTCATGGTCCCTCCCAGACCCTTTATCTCCTCCTGTTCTGGAAGAATGAAAATCACAGGGTGGGGAGTCTCATCATCTATCTCAGTCGAATTCGCGCCTTTCAGGCCGCACACATTCCTTGAGAACTCTATCACAGCCATCTGGAACCCGAAACACAGACCAAAGAAAGGAATGTCATTCTCTCTCGCGTATCGAATGCACTCTATCTTTCCTTCGGTCCCCCTCTCCCCAAAGCCTCCTGGAACTATTATTCCATCTACCCCTTCCATCTTTTGTTTTACATTCTCCGGAGTGATGTGCGTGGCTTCTATCCATTGGATTTTGGGCCTGATCCCAAGATAGGGGGAGGTGTGCTCTATGGCTTTCAGTATGCTCAGGTAGGAATCATGCACGGATGTGTATTTCCCTACTATCCCGACTGTGACCTCCATGTTTGCTGAGTTTATTTTTTCCACAAGCTCCTTCCACTTATGGTATTCTGTCCTGTCGTTCCCGTCCCTTCTCGGGAGCTTAAGAATCTTTATTATCTCCTCGTCTATCCCTACATCCTGAAGGAAAATCGGGATCTTGTAGATGTTATCAATATCATAGCAGTTTATCACCCTCTCAACAGGCACGTTCGAGTATATGCTTATCTTCTCTCGTATCTTCTCATTCACAGGATTCTCGCTCCTGCATATTATTATGTCAGGCTGTATCCCTATTCCCATGAGCGTCTTGAGCCCTAGCTGGGCAGCCTTGCTCTTGTGCTCACCAAGTGAGCGCGGCTGGAGTATATATGTAACTGTTATGAAGCACACGTTCTCCTTTCCTTCCTCATAAGCCAGTTCCCTCATCGCCTCCAGGAAATAAGAATTCTCTATATCTCCCACAGTCCCTCCGACCTCCACCATGATTATGTCTGCCTCTGATTTCACTGCCAGGTTTCTCAGAAAACTCTTTATCTCGCCTGTCACGTGCGGGATGAACTGGACGTCACGACCGAGATATTTGCCCGCCCGCTCCTTGTCTATTATGGTCTTGAAAATCTTTCCAGAAGTAAGGTAATTGTCCTTCGAGAAGTTCGAGTTCATCATCCTCTCATAGGTTCCCAGGTCAAGGTCGCATTCCGTCCCGTCATCAAGGACAAAAACCTCCCCGTGCCTGAAGGGGTTGAGAGTGCCTGCATCATAATTCAGGTAACCGTCAAACTTAACAGGTGAGACCTTGTATCCATGGAACAGCTTGAGCAAGGTTCCTATGGAGGAGGAGAAAGTCCCTTTTCCCACTCCGGAAATAACAGTGCCTGTTATGACTATGAATTTTGTTTTCCCTTTCTCATAGCCCTTAGGAACGCTTGAAATGAACTCGCTGTCATCCGTTTTCTTGGATATGGTTTTGAACATCTCATGGGACTCTGGCATAATATATAATACAGCCTAAGGAATAAAAAGGTTGGTTGCACAAACTCTGCTTAAAAATCTTTCTTATTTAATATTAATTATGACCAGAAAAGAAAAACCCGCAGCCAATCCAGAAGATATAAGAAAAGTTATCAAAAATTATTTTGAAGAACGCAAACCGATTCGCCCAAAAAATCTTTTTGTTAATGTATTCGGACATCTGATAAAACAAGGTTACGGAAGTTGTACAATAGGGGATTTCAGGAAAATTTATATGGAAGAATTCGAAGAATACTATAAACACTAATTTTTTATTAATTAAGAATCCAATTCCTTTCCATGGTAATAAGCAAAGACGTTATAGACAAGATTGCTGCGCTTATGACAGCGGCCTTCGGTCTTGTGGCAGCCCTTGCGTGGAATGACGCGATAAAAAGCTCTATACAATCGCTCGGGCTGGAGGCTTACGGACCCTGGCTTTATGCAATAATCGTGACCATAATAGCTGTTGTCGCGACAATCTACATAGGAAGAATGGCGGCTAAGGCAAAGTAGAACCTGATAGTTCGAATGAAGGGAGAAACAGCGCTATTCATGAAGGTCTCTTACTGAAGTTATGGCTTTTGCAGGACAGACCTCCACGCAAATCAGGCATCCTTTGCATGTCTGGCTGTCCCATACCGGCTTGCCTTTCCAGTGTATGGCAGTATCCGGGCACATCAGCCAGCACTGCTTGCATCTTGTGCACTTCTTGAGATTCCAGACAGGCTTGAACACCCTCCAGTCTCCTGTCCGAACCTTAATAGAATTCCCGGGCTCCTCCATGTGCGGGACTCCCTTTCTCTTCTCGTACCTGAGCTGGGATTCCTCCAACATAGTGACCTTGGAATGAAGTTGGCTTTGCCAACTTCCAACTGATTCCTTTTTATTATTGTCAGAATTCGTATAAATTATACGGGCAATAAGTGGTCTTATGAATTATGTGAAACATCCCCTGATAGTTGAGAATTCAATAGAGTCTAGGGCTTACCAGGAGGCAATACTGGGGACTGCTGCAAAAAACCACACCCTGTGCGTATTGCCCACAGGGCTTGGCAAGACAAATATCGCCATAATGCTTGCCGCGCACAGGCTGGAAAAATATCCGGATTCCAGGATTATTGTGATGGCTCCGACAAGGCCCCTTGTGAACCAGCATTATAAAACCTTTGTCAGAAGTCTGAAAATTCCCGTGGAGGATATGGTGGCGGTTACGGGATTCATAAAGCCTGAGGAGAGGGAGCGGCTTTACGGGAAAAAACTCCTGTTCGCAACCCCCCAGGTAATTGAGAACGACCTGAAGTCAGGAATCCTTTCCCTCGAGCGTGTCTCGCTTCTTGTCATAGATGAGGCCCACCATTCCGTAGGAGGGTATGCTTATCCGTTTGTGGCAAAAACTTATCTGGAGCAGGCTCGCTTCCCAAGAATTCTCGCGCTTACAGCATCCCCGGGAGGGACAACAGAAAAGATACAGGAGATAAAAAACAATCTGGGAATAAATGCAGTTGAAATCCGGACTGATGAGGACCATGATGTGAGGCCCTGGATAAAAGAGAAGCAGATAGACTGGATTTATGTGGAGCTGCCTGAGAGCTTTCTGCGCATTAAGCGGTATCTTGATGAGGCGATAGAAGACAGGGCTGGAAAACTCAAGTCCATGGGCTTTCTGAAAAAACACAAACCCTCTAAACGCGACTTCCTAGAGCTGCAGGCAAAAATGCAGGCCTCCATAAGCAGGGGTCATAAGGCTGCTTTTGGGATTTCTTCAATAGTGGCCCAGGTCATAAAGCTGGAGCATGCGCTGGATCTTCTGGAAACCCAGGGAATAACAATGCTGGAAAAATATTGGAAAAGACTTAAGGAGGACACAACCAAGGCTGCAAAAACCATCCTGAAGGACCAGAGGGTCGCGAATGCCATGTTCCTATCCAGAGAACTGTTTGAAAGCGGCTCCAAGCACCCGAAAATGGGGAAGCTCTGTCAGATAGTGGACAGGCAATTCCGAGAGAAAGACTCAAAAATCATAATTTTTGCTAACTACCGTGAGTCTGTAAAGGAGATAGTCTCGAGCTTGAAGAATATAGAGGGGGTTAGGCCTGTGGAGTTCGTGGGCCAGAAAGAAGGTCTCACCCAGAAGGAGCAGATAGCCCGTTTGTCTGACTTCAGGGACGGAGTGTATAACGTGCTTGTGGGGACAAGCGTCTCGGAGGAGGGGCTGGACATACCGGCAATGGATCTGGCCATTTTCTATGAGCCGGTTCCCTCGGAGATACGCTCAATCCAGAGGCGCGGCCGGGTGGGCAGGCAGAAAGTCGGAAGGGTTATCTTTCTCATAACAAGAAGGACCCGGGACGAAGCGTACTTCTGGAGCGCCCATAACAAGGAAAAAAGGATGCACAAGACGTTGTATGGAATGAAGTCGGCAAAGCCGACTTCCAGCCAGACATCAGAATGAAGGCGGAACGGGAGTGAGAAGGCGTCAAGAGACGCCTTCAATCGAAATTCCGCCTTCCAGCCAAGAACTGGGATGAGAAGGAAGCAGAGTCTTGAGAGTTAAAGTTGTTGCAATTTTTTGGAAACGTGATTGTATATTTCTCTTTCTTCCGAATCGAACTGGCTAAAGTGACTATATATCGCTTCTGCAGCTTCGCCAAAATTCTTTATGCATGGAATATACAGGGTTCTGCCATCTCCTGCAGCAAATCCTTCTTCAATCTTGTATATTTGTAATACCATTCAAATCATCTATAATTTTAAACTCCAATCCAACGTATAAAGGAGTAGTTTGTGCAAGCAATTATTTAAGCATATGCCGGAATCTTTCCCGGATTCCACCGAATTTAAAAACAGCTTACCTGCTTTCTCTCTCTTCCTCTTCCCTGACCTTCTCTTCGACCTCGTCCCTTATGCCAAGGGATTCAACCATTTCCTTGTAGCGGTTCCTGATTGTGACCTCTGTGACCCCAATCGCGTCCGCCACCTCCCGCTGGGTTTTTTTCTCCCCCTCGAGTACGGCTGCTATGTACAAAGCCGCAGCAGCCACTCCTATGGGGCCCTTGCCAGAAGTAACATCAAAGTTTCTTGCCTCGTCCAGGACCTCCACTGCCCTTACCTGTACCCTCTCGGAAAGGTTCAAAAGTGAACCGAACCTCGGTACGTAATCCTGCGCCTTTGCAGGAAGGATTCTGATATGCAACTTGCGAGCTATGTACCTGTACGTCTTCCCTATGTCCCTCCTGTTTATACCGGATGCCTTGGATATCTCGTCCAGTGTCCTTGGAGCGCCTTCCTCCCTGCATGTGGTGTAAAGCAGGGCTGCTATAATGGATTCCGTGGAGCGGCCCCTGACCAGACCTTTGTTAACGGCCTGCTGGTAAAGTTTCGCGACTTTCTCATGGACTGCCCTTGAAAGGTGAAGCTGGGAAACCAGCCTCTGCAATTCTGAGAATGCGAAAGAAAGATTGCGGTCCTTTGACTTGATAAGCCTCTTGTGCCATTTTGTGAGCCTGTAATACTGCGCCCTTTTCTTGGAAGAGACCTTGAACAATTCTCCTTTCCCCTTTCCTATCTCTGTGGTTATTCCCTGGTCATGCTTCATGGGGGTCAAAGCAGCCCCTGTTCTCACCCTGCGGGAGCGCTGGTCCTCATCAAAGGCTCTCCATTCCTGTGTCAGGTCCACCATGGACTCGCTCAGGACAGCTCCGCAGGAATTGCAAATAGTCTCGCCCCTCTCATAATCATACCTTATCTTCTCAGAACCGCATTCGGGGCAGACTGGAACGGATTTCTGCTTTTTCTCTATCATAACACACCTTTGTTACCCCCTTTCAGTGATTATGAGGGGAGATTTGAATGTTATATTTTGCACACACTCATTTATAAAGTTTTCGGTTTTTTAAGCATAACTTTAAATACTTTTACCATTAGATAGTAATCCTTTTTAAAGCTAATGTTTTTGCCCGGTATTTTCCTATGAATAAAAGAAGAGGGAGGATGTCAACCTTCATTCTTGATTGAAGGTGGATGCTTGATTGACAGCCTTCGGCTGTCGTTCTTCAGTTCCGCCTTCTCTCTTTAATAATCTTCCATTCCGCCCATTCCAGGACCGCCGCCATGAGGCATCGAAGGCATCTTGCCGCCTCCTGAGCTTGTGACTGAAATCACGTCATCTATCCTAAGTATCATCTCAGCCGCCTCTGCTGCAGATTTTATGGCCTGTGTCTTGATTTTCAGGGGCTCTATCACCCCGAGCTTGACCATGTCCTGAACCTCTCCTGAAAACACGTCCAGACCGAATGTTACGTTGCCTTTCTTGTCATGCTGGGACCTCAGGTTCGCGAGCTTGTCTATCGGGTCAAGGCCTGCGTTCTCTGCGAGACTTCTTGGTATCACTTCCATTGCCTCTGCAAACGCGTTTATAGCGAGCTGCTCCCGACCCTTGAACGATTCTGCATATTTCCTGAGCTCTTTCGCGACCTCTATCTCAGAGGCCCCTCCTCCTGCCACTATCTTCCCCAGTTCCAGGGCTGCTGCTATCCCCTTTACCGCGTCCTCCATGGCCCTCTGGACCTCATCAACCACGTGCTCTGTGCCTCCCCTTATAAGGATTGTGACAGCTTTTGGCTCGTGACACTCTTCCACAAAAATCATCTGGTCGCCTGCTATCTTCCTCTCCTCCACACGGCCTGCAAATCCCAAATCATTCTTTGAGAGGTCGTTCAGGTTGTTTACGATGCCCGCGCCAGTGGCCCTTGCAAGGGCCTCCATGTCTGATTTCTTCACGCGCCTTGCTGCCATTATGCCTGCCTTTGCCATCAAGTGCTGTGCAGCGTCATCTATGCCCTTCTGGCAGAAAATCACGTTCGCTCCGGACTTGACAACCTTGTCCACCATGTCCCTGAGCATGCGCTCTTCCTGCTCTATGAAGGCCTGCATCTTCTCGGGAGAGTTTATGGTTATTTTCGTGTCTCCTTCCAGCTCCTTTACCTCCAGGGCAGAATCTATAAGCGCTATTTTTGCCTTCTCTATTTTCTTGGGCATGGCTGAATGGACAATCTCCTTGTCTATCAGGACCCCGTTTATCAGCTGGCTGTCATTCATGGATCCGCCTTCCTTCTTTTCCAGCTTTATGTTGTCCACATCTATGCTCACGACCGTTCCCTTGACATCGGCAATTTTCTTGATAGCCTTTACTGCAATCTCTGCCAGCTCTTTTGAGGCCTTTTCAGCAGACTTCCCTGTTATGGCCGTGTTTGCAATCTGCTCCAGAGAAACCTCATCATTTATGTCAACCTTCCTGGAAATTGCGTTAAGGACCTCAAGCGCTTTTGTTTTGGCCATCCTGTAGCCCTTTGTTATCACAGTAGGGTGTATCTCCTGGTCAAGGAGATCCTCAGCCTTCTTGAGCAGCTCCCCTGCCAAGACAGCTGCTGTGGTTGTGCCGTCTCCAACTGACTTGTCCTGTGTTTTAGCGACTTCTACCATCATTTTCGCGGCCGGGTGCTCTATATGCATCTCCTCCAGGATTGTGGCCCCATCATTAGTTATCACCACGTCCCCCAGGGTGTCCACCAGCATCTTGTCCATACCCTTGGGACCAAGAGTGGTCCTTACCGCATCTGCCACAGCCTTTGCCGCAGCTATATTGGAGCGCTGGGCATCCTTGCCCCTGCTCCTCAGAGCTCCCTCTGGTAAAATCAAAATAGGCTGTCCGCCCAACTGTGCAAAACCGTTTGCCATTTTATCACCTCTCCTTGAATGTTAAATATAAAGCTCGGGATGCTTCTGGCTGAAAAGAGTATATATAGTGTAGCTAGTTAATTTATAAATGCTTTACTCACGATAGATTTGAGGGATTTCAGGATTTATAACCCTTTTTACCCAAATAACTACAACTGCCGTTCTCACTATAAGGGACGTTAGTTTGAAGTCCGAATGGACTTCTTTCCAACTGAGAGTGAAGTAGCAGGGTCTGCTTCCTTCCAAATGTGAGATTGACGGCTTGAATAGATTGATTCAAGCCGTCTTTCGGACGTGAGATTGAAAGTGTCCGCGGGCACTTTCCACTGCTGGAAAATCATTTCCGGCCGTGTGCGCAGGTCTTATAAGGCCGCCAAGCGCCGCGAACGAAAGACGGAAGGCGCAAGCGCCTTCAATCGAAAATCGCGGAGGCAGCGTAAAGTTGGACGTGGCGAAGCCGCGTCTTTCCAAGCGCAAAAGCCGAAGGTCCAGGGTTCGAATCCCTGCGAGCCCATTTTTATTTTTTGATGTCTTTTGCGCTAGCCGGCTGCCAGCTTTTTCTTTACAGGGAACAGAACTATCTTGGCTATCTGCTCCATCAGTTTTGGCTCTGCGGCCACTATATCCACTGCCGAGACTATTCCAACAAGCTGGTTTCTTGAGATCACGGGAAGCCTTTTAACTCTCCTCTCTGTCATGGAGTCTGCCGCATCCTCAATCTCTGTTTCAGGCCCTACGGCCACCACTTCCGTTGTCATGAACTCTTCCACCTTCACCTTGGAAGGAAGCTTGTTCTTGGATACAACTTCCCTCATTATATCGCTTTCTGTTATTATGCCTGCAAGCAGCTTTTTCTCCGTCACAATGAGGCAGCCAATCCTGAACTGTGACATCAGTTTTGCCGCCTCCTGAATGCTGGATTTGGGAGAAACAGTCTTCACATCAGCCGTCATAATATCTTTTACACGCATTCAACTCTCACCCTTATGATTTTAATTGGAAGGTGGCTCTTGCCACCTTCTATCTCTAAATCCTCTTTCCGCTTTCCATTCTGGGGACGAATACCCGGTACCTGTCTTTGTCGTTCAGTTCGTCCATTATTCTTTTTACAACCATTTTCTCCGGATCCGGAAGCAAAGGGGTTCTCTTCTTGAGGTCCGCAAAACTCTCGAAAGGCTTGTTTTTCCTGTCCTCTATTATTGCCCAGAGGTGGCGCTTCCCTATCCCTGGAAGAAGCTCGAGCTGGTGCATCCGTGTGGTGAGCTGCCCTGATTTATTAAAAAATTCCAGGAACTTCTGCGGATTTTCCTTTACTATCTTCTCTACAGCAGGCTGAACCTCATCCTTTGCAGCTGTCGTGAGCTCACTGAATTCCATCCTTCCCCTTATGTATTTCACCTTGTCCCTCTTCCCGTCGCCTATGTAGACTCTTTCACCTATATTCAGGTTCGAGCCTTCCCTCACTATCACTTCCAGCAGGGAGAAATACAGGTCTCCCATTACCTGGGCAACAGGCTGTGACCTGTCCATGCTGTAACGCCCGTGGGAAAGGTAATCGAGCGTGACTGCCCATTCATCTTTCTTAAGCTTCTCTTTTGGAATCATGAAACCACAATTCGTTCTTTTTTAGCTTTATAGAATTAGTTTTCTGTTTTAAATTGGTTAACTGTATTTCTTCACAATAGAGATTATCTTCTTCTTGTCATCGTCCGAGATGTTGGCAACCTAATTCGCAAAGAGAACCCTGAGCTCCTCAAGGTCCTGAGGCATGTGGTTTATTATGGAAACAATATGCTTCTCCTTTAGCCTCTCTATCTTCCCCAGCTCTTCAGCCATCTCTGTCGCTGCTTTTTCAGACAGCTTTGAGAATTTCCTGAGATGTTCCAGGGCGTTCTTCTGCTCGTAGCTCAGCTCCTTCTCTTTCTCCTTCTTTTCAAGCGTTTTCTTTATCAAAGGCCATGCGATGAATTTCTCGTTCTCGATTTTCATAAAATCACGGAATCAATTAAACAATTATTTATCTGGCAGGCTTTAAATGTTCAGGCCTGAGCATGAGTATCTTTTCTTTGTCCCCCAGCTTTATGCTCACCACATATGCCTGCCCCCTCTTTTTCACAATCACTCCTGTCTTCCCTTTGTACCTGTAATGGGGTATGTTCTTGGTTGAGGAAGGTTCCACATCTATCATTACCCTCTGCTTTGGATGGAACTCCGTGAGATACTTCTCAACAGTAAACTTGGCCCTGTGCGGCTTCTTGAACTTCCTTCTTGTCCCGGTCCTGAAACCTCTTCCTGATCTTGACATAACTCACACCATAACAATATACCTGGTTAATTGTATGCTTTCTATTTAAATCCTTATTTTGCTCGTGAGCTCCCCGCGGGAAGGTGTATTTTGACGACGTCAAGCTCCTCTGTTCTGACTGGAGTCTCCAGCACGCTTGAGAAGGATGGCCTGGTCCTTCCATTGTCTCCTGACAGAAGCTCCTTTATGTAAAGGCCTGCCTCTCCCCTTATCATGAACTCCGCCCTGTTTTTCGGGAGGATCCTCCAGGAGAGGGATTTCACTTTCTTGGCCCTTGTCATGTCCGCCCTCCGGTGCGCCACGCGTGTTGGTGTCTGCTGCCTGACCATGGAGATGGATTTGAGCTTGCGGAGTTCGGATTCTGTCACGGGTTTCCCGAAAGAGGCCAGGACCCTGTAGGTCTTGTCAGGCATCAGGCTCTTTACTGTGACAACCTCCTTCCTGTCTGAATAACTCAGCTCCGAGACCTTTACCTTTTTTGTGCGGTTTATTTCCGCTTCCATTTTCCTGAGGGGGAGGATTCTCTTTCTGGGGGATTCTATCTCCAGAACGAAAGGCCTCCAGTCCAGGCAGCGCGCATCTATGTCCTCCCTTCCGGCAGCATGCATAGAATGCGCTTTCCCTTCTGATTCGCGCATGAAAGGCTTTGCGATTATGTCCTCTACAGTCTCCTTGTACATCTCCCATTTTGTCTGCGGGATTCCCCTCACAAGCTTCTGGTATCTCCCGTAAATGAAAAGGGGATTCACATTCACACTCAGCAAATTTTTCTCCAGGTCAAGCATTATAGTGATGTCAGGACTCTTCTCGTCCGGATTCTTTCCCGTTTTCTCAGCCACGAGCTTTCCCAGCTCCCTGTTAAGCTCGGATTTCATTGGCTCGCAATACTCTATCCCTATATCCTCCCAGAGATTCTCTTCATTCCGGATGAGGATTCTGCTCATGCTGCTGGAAACCAAAAAGGTCCTGTACTCCAGTGGCCTGAGCTTTTTCACAGCCTCATCAGCCCATTTTCCAAGGCTGTCAAAAAGTCCTCCGCATATTTTGCACTGCTCTTTCTCCTTTTTGGTTTCAGGCTTTACCTTCCTGAAATTGAACCCCAAGAAATTGGATTTCTCAGTGGGGAAAGGCTTTACCGCGTACTCGAGGGCGAGGGCTGTGCGGATAGCATGCCCCCTCTCCCTGTTGGTCATTCCCGAGAGAATCTGGCCGAACTGTCTTCCAAGGCAGTTATCACAAACATATCCCTTCTGGAGGATTTCCCTTGCTGTTTCTGAAATCATGGGTATAATTTCGGGTTATGGGAATATAAACAATTTTCAGTGTGCAACGCCTATTATTTTTTTCCCATCCCGTCAATGATTTGCGTTACGATGCCGTAAACGCTTTTCATATCTTTTGCGATTTCCTGAACTGCTTCAAGCCTGTCAGCCTCTCCCAACAAATAAGTCGTGGCTGCTTCAGTATAATTGGGATAACCGTATCTCCAATCCATAAATCCCTCATCTGTTGCGAAAATCTGCTTCTTTATATCATAACATTTTTTCAGGATTTGTTTTCCGTGAAACTTCAGATTCAGAAAGAATGGTGTTGTAACGCCTTCCTTGAACATTTCGTAGAAAGGCATGGTAGACCAAGCGCCATACAGGGTGAGGTATCCCCCGAAGTGATCGGGTATTGTCTCATTATGAAAAAAGAAATTGTATCCTTCAACAGGCATGTCATAATAGCCGCAAGTCATTGTATTTTGATTTTCTCTTGCTTCAAGATATTTCCTGATTTTTTCAGGGTCCTTCCTTTCCAGCACACCAAGCAGATTGTCCATTGCCCTGATTTCTCGCGGAATCCATCGATATTTTTCTTCTTTACCAATCCACTCCTTGAGTTTTCCATATTGTTCCAGAAGCTCTTCTTCGGAAAATCTCCTGAGATAAAGTTCATCAAATGCCTTTATAGTTTCGCCAAGCCCGTTCATGTTTACCAACATTAGAATTAAGCTACTGTATCTTGCTGCTCCTCTTTCGCATCCTCAGGAACCACTATGCTCACCTTCTTCCCGCTGGTCTTGTAGATTATGTCCTCTAACTCTTGTTTCTGCCTCTCCATCTCCTTCCTTATGTTCTCCTTGTCCTTGGCAGAGGCGCCAAGTATCTTCTCAAGCGAGGCTATCTCCTCAAGAGACCGCTTTATGTTGTTCTCCAGATGACTCTTTCTCTCGACAACCCATTCATAGCGGTTCCTGTCCCTCTCCAGGTCCTTCAGCTCGTCTTCAAGCTCCTGGAAACCGATCTTGAGTTCCTTTATGTCACTATCAAGCCTTGAGATTATCTCGTCTGTCCTTTCCCTCTCTTTGTCCTTAAGGACTATTCTTTCCTCCATGCTTGCCTTTCTCACAAGAAGCAGCACATCTTTGAGCCTGTTCTCCTCATTCTTTTCAAGCGTCTCGAAAGGCCTGTTTATTATCCCGTCAAGTATGAGCTCCTGCTCCTTGATTATGGGGTAGTTCTTGCTCACTAGATATTCCAGCTTCTTAAGCGGCCTCTGTACTGAAGCGAATTCCTCCGTGACCTTTTCCTTTATTGCGGATGACTTCTTCCTGTTCTTTTCAATCTGCTCCACTATCTTGTTATACTCTGCATACTCGTGGCCTTTGATAATTTCCTCTATCTCGGCAAGATTCTTTTCAGTTCTGTTCCTCAGCTCCCTTATGCGCACCTCTATCCCGCTCTCCTCTTTCTCAACAGTGGTGAGCCTGAGCTTGAGCATGGACTGCTGCTCCTTCTTGGAATTTATGCTGTGCGCGAGCTGGATGGTCTCGCCCTCGCTCTCAAGGAACTCCTTAAGGACAGAAAGCCTCTCCTGCGTATCTTTTATGTTATCTATCACGCCCGAACTCTCCTTTCCAAAATAAGTGGAAAGCAGGTATGCCTGCTTGGGGGTTATGCTGCTCATATCGCCAAGCGCGTCCCCCGCGCTCTCCTGGAACTCATTCAGGACCTTCACGTCTATGGGCCTTCCTTGGAAACCCTGCACTGTATTCACAAGGTTATGTACCCTCTTGACGAAAAGGTCCTTGGTCATGTTCACAACCGCGCCTATTTTCTCATCGCTCTCGAACTTTGCAGTCTCAAGCAAATCCGCAGAATCCTTTATTCTCGCGAACCCTTTCATCACTTCAGAATAGAGCTCATTCGCTTTCTCGTGCCTGTCCTTTATCTTTCCTGCCAGAGTCTGGTTTATCCAGTCATGCACCTCGTCTATGTGCACTTCAGTAGGAGCTGCTTCCTCAGGAGGCTTTTCCTTCTCCTTCTTCCTTTTGAAGAAATCGCGTATTCCCATAGCATTCGCCCTGCAACACCTAACTATCAAATCCGTTAAGGCGGAGAAGTTGGAACTTCAATTGAAGTTGCTTTGCAACTTCCTTCTTTAGTTGCCAACTTCGAACTAACTTTCGCCTTGTTTAGAATATGGCAGAAAGACATTTATTCGGATGCAAGGCTTTTTTCCAAGCTTTATATCAAGCCAGACCGAATAATAATCATGAAATCCACGCTGCTGGACGGCAATGCTGCGGCTGCATGGGGCGGACGGCTCGCGAGAGCCCAGGTGGTTCCAAACTTTCCTGTAACTCCCCAGACAGAGCTGATAGAGAAGTTTGCTGAATGGAAGGCCAAGGGTGAATGGAAGGGTGAGTTCCTTCCGATGGAATCTGAGCATAGTGTCCTGTCTGCTGCAATAGCTGCTTCTGTCACAGGGGCGAGAGTTTTCAGCGGCAGCTCCTCCCAGGGCCTCATGCTCATGCACGAGATGGTTTATGTGGCCTCCGGGATGAGGGTTCCTGTTGTGATGATTAATGTCTCGCGCGCTTTATCAGCCCCCATCACACTCTGGCCGGATCATAATGACATACTTGACCAAAGGGATTCAGGCTGGCTTATCTTCTTCTGCGAGAACAACCAGGAGGTTCTGGACACTGTAATACAGGCATACAAGATTTGCGAGGATGAGCGCGTTCTTTTGCCTGCGTTTGTGAACATGGAAGGGTTCGTGCTTTCCTATACAAGGGAGCCTACGGAGATACCCGAACAGAAAGCTGTCGACCGCTTCCTTCCCAAGTACAAACCAAAAGTCTTTCTTGACCCGAAGAAGCCAATGGCTATAGGGATAGGAGTGATGAAGGAGTATCCTTACTTCCGGAGCCAGGTTTATCTGGCGCAGAAAAATGCAATGAAGGTTATACAGGAAGTCCACAGGGACTGGAAAAAGAAGTTCGGAAGGGAATACGGGTTTGTGGAAAAGTTCATGATGGAAGGCGCCCAGATCGCTCTTGTGAGTATGGGAGCGAACAGCTCAATCGCGAAAGCTGCTGTGAAAAGCCTGCGCTCAAAAGGGATTCTTATCGGTCTCGTGAGAATAAGGGTGTACAGGCCTTTTCCCAAAGAGGAGATCAGGAAATCCCTCCAGGGGGTGGAGGCTGTTGGTGTTATAGACCAGAACCTTTCACCCGGATATGGGGGGATTGTATATCCTGAGATAAGGGATGTCCTTTACGACAGGAAAATCCCTGTGAGCGACTTCATAGTGGGGCTGGGAGGCAAGCAGATATCACAGCAGGAGTTCGAGCAGTTCGGGATGGAAGTGCTTAAATCCGTAAAAACCAAAAAAGACGTGATTCTTTGGCAGGCTGTGGACTGACGGTTTGAATAGATAGAAGCGTGGCCATGGCCTTATGGCGCTTATTTCATAAGTCTCAGGAATTCCTTCCTTTCCATCCTCAAATCCTTCTTTATGATTTTGTTCAGCAGGCCTCTGCATATTTCTTCTCCAGGATGGTTTGGTATAACTGTTGTCATCCGGGGATTCCAACCACCTCTGATATGAACCACCCGTCTTCATCCTGTTCTATGATGACGTTGAATGTTTCCATATTTTATGGTTATGTCCGCTATTTATAAAGTAATGGTATAAAAAAGTAAAGCATGCGGAGTGGTTATATGAAGTACATAGTTACCGGCGGATGCGGGTTCATAGGAAGCAACCTTGTGAAGAGGCTTTCAAGAGACGGGAATGAAGTGGTTGTTATAGATAATCTTTCCACGGGGGCTGTTTCCAACCTTCCCGGAAAATTCACTGTTCTCAAAAAAATTTCAGAGATAAAAAAGGCGGACGACGCGGACGGGATATTCCATCTCGGAATCCCCTCTTCCACGCCCTTGTACAGGAATGACCGCTCCCTTGTAGGGAAGACCATAGCTGAATTCATAGATATTATGGAATACGCGAAAGAGAATAAGATCAGGATTGTTTATGCTTCCTCTTCTTCCGTCTATAACGGCAACAAGACCCCCTACAAGGAGGACATGCCCATTCTCGCGACAGACTTCTACACAGAAGCGCGATACGCGATTGAGAGGCTGGCAAAGGTTTACTGGGATTTTTACAAAGTCCGCTCTGTCGGACTGCGCATGTTCAGCGTTTACGGGGAGAATGAAAAAAGCAAGGGGAGGTACGCGAATCTTGTTTCGCAGATAATATGGGCCAAGCGCGAGGGAACGAGATTTGACGTTTATAACAAGGGAGAGGCTGTAAGGGATTTCATACACGTATCGGATGTCGTGGAGGCTTACATAAAGGCCATGAACTCTGCACTGAACTGCGAGATTCTCAATATCGGCACTGGAAAAGCATATACAATAAACCAGATCATGCAGGCTGTTGGCCTCAAGAACTACAGGTATGTGGAAAATCCCCTAAAAAACTATGTGGACAAGACCCTCGCTGACACAAGAAAGGCTGAGAGGCTTCTTGGCTTTGAGCCTAAAACAGACCTGATGGAATACCTGAAGAGATTTGGGAGTGAAGGCGCCTGATGGCACCTTCCAACTAATTGCTATTTTTAATATGTTAGGGCTTTATTCCAGGTATGGGCAGGTAAAGCCCTATGATGTAGCCTATTATGATTCCTATTATGAATGCGATTAGTGCCTTATTCATGATATAACTCCTTATTTGATTAACGAAAGAAGGCGGAACATAAAATCCGCCTTCATTCTAATATCAGCGGCTGGGAAGCCTTCATTATCTTTATGCTGTCCTCTATCTCCTGGATTTTTTCTATCAGAGGATCTATGTCAAACCCCTTGAAGTTGGTTTCGAGCCACTGGCTCTTGAGCTTCAGGCTCTCTATATCCTTGGTCAGGGATTTCATGTTCATCCTTTTCATCTCCTCCTCCAAGGATATTATCCTGCCTATGTCCTCTTTCAGGAATTTCACTTCGGCTTCCATCCTGTCAACCGCGTGCCTGTTCTTCTCCAGGTTCTCCTTCACCTCTTTGCTGAGGTTCTGGAATTCCCTGTAGAAATCGTTTTCCAGCGTCTGGATATTGGTCTGTGAAAGTGTTGAACGCTTGAGATTCTCGATTTCTATCTGCATGTCCCTTATTTCTCTGAGAATAGCAAGCTCCTTTTCGCTGGGTCTAAGATTTTCCTTGGGGGTTTGTTTTTTGGGAGCTGGAGGGATTTTCCTAGCCATGAATATAATATGGGGAAACCCATTAAAATAATCTGGTGATCCAGCTTCAAAATTCCTGTGTCAGAATGAATGTACTGCAAACCCCGTTATGAATTTTTATCTCCGTGGGTGTGCCTGCCAGATTTTCGGTTATGTTGGCCTCTATTACAGCAGACTGCCCTGGCTTGAGAGGGTTGTCCGGGGTTATCCCGTTCTTTGCAGGGAAGAACTTGTACCCCGCACCTTGGATATAAATCTGGAAGGAGAAGCTGTGCAGGTTTATCTGACCTGTGTTCATTATTTTGGCTTTTAGCCACTCACTGGACCCTGAGAAATCCCAGTCCACCCCTGAATTGCCGAATGAGGAATCAAAATCATATGCTGTGCTCTGGCATGTAATCTGGTTGTCCGCATTTCCTCCTGTATTATTCACTTGCCTGCCCGCAAAGTTTATTGCCCAGGGTCCCACAAGCCCTGCTATCACGACTATTAACCCTATCACGATTATTGTTGACAGCAGGACTGATACAGCTTTCATGCCTGACTCCCTTCTATTGTAAGGAAATCTGCTCCTGATTCCAAGGTAAAGTTGAGGAAATAGTTCGCATAGCTCGAGCTCATGTATGCGGAAACTGTTGCATATGGCAAATCTGTCCCGGATTCCTCCATGACTGAATAACCTGTTCCTGATTTTGAGCTGTCTGAGTTGTCAAGATTCAGCTCCAGGGACTGGAAAGGCATCCACTGGTTAAGGTCTTTCTGATATATTGCAAGCAGCAGCTGGTTTGTATTATACGCTTGGGGACTGGAGGGTGAGCCTATCTTACGGAAGTATGCTCTCACATGCTCGTTCTCAACTATGTAGGCAGGAGTTCCTTGATAATCACCCTCATATGCGCTTGTCTCTAGTTTCGAGCCTAAAACCACGTTCCCGAAGCCTGTACTAGTTCTTGGGGAAGTAATCATGGTTTCAGAGTCAAAATCCCAGTAGAGTTTGTCTGAACTGCCATTCAGGGTGAGGGTGCCTATGTCAAACCTGAGATTAACAGTCCTTTTTGAGCCATTCCCCTCAGAAGCCACATCCTCCACTATCTTGTCCATTTCGGAAAAGACGCCCTTCATCTTCTCCACAGCCGCAGCATGCTGCATCCTCAAAACCACAGGCATGCCCGCATTATAGACTATCACGGTCACTGCAAGCGTCAGGCCTATAAAAATGACTGCTGATATAAGGGCGATGGCTTTCATGAATATTATGTTGGTTATCTTGGTTAATATGAATATACTCTCACCAAATTAAGAAAGAGCGACTTGTCACCTTCACTCAAGATTTAAACCAATTATTTATTATAAGTATGAAAAATATAGGTGTGCTTTGACATGAAAATCTCAAGATTTTTCCCCTTAGTCGGAATAGCTATTTTTGCCTACTTGTTACTGAATATTGACATTGGGAAAATGCTGCAAATACTTTCAAGAGCGAATATCGGTTTGATTCTAACAATGATAACCCTTACCACTGTTACTGTTTTGCTAAAAGCCTACAAATGGGAAGTGCTTGTCCATCTGTATGACAGGAGCTATCCACTTAAGGATTCTGCAAAGGCATGGACTATGGGATTTTCCTTAAGCTTGGTAACACCAGGGAGGCTTGGTGACTTGTCAAGGGCTTATTATGTCAAGGATAGGATAGGAATGGGCAAAGGCTTGACAACCGTCATAATCGATAGGGTCATAGATATAGCGATACTTTTTAGCCTCGCCATATTGGGATTCCTGAGCTTTGTGACATTTTTCACAGAATATTCCAACTTATTTTTGACGGTTTCCGTATTGTTTGTTATTTTCATTCTGGCTGTCGTCGTTTTTACAAAAAAGAAATTAATGAAAATGATTTTCAAACCGGTCTTCTATAAGATTGCCCCGAAGAAACACAGGTCAACTATTAAAATGACTTTTGATGAATTTTATACAGGGCTTGACTCTGTCAAAAAGGGGAAAAGGAATGTGATCCTGTCAATTATGATAGGCGTTCTGGTTTGGATTATATCCATAATCCAATATTACCTGCTGGCGATGGCTATAAGTCTTAGCGTTCCTTTCCTGTTTTTACTTTCTATTATGCCCATAATCTCCCTCCTTGACATGCTTCCTATATCCTTTTCTGGAATAGGAACGAGGGACGCTGCCATGATATTGTTTTTCTCCTTCATTTCCATAGGTAAGGAGTATGCGATTTCCCTTTCGCTTCTGATCCTGCTCTTTGGATACTTTATGATAGGTCTTGTAGGAGCGGCCTTCCTGCTGAGGGGAGGAAGAAGTAAATGATTAATAATTAAAAGCAGATGACCAATAAGTCAAAAGGTGAAATATTGAAAATATCGGTTATTATACCCACACTGAACGAGGAGTCCACGATTGCTAGGGTAATAAGGGACTTCAAGAAAAACAGGAAGGTCTCTGAAATAATTGTTTATGACGGGAACTCATCAGACAAAACAAGGGAACTTGCAAGGAAAGCTGGCGCAAAGGTATACGTTCAGGATGGAAAGGGAAAGGGGCTCGCCATAAGGGAGATATTCGAAAGGATAGACACAGACATCTATGTTCTTGTTGACGGGGATGACACATATCCGGCTGAAAGGCTGGACGACCTTCTGAAACCGGTTTTGGAAAAGAAAGCGGATATGGTAATAGGTACTAGGATAAACAAAATGAGCGAGAAGGGCTCCTTGACAAGGCTCCACAGGTTCGGGAACAGGACAATATCCAAGACCATTGGGTTTTGCTTCGGGAACAAACTGAATGATGTGCTTTCAGGCTATAGGGTTATAAACAGGAAGCTGGTAAAGAACATTGCCCTTACCTCAAGCGGATTCGAAATCGAGACGGAGCTTACGATAAAGAGCCTCATAGGAAACTACAGGCTTAAGGAAATGCCAATCAAATACAGGAAACGCCGAGGAGAAAGTAAAAGCAAGCTGAGCTCCTTTGGGGACGGGTATCTCATCTTTTACACCATCTTTTCCATGTTCAAGGATTACAGGCCGCTTCTCTTCTTTTCCATATTGTCAATGGTGTTTGGTTTGATGGGCATCTTTTGGGGTTACGTTGTCCTGGATGAATGGTTCAGGACAGGCCTTATAACAAAGATTCCGACAGTAGTATTGTCCGCCTTGATGGTTTTTTTGAGCGTTCAATTGTTCACGATAGGAATAATACTCGATGCCATAAACAAAGGATATAGAAGGGTCAAAAACGTATTGTAATTTAATCTGGAGCAACCAAATAAACTGCATAACGGTGCTTCAGAGCTGTGAGTCGACCTTAGAAAGAAGTTGCGAAACAACTTCAATCCATCGTATGCTTTTATTTAGTTGACTCACATTAAAAATCATTCTGACCGTAAACGCTGCGTATACATTATTGCCTTAAACCCGCGAAGCATAATCTTGATCTGCTCCACATTCCGTATCTTCAGAATTTGCTTTATAACATATTTTGGCCTGAAGTAGAATTCATTATGCGCCTTCTTATACATCTCCTCAACCTCTTCCGGCGTTGCTGTACCTGGATACGTATATAACATTTTGCCAATGAAGAAACATGTCACATGTATGCCTTGTTTCTTTGTTAATCTGACTGCTTTTCTTACCATGTCGAGAGTTATCCCTTTTGGAATGCTGTTCAAAATGCCTTGATTGCCGCTTTCCACTCCGTAAGCTATGTATTCGCAACCGGCTTTCTTCATTTTTTTCAGAAGAGATTCAGTTATTTTGTCTACTCTTATGCCGTTGGAGAATCTTATGTGAACTTTGATTCCCCTTTCCGAAATGAGATCAAGTATCCTTTCTGCGCGCTTTAGGTCAAAGTTAAAGCAGTCGTCATAAACGTCTATTTCCTTTACATGATATTTTGCCACCAATTCTTCTATTTCTGCAACAACGTTTCCCGGGCTTCTTGGCCTGAACCCATGACCGAATATTGATTTGTTGCAGTAATAGCAGTTGAATGGGCATCCCCTGCTTGTAAATATTGGAGACCATGGACGGTATTTTGTTGCTGTTGAGACATAGGGCAGATCGACGCCGTTATTTTTAAGCATGTGCCTTGCAGGAAAAGGAATTTTATCAGGATTGCAGAGTTCCCTCGGTTGATTCCTGTACATCTTGTTTCCCTTCCTGTAAGCAATTCCTTTTATGTCTCCGAACGGCTTGCCTTTCGCAATTTCCAGCATTGTGTATTCGCCCTCTCCCAAGATAACGGCATCATATCCGGCCTTTAGGAATACTTCAGGGTATCCTGTGGCATGCGGACCTCCAGCAACCTTTATTGCTTTTTTGGGAAGATTTTTCAGGAGTTCGATTGCGTATCCATGGGCGGGGGTCATCAAGCTTATTCCCACAATATCAAATTCTTCTCCGATAATTCCGGCAACCTCTTTTGGACTTAAATTATCGGCATTTGCATCTATTATCTCAACACCCAGCCCCTCCTTTTCCAGCACCGCAGCTATATAAGCCAGGCCTATTGGCGGGTTGACCATCCAGGCTCCGGTGTCCCTTGCACGCCTATAATTTGGCTGGACTAAAGCTGTTCTGTGCATTAACATCACTTGCTGAAAATGTAAGGGATTACGTATCTTGCGGTTCTAGCCAGCCTGGGCCATTCTCTCGGCCTGACGAGCATCCTCATGATATAATTGGAGCTCATGTTCGTCTGCTTCAACGCCCACTTGTTCCATCTAACTATATCCTCATGGGACATGCCGGGATAATCTGCATAACCGTCCTTGAGCCAGCCGTTCTTCTCCAGAAGGCTGTAGAAAGGCGTTCCCGGATAGGGCTTGGGTACAGTGAACTGGTATGAATGGACCTTGAGCTTCCTTGCCCAAGAGACTGTATTCTTTATCGTCTCTTCCGTTTCTCCAGGCAGCCCTACTATAAAATCCGCATGTATCATCAGGTTCAATTCGTTTGCTGCTTTTGTGAAATCTTCCATGGTTTTTACAGTTGTTCCTTTGACTATGCTTTTGAGAATCCCGGGGTCCGATGACTCATAGCCCACATGCATTATCCTGCACCCGGCTTTTTTCATCATACTCAGGGTGCCATAATCCATCGAGGCGTCCGCCCTTGCATAGCAGGACCATGTCACTTTTAACCCGCTTTTTAGTATCGCCTCCGAAAGCTCTTTTGCTCTCCATGCGGGGAGGGTGTCATCCTGTATGAAAATCTCCCTTACCCAAGGCAACTCCTTTCTGATGAATTTTATTTCATCTATCACGTTTTCTATGGAACGCGTTCTGTACTGGGAATTCTTGCATATTGTAAAGGGCCATAGGCAAAATGTGCATTTCCCCCACGCACAGCCCCTGCCCGTGAATATGTCAATAAACGGATGCAAATGGGCTGCCTGGTGATATTTTCTCAAGTCTATGTGCCTTCTGTAAACGTCCGATACAAAGGGGAACTCATCCAGCCTGTCCTTTGGCACGCTAGTATCCCCTCCGTTGTGCCTTATTTTTCCTGAATCATCTTTCCATACGAGACCGTGAATCTTTTCCGCCGGTTTTCCATCTGCCAGGTCAAGCACGGGAAAATCAAACTCCCCGTCAACAAGCATGCTCACTTTCCCTGATTTCTTCAGTATGGACTCGGGCTCTATGGAACACCACGGCCCAACAAGAACTACCTCACTGCCCGCCTCCTTTATCATGTTCGCTACTTCCAGGTCGTTCTCCATGCTTGTCGTGGTTACGTAAACAGCCGTTAATTCCGGTTTGAACTCCTTTATGGTTTGGAATGTCCTTTCCTTGCTCAGCTTCTCGATGCCTGCGTCAAGGAGTCTGACATCATGGCCATGCTTCTCCAGCCAGCCGGTGGCATAGGCCAGCCATATTGGAAGCCACTCGCTTCCCGCTATGCTGAAAGCTTCCCATCTCGCGTTTCTCATGAAGCCCCGCAGATATGGAGGATTGAGCATTAGCACTCTCATAAATTCACCATAATAAAATGTAAATGCTACTTAAACATTTATTTTGTCTTCTTGTACCTGCTTGTGTTTTTTGCGAACGGGTAGGAGAGAATGGCGTAAAGAAGTATGAGGTTTATTATGAACAGTATTTTTATTTTCGAAAATATTCCGGATTTTCCGCCCCCATTAACAGGGTTCATAAGGATTGTTATTAAAGAAATCGTGACCAGAAACACCACCAGAAAAGGATTGTAAAAAAGGTAAAGGAGGGAGAGCAAGACAAAGATGGGTAAAAGAAGCGGGATAAAAATCGTCTGGAGAACCTTGGTCGGGTATATAATTCTCCAGAACCGGTTTTTTCCGGTATATGGAAGGAACCTTAAGGTTTCCCTTATGTTTGCGCTGGCCTTCCTAGACTTGTGCTTTACCATTTCCGAGAAGGTGGAAGGGTTGCGCCTTTCCAAAGCAGTTGCCTTGTCTGTGTATATGACCTTGTAATTTTTGGAGAGGACCTTGAACGTGGAGAACAGGTCATCCGCTATAACGTCTTCCTCGAATTTTGGAATGAGCTTCCTTCTGAAGGCGTAGGAAGCTGCAATCATGGTGGAGGAAGAAAAGAACCTGCTTTCCAGGAGCCGGAGGCGGTTGTTGGTTTCCCAGAAATCCATTTCCTCCCTGGTGGATTTTGTGGGTTTTGTGTACGCGCCCACCGCGCCTGTTTCCGGATCATTGAGTATTTTGTTGAATTCCTTCAGGGTGTTGCTGCTTATGATGGAATCCGCATCTGTTATCATCACATAATCCGTCTTCAGCTTCGGGAGGACGGAATTTATGTCGTTTATCTTTCCCCCTCGCCTAGACACAAAAAGCCTCACTCCTTTGCTGTGCCTTATCTCCTCTATTGTCCCGTCTTTGGATCCCCCGTCCACAAAAATTATCCGGAACTTGGCTTTCGGGTATTCCAGCTTTCTGAGGTTCTCTATCTTGGCCTTGACTTGGCCTTTCTCATTGAAAGTGGGAACCAGTATGGAAAAGGTTCCTGTCCTGTTTGAGCTGGCCTTGAGTGGCATCTCCGGCTTTCTTGCCAGGAATATGGGGTAGCCCAGATAGCACCACCATATTACCAGGAAGCCAATGATATAGAAGGGCAGAAGAATCATATTCAAGCTTTGAAAGCGCAATTAATAAATTTGTAACCCGCAACCAGCCTATTTATACCTATATGCGGATAATTTGAATTATGCTGAGAGATAGGAAAATCCTCATAACAGGAGGCGCAGGGTTCATAGGTTCTCATCTTGTTAACAGGCTGGAAGACAGTAACAGACTGATAATACTTGACAATCTGAGGACAGGGAAAATTGGAAGTATAGAGCATCTTGGAAGGGCCATAGAATTTCATAAGATAGACCTGCTTAAGGATGATATATCGGAATTTTTCAGGGGAGTGAAATATGTATTCCATCTTGCTGCAGACGCTGACGTCAAAACAGACCTAAGCAGTTTTAATAACAGCTTTGACCAGAACTTCACGGTCACAAGAAAGGTCGCTGAGGAATCAAGAAAGGCTGGAGTAAAAAACTTCTGCTTCGCATCGAGCTCGGCTGTTTATGGAGAGGCTAAGGCTATACCCACTCCCGAAAGCTACGGCCCCCTGAAACCTATATCCATTTACGGGGCATCCAAGCTTGCATGCGAGGCTTTGCTGTCAGGCTACTCGCACTACTTTGGCATCAATTGCCTTGTCTTAAGGCTGGCCAATGTAATAGGTAATGGATGCCACGGCATTGTGCCGGATTTTGTGGCCAAGCTCAGGAAAAACAGCTCCGAACTGGAAATCCTGGGTGATGGAAAACAGAAGAAATCGTACATCTATATAGAAGACTGCATTGATGCAATGCTTTTCCTCATGGAAAAATATTCAAAGCCTTTTGACATCTTCAACCTCGGATCAGAGGATGACATAATCGTTAAAAGAATAGCTGAAATTGTTTCACAGGAAATGGGAGTGAAACCGCGGTTCCGTTATACTGGTGGTCCAAGAGGGTGGAAAGGCGATGTTCCCCTGATGAGGCTGGACATAACCAAGATGAAGAAGCTCACGTGGAAGCCTAGGCACAGTTCGGAAGAGGCTGTGAGGAGAACAGTAAAGGATATTCTGAAACCCTAATCCCTGCCGAAGTTCATGTGATACCAGAACTTTATAAGGGCCTTTCCCATCCTGTAGCTATCCCTGTAGACTGAGACCTTTGACCTTCCGCTCCTCTTCTCCTGCCATCTTATGGGCAGCTCGAATATTGAGCAACCTTCCCGCTTTGCCCTGACTATCAGCTCCGTGTCCCACAGGAAGCCGGAAGATATGCGTGAAAACGCCTCCTTTACAGCTTCCCTCCTGAAGGCCTTCACCCCGCATTGGTGGTCCCTTATACCTGTGCGGAAGAGCAGCCTCACAAAAGAATTGTAGGATATGCTGAACATTTTTCGCGCAAAGGATCTTTCAGCAGAAATGCCCTTTGACCTGCTGCCAATCACCATGTTATATCTGCCCAGCAGTCCCAGCATTTTCGGGATGTCTTCCATCTCCATGGGGAAATCAGCGTCTGTGAAGAACACCCTTTCCCCGGAAGAGGCAAAAAACGCATTCCTTACGGCCTTTCCCTTTCCCAGCCTGATGCCGGAGTGTAGATGCGTTATAATCTCCCTGCCAGCAAGTTCCTTAAGTATCCTGTCCGTGCCGTCCGTGCTCCCGTCCTCAGAGACCACTATCTCGTAAGAGCTGCAGTTTTCCTTCAGAAAGGCGTCAAGATGCTCTATGTTCTGCCTTGACCTAGAGTCAGCTGGTTTTGCCGGTCTACATCGTCCACTATTGTCTGCTTCTCAACATCGCCGACGCTCATGAATCCGCCGCCAATCGCCCACAAATGACCGCGCGTATACCTGAGCCTGAGGTTCGGGATTATCCTG
>JAPLVB010000013.1 GCA_026397335.1 Candidatus Aenigmatarchaeota archaeon
CCCGGGAAGGAGGCGGGGAAGCCTATCTGTATGCTCAGCGAATCGCTGCTTCTTATGGGATATGTCTGCGAGCCTGCCTGGAGGTCAAGTGTATAGTCTCCCTGGTCTGTTGAGATTATTTCCACGTATATTGTTTTCTGCTCGTAGGGGTTGAGCAGGGCTGTTACGTTTCTTTGGTCACCGCTCATCCATATTATTGGAAATGACTGGAGGAATCTTGCAAGGCCCGGTGGATATGTTCCCTGTAATGATACATTAATCATATCCGGGGTTGATTTTATGTTCCTTAGCTCGATCCTGACGTGATAGGTTTCCCCTATGCTTATGAAAATGTTGTGCTCGTGCAGTTTCATAATCAGGTTGTTAGGGGCTGATGTGAAGAAAATGTTTCTGGAATATATGTTGCCTGCTCTGTCCTGCGCCCTTATCTCGCAGCTTATTTCCGTC
The DNA here is from genome assembly GCA_026397335.1 of Candidatus Aenigmatarchaeota archaeon. Classification (GTDB taxonomy): domain Archaea; phylum Aenigmatarchaeota; class Aenigmatarchaeia; order QMZP01; family QMZP01; genus JAPLVB01. Next base: position 448 of record JAPLVB010000013.1, read on the forward strand.
TCCTCGCTGTAGGATACCTGCGGAGTCTGGCATGAACTTATCCCTCCGAACTGTGCTGCCTGCGGGCACTGCACAAATACTATAGAGGGTGGGTTTATGACTGTGCAGTTTATGGTGTGGTTGAATATCCCAGAAACGTTGTCCCATGCAGCTGAGGAAATGGAAAACCTCTTGTTCACCTGGTCGTCGTTTACCGTGTAGGTTATGTTGGGAAGTTCGGTGTCAACCGTTGTGTTCACTTCTTCTGAATAGGAACCTGTGCTGCCCATCAGGTCTGATGCATTCACCCTGAAGAAATAGGTCTGGTTGTTCTGAACCTGGATAGGGGAGAAAGAACCGAACATATCTGAGAGGGAAGTGGTTTGGTAAAGCCAGTCATTCCAGTCCCTGATTAAAGAGCCGTCAGACCATGATGCCTTGTACTGGACGCTGTAGTTTGAAATGGGTATTGTGACAGTGATGAGGCTGCAGCAGAGTTTTGTGCTGTATGTGGCGCAATCGCTTACGTGGGCGTTGGTTTCTTCGCTGATGGAAACTACGCACGTATTGTATAGGCTGCAGTCTGGCAAGTAGTCGCACTGAACCGGGAAATAATTAGATGAAAGATAGATAGGGAAGGGGTAGTTTGAATAGGTGTTTTCTTGGACGTGCGCGTTTGTGGGTTCCGAAACCCGCAGGAGAGTTTCATAATAAGTGTTCGAGTTTGTGGTATCCAGAGGTGTTCCTAGGGTGTCCCAGCATCTTACTTCATCAGCACCCGCCACTGGAGCAGTGTTTGCATTACCCTCTGATATGGTAAAGATTGTTATTCCTGGCGGGCAGGAGCCGGGAGGGCAGACTATGCAATCAAGGTCGCCGGACAACATGACCCCGGATCCCGACCATGAAACGGGGAAGCTGTTCTGTCTTGTCCATAAGGTTGAGGGTTGGGTAATCCAGGATGTTTGTGCTCTTGCAGCCATGATTAATAAAAACAAGGAGCAAAATAAAGCTACAGTTACTAGTATTTTCGACCACATATTAATAATATTTTGTACTGGGGATATAATAAATAAAATTACTCGGAAGGCGTCCACTTCTTCTTTAGCTCCTCCCATGTGAGCTCGCGGCCCTGCTTCCTGAAATGGAACCAAACGAATGCAAGGATTAAAAGGATTACAACCCCTCCTGCTGTCAGGAACAGCCAGCCCCAGACAAAGCATGGCGGGCAGTCCCCGCCACAGTCTGTCCCTTCCTCATTTGAGTCCTGAACCCCGTTGGTGCACATATTGCAGCTCAAGCCCTCGTCTATCTGCCCGTTGCAGTTGTTGTCCATCCCGTCGCATACCTCAGGGCTGCCAGGGTTTACATTCGGATTCGAGTCATCACAGTCCTGGCCGGAGTATGTGCACTGGTTGCTTGCCGGGTCCCCATATCCGTCACCATCCCTGTCTGTGCATGAAGCGCAGTTCTCATCAATCTCCCCGTTGCAGTTGTCATCCAAGCCGTTCCCGCATATATCAGTCGGACCAGGCCCCTGCTCCCACGTGCATGGTCCCCATGTTCCGCCTGCGCAGGTTTTCTTCTTGTTACTGCATATCCCGATATCAGTCCCGCAAGGCTGTATATCCCCTTCGTTGCAGCAGTTCCCGTTCTCGTCTATCTGCCCGTCGCAGTCGTTGTCTATGCCGTCGCATATCTCGTTCGTCGCTGCAAGCAGGCTTGAGCCAAAGCACTGGCACTGTGTTGACTGGATGGAATTCCCGCCGTTCACATCATCAATTATTCCCAGGCAGTCGTTGTCTTCCCCGTCGCACACTTCTGTGGTTGGTTGTTTTGTGACTCCGGTGCATTCGCTCCATGTGCCGTCATTCCTGCATGTTTTTGTACCTGTCCCGCATTTGCACCCCTGTATAACTTCTCCCGGCGTGCAGTAAGCCACAAGGAACTGGTTTGAATAGTTCCGCGAGTTCCCGTTCACATCCTGCACGCTTATTGTGAAGGTTTTCATGCCTGTTGTGACGAGACCTGAGATTGTCCATGAAACATCCCATACGGAATAGTTAGGGTTTTGCGTGGCTGTCCCGGGAACAACAGCGTTCTCGTAGTAAAGAGTCACATTGCTGACCCTTATCGCATCAGTGATCCTGGCGTTTATGCTAAGGCTGTCATTCACGTAAACAGAGCTGCTGAAATTCATTTGGGCTTCCGGGGGATTCATATCCACTGTTGTGGACTTCTCGGCTGAAAGGTCCCCCATATTGTTTGCATTGTCTATGGCCCTGCACCTGAAGCGGTATGTGCCGTCATTTGCGTTTATTATGTCCTTTGAGGTTTCAGGACCTCTGTGAAATTGCATCCAGAGACTAGCTGTTCTCTGCTCAACTATGTATTCCTTTACTCCGCTCTCTCCGTCCGCTCCTGACCATATCAGCATGAAATCGCTTGATGACTGGTATGCAGGCATGTCCTGAATCATGCATGTGGGCTTGTTTGTGTCAACCATGACCGGAACCTCATTGGATTCTTTGGTGTTGCCTGCGTTGTCACTTGCCCTGACCTTGAAGGTATAAGTGTTGCCGTTTTGTGGTGCTAAAGGCAGCCCGTTCTGGCCGAACACTGCTGAGGTTGTGGATGGCTGGAAAACCGCCCATTGGGAATAGGGGGATGAACCTGTTTTGTAAAACACAGTATAATTGCTTATACCTGATTCCAAATCATCTCCTGGCCAGCTAACAATGAAGGTTGTGATGTTGACAATGGGATTTGCGGTTATGCTGACTGCAGGCGGGATTGTATCAACTGTGGTGCTGACTACAGAAGAATAGCTGCTTTCCACTCCTATCTGGTTTGTGGCCTTGCACCTGAATGAATAAGTGACACCGTTCACAGCATTGCTGATAGTGTTGCTTCCGGTGGCGCTCTGGGAACTAACCAGCTGCGACCAGCTGCCTGAACCCTCCATTTTCTCGACAATGACGTTTGCTATAGGTGACCCGGTGGATGATGCCTGCCAAGAGACAGTTATCTGGTTTGTTGTTGTGTAAGCATTCGGGTGGGATGTGATTGTGCATACAGGAAGGGTTGTATCGATTTTTATTATGCCTGATGATTTTGTGACCTCCCTGTTTCCTGCCGCATCCTCAGAATAATATCTGATTATTTTGCTGCAGGTCTGCTGACCTGAGCCACAGGTTACGTCCACTGGGGTTTCTGCTGATGTGCTCTGGATTGAAGGGGTGCAGGTTCCGCCCTGATTGTCTATGCAGTAATATGTTTTGCTGCAACCTGACATGGCATCAGAGCATGTGAGCTTTATTCTGGCAGGGCTTCCGTACCATATATTAGGATTGACGTTATCTGTTGTTGTGGGGTTTGCTCCATCCACGAAAAGCTGCGAGGATACTTTGGTGGCAATGTTCCCTGCGTTGTCAGAAACCCTGATACAAATGTAGTCGTTGTGATCTGAATTGACAATTATGAATCCTGATGTTGTTGGGTTTCCTCCGTTCTGGCAGTCGGAGCCCGGACTCGGGACAAAGCTGTAATAAATTGTCTGCTGGCATCCGCTAACAGAGTCCGAGCAGCTGAGAGTAAGGTTGTTCGACCTTATCCATGTGCTTGATACGTTTTTGATATCAGCTGCGGGAATTGCCTTGTCTATGAGGAAATTGGAAGGTGCTGCTGTATAGTTCCAGTTGCCTGCATTATCCTTTGCCGCGCCGCACACCCATGTCTGGGATGTTATTGGCATCTTGTTGTATACAGGATCGGTGGGCTGATACTGGTTGTAATCCGTTGGACACGAAGAAGGCGGGCTGCTTGTATATGTCTTGAATTTGTATGAGTTCTGGTCGCATCCTGTTCCGGAATCGATGCATGTTATTGTGGCTGTCCGGTCTGTATTTACCCAACCAGACGGCATGCCTGTTATAGTTACGGAAGGCGGTATATCATACTCTATTGTATCAGAACTCACATAGGTGTTTCCTGCATTATCCCTTACCTGGTAATACACTGTCCTTTCTCCCTGCCCCGGCTGGAGAGTCCAAGATTTTGTGGTGGTGCACCCTTCCCATGGCTCTGTGTCCCATGTTCCGTCATTGCTGTATCTGCATCCCTGCGGGTGGATTCCAGAGCCGCCTGTATCGGAATAAGTGAGGGAGAGAGTGACTGACCCTGATGTTGTGTATGCAGCGCCATTCTGTATTGAGATTGTCCCTGTTGGGGGCGTTTTCTCTATCAGGAACTCTGCGGGTGAGGAAAATCCTATGTTTTCTTCATTGTCAATTGCAGCTGCGCAAACCCAAGCATGCGAGGTTATTGTCTGTGGGGGTGAAAGCGTGTAATCGTTATAATTGGTTGAACATGACCCTGGATTTGAGGCGTAAACAAGAAGCCGGTAGCTTGAGGTATTGCATCCTGAACCACCGGGGTTATCCGTGCAGTATACGCTCGCTACAGCGTCTGAATTCTGCCAATTTGTGAGAGCGGTTGAAGGCATGGGCACAACGGCAACCGTGGGCGGGACGTTCTCGACAAGGAGGACGTAGAATGTTCTTGACACTATTACCATGCAGCATGTCCCATCATAACATGCATCTGAGTTAAGGCATTTCTCATTGTTGGTCCACGGCAAATCCCAGCCACATGAATATACAAAAAGCGTGCCCTGGCTGCTCCAGCTGTTGTCAGTATAGATTATGTTGTTGTCAGCATCCTCCCCTATTCTCAGGACTGCCATTACTCTGTCGCAGCTGGAGGCGCAGCAATCAACGTGCCCCCAATCAGAGGCTATACTAACCGTATTTGCCCCGTTATTCAGGGATCTGTCAAAAGCTGAAACGATTGTTCCGCCAGATGTGCTCAGAACCCCTGCGCCGTTCATATTGAATCCCCCGCCTCCTTGGGAGACAAAATATGCGTCATAAACAAGCGACTTGATGCGGAAAGGATCCGCCTGCGTGCCGGTTCCCCTTGCTGAAACCGCTATAGGTAGAAGAATCAGAAAGGATAATAAAACCGCTAAAAGGATTTTCGCCTGCATAATAATTATTGTGTATACTCTAATAATAAAAATCGGCTGCTGGTTTTGGCTGTTTCCAAGAAATTTATTTCCCTATTTTCCTCATGCTTTCCTCCAGCTGCTTCCTTAGAGACTCCCCTTCGTCCTTGCCTGAGAACCTGTCAAGCCTTGCCGCCAGGCTAAGCTTTGCCGCGACAAGCCGCGCAACCTTGCCTTTATGCTCTTTGGGAGCCTGCTGTATGAGGGGGTGCCCAAACAGGATTCCGTACTTGGGGGCCTTGCCTTCTCCCTTCAAGTGACGGAACAGGGCCTTCTCCGCCCCAAGAAGCTGGATGGTGGAGGAAGGCATCATGGAAAGCTTGTCAAGGCTTCCTGCAATCGAGAGGAGCCTCGCCCCGAGAAGAGGGCCTGCAACCGCTGAGAAGTTCGGCATCGTCTCCCCTGCTGTTTTCTCTACATACTTGGTGAGGCTTTTCTTCACCTCAAAAAGCCCCAGAACACGCTCCGCGAAATCCTGCATCTGGCTGATGTCCTCTTCAGAGAAATCCATTCCCGCGGATTTGGAAGCAAGATTCTGGAACTCGCTCAGGTTCTCTCTCTTCCCTTTCGAAACAATCTCCGCAAACTTCTCATGCGACTGGATTGCACGTTCTGCCTCAGGAAAGTAGAGTCCATACCATTCCCTGAGCCTCTCCACAAAAACATTTATCACCCTGTCAAGCTCATCCAGCATGCCTATCGCTTGAATCACAATCTTGTCCTTCTTCATCTCGCGGGTCTTGGTTTTTGTGAGCTCTATGTTCACTTTTGACAGGATGCTGTTAAGCTCGGACTGCGAGCTAACCCACTTGAGTTCCAGGGCAAGTTTTCTGAAATCCGTCTGGAGCGTTTTGGTTGCAACATTTTCTTTCTCAAAGGAGATTCCTTGTATGGAAGCCTGCTTGTCCCAAACAATTTCTTTGAAACCTTTCTTTTTCAGGGCTTCTATAATCTCATTCTCTTCGGGTATGGCCTCTGTTTTCGCTTTCGCGAGCCTGGAGGCTATTGTTTCCGGTTCCTTGGGGAAGATTCTCTTTTCGAGAATCTTGCCCTTGCTGTCAAAGGCAAAGCTTCCTATCAGGCAGGTTCCTATGAAGGCTTTCATGTTCCGCCTCATGTTTTTATAATATTCCATATATATAGAGACTTAAATGTAATTGGAATAATATACGCTGAGACTGAAGGTGTCAAAAGACACCTTCTTTCAAGCTTGAGAAAGAAGGCATCAAGAGATGCCTTCAATCGAATAATCGGGCCGGTGGTCTAGTGGCTATAAATCGTTTGACGTTCGGAGGACGTCTTACGTTGGTTCGGACGCCACCCTCACACGGTGGAAATCGCAGGTTCAATACCCAATCCCTTCTTTCGATTGAGAGAGAGAAGGCGTGAAGAGACGCCTTCCGAGAGAATCGGTCTAGGGATTACCTCAAGAAAGGGTAATGTGAGAATCCTGCCCGGCCCATGCTTAAAAGCATATAATTTAGAAAATGAAAATGGAGATGTTGACATCTTCGTTGGATAATATGGTGAATCGGGCCTGTAGTCCAGCTGGTTAGGTTCTGTTATAGAAACTCCAGAAAAGACGTCGCCTTGACGAATTTAAGTTTGAACTCTGATATTCAGAATGGCGAAGATCGGCGGTTCGAATCCGCCCGGGCCCACTGAGTTGTTTGAAGGTGTCAAGAGGCACCTTCCTTCGATTCGCGCTCCGGTCGTCTAGTCCGGTCAAGGATCTCGGGCTTTCGGGCTATTGCCAGGAAAGAGCTGATTCCAGCACGCTGGAAAGTGATAGCAAAGATATCCGATGACACGGGTTCAAAGTCAGCCCTTTCCAAGAAAGGGTTGAGATTCCAAAGACAACAACTGGAAAGTGACGGAGTCGCTTTCGGTCTACAGTTCCACCTGCAAAATGGTGGCTTTGGATGATGAAAATCCCGTCCGGAGCATAAGCCAGCGGAAGCATCGTTACGTTGGTTCACGCGGGGGTACCCAAGTGGTCAAAGGGGCTAGATTGCTTCCAATAGATTGAAGGTGCTTGCACCTTCCAGCCAAGCGGAAGCAAAGCCTTGCTTAGGTGCGACTAAGGGCCGTGCTCAGAAGCAGTGCTAAGACACCTAGTGCGTTAGTCGCTGCGTGGGTTCGAAACCCACCTCCCGCATAATTTACGTCTTTAAACGGTTATCCATACGCTTTTTTGCCTAAAATCGACCGTAATCTTTAAATATACCCTTTCCAAGATTGTCCCATGAACATGGAAAAAATCGGTAGATATCTGTTCTTGCTTGGTTTAGTAATAACAGTAATAGCAGGATTCGTGGATATAGGAATCTACGGACTAGCAGGACTTTTCGTACTAGGAATAATAGTGGGTATACTTAACATAACCGGCAAGGAAGTACAGCCGTTCCTTTTGGGAACAGTTGCCCTTCTGCTGGTTGGCAGCAGCCTTGGTGCGCTTGCAACAATAACAGGACCTCAAGTGGTGGCAATAATCAATAACTTCATCACATTCGTTGCAGGAGGCGCTCTCATAGTGGCTCTCAAAGAAGTGTATTCACTTACGAGCTCAAAGTAGATTGAAGTCGAGAGGAGAAGGAAGTCGCTCTGGCGACTTCAACCCGAAATCGACTTCTTTCCAGAAGGCGCTAAACCAGCAAAGAAGTTAGTTTGTTTTTCTATTTCTTTTATTTTTTACTCTGCCTCTCGTGTTGCTATCCTTTTGCATAAAGTGGTATTTTTAGAAAGAGGAACGCCGAGGGCAGGATTTCCATTCCCCAAGGATTCTGTAAATCCCTTCTTTTGGGTGAGCCTTAGCCTTTTCTTCGGGAAGAAAAGGGTCAGGATTTGAACCTGCATGTCCGTAAGGACACCAGATATCTTTACTCGTCATTCTCCGCCGAATCCGAGTCAAGCCAAACAATCATCTCCAACAGGACAAGCCTGCAGGATCTTTATATCTAGTTCTCAAGTCTGGCGCGTTAACCTGGTTCCGCCACCTCGGCCTGGAATGTATTTGATTGCTGTTTATATATATTTAGAGCCCCCGGAAAGGAGTATATGGCCAGAATCACGATAGTCCCGACCTCCCACATAGCAAGGGAGAGCATCCGGCTCATAAGGGAGACTGTGGAGAGGGAGAGTCCGGACTGTATAGCGGTGGAGCTGGACATGGGCAGGTACCAGGCTCTGAAAGAGGGCGAGGGCTCGCTTATAGACTCCCTGAGGGCTCTCGGGCCGCTCACCTTCCTTTTCTATTTTGTGCTGAAAAATCTCCAGCAGTCGCTTGGCAGGATGGTTGGTGTGAATCCTGGCTCTGAAATGCTGGAAGCTGTCCGGCTGGGTCAGGAGAATGGCATATATGTGGCCTTCATAGACAGGGATATTGGGGATACGCTCCTTCGAATAAAGGATATTCCTGCCAAGGAGAAGGTAAGGCTTCTCACCTTCGTTTTAAGGGCGCTTCTTCCTGGTGCAGGGTCAAAATCACTGCCGTTGAAAAGTGGTTCAGCGCCTTCTTTCCAAAGAATAGATTTGTCAAAAGTCCCTCCAGAAGAGATAGTGAACACAGCAATAGAGCTCCTGAGAAAGGAATTTCCCAGACTTTACAGAATCCTCATAGAAGAGAGGAACCTGTACATGGCTCACAGGATAAAAGAGCTCTCTAGCAGGTTCCAGAACATAGTGGTCGTGACAGGGGCAGGGCATGCAAAAGGGATTGCTGAAATCCTCAATTCGAAGGCGGCGAAGCCGACTTCTTTCTCACAATAAGCTGAACACGTGCTCCAAGTTCACATCAGTGGCCACGCAGCCGCTCTTGAGGAGCTCAACGCCCTGCATGGGAATCCTCAGCTCCTCTGCAGCAAGGACAAGCTCCTTCATGCAGGCCACGCCAATGACAGCTTTGGGCCTGAATTTCTTTATTACATTGAAATTCATGGAGCCTCCAGGAGATATGAAAACCCTGTATCCCATCTTCTCGGCCTTTGCCTTTATTGCATAAACCTTGCAATCCTGAGAGCACTTCACGCATTTGTACCCTGCCTCCGTGATGGGTGCCTTGCATCTGGTCGTCCTCAGGCACTGCGGAAGGAAAAGCATCTTGTATTTTGGCTCTATTGACTTGAACTTCTCCCTGTAATGGTCGTTCTTGAATTCTATGTACAGCCTGTCCACATTCTCAGGCCCTATCCCGATAAGCTTCATGCTCCTCTTCAGGGCTTTCTTGGTGCTGAAATCAGCCCCCATCTCTATCAGGTCCTGTATGAATTTCTTCAAATAAACCACAAAAATTCTCAACTGTTCTCAATCTTGCCCTTCCATTGCCATAAGCCTGCGTATCCTCTGCTCCATTGGAGGGTGCGTGGAGAACATGTTCGTGAAAGCGTTTCCCCTGAACGGGTTGACAATCCAGAGATGTGATGTCGCATTCGACCCTCCTTCCATAGGATGCTGCTGTGCAATTGCCGAGATTTTCCTGAGCGCAGAGGCAAGGCCTTTGGGGTTCTTGGTAAGGACAGCCCCGTACCTGTCCGCCCTGTATTCCCGCGAACGGGAGATTGCCATCCTTATCATGAGCGCTGCCAGAGGAGCGAAAACCACTATAAGTATGAGTCCTATTATGTTCCCGGCTCCCCTCTCATTCCTTCCGTAGAGAGAGAAGTAGCCTATCTGGGCTATGTAGGATATCGCTCCTGCAAGAGTTGCAGCCACTGTGGAGACAAGTATATCCCTGTTTGTTATGTGCCCTATCTCGTGGGAGAGCACGCCTTCTTTCTCTTCATCCGTCAGGCCTCCCAGACCCTCTGTTACGGCAAGGGCTGCATGTTTCGGGTTCCTGCCAGTGGCAAAGGCGTTTGGGGCCTTGCTGGGAACAATAAACACGGCCGGCTTCGGGATTTTTGCCTCCCTGCTAAGCTTCTCAACCATATCATTCAGCTTCTTGTCCTGACTTGGCTTGGCCCTGTATATCCTGAGCACTATCTTGTCAGAATACCAGTATGAGATGAAGTTTAGGATAAAGGCTAAGATAAGGGCCAGGCCCATTCCTGCTGTTCCTCCCAATAGGTATCCTATTGCCAGGAAAATCCCTGTCAGGAGGCCGAAGAGTAACATAGTGCCGAACATGATATCATCTTTTATTTTAAGGATTAACTAATTATTTGCTCCTTATAAAGTTTAAAATCCTATCGCGCCAGTTTTAGACTTCTGACGATTAGTTCTGCGACGAATTCCGGCTTTTTTCCTGTGGTGTCTATCTCCAGTATCGTTCTTGCGTTCTCCAGCGCCTCACTCTTCACAATCTCCATTATCTCTGCCTCTATGTTCTCCTCTATCTTCTTCCCGTTCCAGCCTGCTTTCTGCATGCGCTTCCTCAGCTCTTTTGGGTTTGTCCGCAGGATGACCACAAAATCACAGGGCATGTCATGCGAATAGTGGGATTCGAGAATCAGGTTTTTTTCCTTTCTGGAGATTTTTGCAATCTCAGTTCTCAGCTTCTTTATGTCCACTATCCTGGACCTGCGCGCTTTGTCATAACCCGAATAAAGGCCTTTCTCCTTGGCCAGCTGATTCAGGCTCACGAGAGCCCAGCCGAGTTTCTTGGCAAGCGCTTTCGCGACTGAAGTCTTGCCTGTCTGCGGGGTTCCTGAGATTGAGAGAATCATGTTAATCATATATAATTATCCGCCACCTGTGAACGCCCTGATAATGGAATCCACAATGCCCTGCAGCCATTCCAGCAAATCGTCCCACCACTGCTTCTGGTTCTGAACGTCCAGGGTCCCCCACCAGCCATCCTCATACTGGCGGTTGTCCGAAAACACAGTCACGCTCATTATTTTTGCTCCGGGTGACTGGGGAGTATAAGTGATCTGGAATGTTTTGGATTCAGAAGGTCCGAGAAAGATTCCTTTGGTGTCCGAGTAGTCTCCAATTGTTATGTTCGCGATTCCTGAAAAACCTGTAATGGCTTTCACAGTTATGTTTATTGTTAAATCCTTCTTTGCAGAAGCCTTGTCAGGAGCGGATATGTTCTGTATTTGCACATGCCTCTGCTGGATGACTGTGATGTTGCGCGATACCATCTCGCCTGAGGATGAAAAGACCACAAGGTCCTGGCTTCCCGGACTGGAAGGGGCTTTCAGCGTCCACTTGATTGATGCGGATTCCCCTGGCTTGAGGGTAAAATCCTTGCTCTGCACAGAGCCTCCGAAAAAAACATAAACCGTGGCTGCTCCTGTTGCATAGCCGGAATTCTCTGTCACGGACTCCAGCTCAAAAACCTGGCCCGGAGTGAAAACATTCTGGCTTTTTACGCTTGTGCCCATCCTTTTGCCCGGCTCAGGCCCCACTGTGACTGGCACTGATTTTTCAGCTCCAGCACCGTAGATTATCACAGGACATGTGTAAACCATTCCTCCCTCAGTCTCGGGGGTTTTCAGGAACCAGTAGGCTTTCTGCGAGCCGCAAAACGCGAGCGTCTGGTTGCTCTTCGGGATGGAAAGGAAATTCCCGGAAGGCATGGTGCAGCCTTTTATCTGCACATTGGTGAGTATGCAATTCGGAGAGCTGAATTCTGTTGAGAGCAATGAATAGCTGTCACTGCTCGAATTCTCCGGGATTAGAGTGGCGCCTATGTTTATTTTTGGCGACTCCTTATGGGAAAGGACCTTTATCTCCGGCTCATTTTTGTTCCAGTCAATTGTTATCTGCCCTCCCTTCACTTCAACATGCTCTGTCAGATTTGAGTCAGGAAGCTCTGCCACTTTTATGTGCGTTGAATCTACAGGGGATTCAAGCCATGTGGGATCTAAAGAAACTGTTCTCCCGTTAAAATCAACCTCAACCCAGCCGTGCTGCCCCCAGTTCTCTGAATACGCATAACCCACAACATAGCGCGGCTCATAGCCGAGAACCCTCAGCATGGATACCAGCAGGTTCGAGAACTCGTCACAGGCGCCTTTCCTGTTCTGGAAAGTCCATATTGCTGACTCTGAGAAGCTCTTTGCCTCATTGTCATATTTTATGTTTTTGTGAACCCACTCAGTCAGGCGGAAGGACCTCTGCATATCATCAAGCCCGTATGTGGTATCGAATGTTGCCTGCGCTATTCCTGTGGTCGCCTTCGTAAAATCAGTCACAGGGAACTTCACATTCCTTGCAGTGACATCCCTGTCGGAAACCTCCACATCAGAAACAAGTGTGTAATAAAGCCTTTTCTTGAGCTCAGGTATCTCCCAGTACATGTTAACCACTTTGTTTCCCCATGCATCTTCAGTCACATAATACCTGTCAGGACCTGTCACGCTCTTTATGAAGGATGTCTGTCTTGTTGTGTTCTGGGGGACTGTAAGTGTCACCACAAGCTCCCTTGCTGTCTGGAAAGGGCTGCTGTCGAACAGGTAGACCGAGCCTGACCTTGTGACTTCCGCATGGAGATAGCTGACCGCTTCCGGGTTGCTTATCTCCTGGGCTGAGGCAACGGGGAGAATTGCAAAAAAAACAATGAGCAGCGCAAGCTTCTTTAACATATATGTTTATTGTTTATAACTTAATAAATATCCGCGAGGATTACTTCAAGCGCAGGTGTCGTTATGGAATTGTGGACAGAAAAATACAGACCGAGAAGGCTCTCGGAAGTGATAGACCAGAAGCATGTGGTGGACAAGCTGAAAGTGTGGTCGAAAGAGGGCTCAATTCCTAACATGCTTTTCGCAGGGCCTGCAGGAGTGGGAAAGACCACGATCGCTCTCGCGCTCGCACATGAGCTTTTCGGGGAGAACTGGAAACAGAATTTTTTAGAGCTTAATGCGAGTGATGATCGCGGGATTAATGTTGTAAGAGGGAGGATAAAGGATTTCGCAAGGGTCAAGTCATTCGGCTCAGAATTCAAGATTATTTTCCTGGATGAGAGCGACGCGCTCACACCGGAGGCGCAGCAGGCGCTCAGGCGCACTATGGAGAAGTTCTCGGGAGTGTGCAGGTTTATTCTTTCATGCAATTATTCTTCCCGAATAATAGACCCCATCCAGTCGAGATGCGCTGTATTCAGGTTCAAGAGGCTGACAGATAAAGGCGTGGGTGAATACGTAAGCAGGATTGCAAAAGGTGAGAAGCTCACAGTTTCGGAGGACGCTATACATGCTATTTATGAGGTTTCGGAAGGGGATTTGAGAAAGTCCACGAACATTCTACAGGCCGCTGCCACATCCGGAAAAATCACAAAGGAAAGCGTTTATGAGATATCCGGCCAGGCAAGACCCCAGGATATAAAGCACATGATAGACCTCGCGATAGCCGGAAAATTCCCTGACGCGAGGAAAAAGCTGTATGACCTCCTGATAGAGCAGGGTCTCTCGGGAGAGGACATAATAAGGGAGATACACAAGAGCATCTTCGACTTATCCATCCCCGAGACCGCGAAGCTCGAGCTGATAGAAAAGATTGGAGAGTTCGAGTTTCGCTTGAATCAGGGAGGCTCAGAGGACATACAGCTGGAGGCCCTGCTTGCGAATTTTATAAGGGTGGGGAAGAAATAAGCGCTCGCTAAATTAGAAAAATGTGTGATATACCTTCTTCCAGAATGACGGCTTCCTTGACGGATTTTTTTCTTGGAAAAAAGATTCCTTATCCTGCAGTCTCAAATAAGGATAGCCTTCCGTCAGTTCGTGGTTATCAACAAAACTTTGGTATAAAGAATCCTTTTGTTCCCTTGTCAGATTTTCAAGGCTCATTCTTGTCACTTCCTCTTCTCCAGCAACTTCCTGATTTTCACGAGCTCCCCGAGCACGCTGTCCTGATGGCTTTCGAACGTGCCTGTTGTGCCCACCTGCTTCCTTCCATGCACGAAGCCCATGATGAACTGGCGCAGTTCCTCGAAATGCACCACGCCCTCTATCCGTATTTCAGCAGGATGGCCTGTCCCGCCTCCTGCGCCCGAATAGCCTGCTGTCTGGATTTTCAGGGAGCCTATTCCCAAGCTTCTGGATAGGGGACCCTGTTCTATGTCTATGTTCGTTATCCTGTTGTAGGGGACTATCCCCGTCTTTCTGAACCACACTCCGCGGCGCCAGACCATCTCGTTTTCAGTGAGCTTGTAAAGGAGAGTGTCGTAATACTTGGGAATCCAGTAAAGAGTTAATAGTGTGATAAGCAGCACAGGTATGCCAAGGAAGAGGCTTATTATGGTTGTGACTTCCATTGGGGCAAGAACGATAAGCGGTATGTACCAGCTGAAAAAGAAGAGAAGAAGCACGACCATGAGGTTGATGTAATAGTAAGTCCTATACGCAGGGGCTGCCCTGAACTCTTCCCCCAGCTTTACTTTCGTCTTGTCCATGGGGATTTCTTGTTTCTGTTTTTTATAAACCTGCTCCGCGTATAATTTACCAGTTAATTGGAGGGATGTTAATATGAACATAGTTTTTCTCGGGCCGCCAGGATCGGGCAAGGGGACTTATGCTTCAAGGATAGCTCCTCAGCTTGGCATACCGCACATTTCAACAGGAGATCTGCTGAGGGAGGCTGTTGCAAAAAAAACTCCTCTAGGAAAGAAAGCAGAGAGTTACATGAAAAAGGGAGCTCTTGTGCCTGATGATATAATAATGCAGATAGTCAAGGAGCGGCTTGGAAAGAAAGATGCAAGGCCTGGTTTCATTTTTGACGGGTTCCCCAGGACGATAGAGCAGGCAGACTCTCTCGAGAGAATCAGGAGAGTGGAGATTGTCATAAACCTTAAGATTCCGGATTTCGTGATTATCCAGAAGATTCTAGCGCGCAGGACATGCGAGAAATGCGGGGAGATTTACAACATCGCGCACATAAAGTTCGGGAAGGTGAACATGCCCCCGGTCTCTCCGAAGAAGCTGGGGATATGCGACAAGTGCGGGGGGAAGCTTGTGAGCCGCTCAGACGAGACTGAGCAAATCATAAAGGACAGGCTTGATGTATACAGGAAGCAGACACAGCCGCTTATTGATTATTACACGAAAAAGAAGCTTCTGAGGAATGTGGATGTCATCGGTTCGCCTGAGGTAATGGTCCCGATAATAATGGCTGAAATCAAAAAATCCAAGAAATGATTTGCATGAAGGGCAGGCTAATAGTCATAGAAGGGATAGATGGAGCCGGAGGGGAGACACAGTCCAAGAAGATGCTTCAGTATCTCCAAGGCAGGAAAATCCAGGCTGAGAGGGTTTATTATCCTGATTACGGGAATCCCTTTGGAGACCTCATTCACGAATACCTGCACAAAAAATACGAGTTTAATGTGAATACACAGTTCCTTCTTTATGCACTGGATATGGTGAAGGACAGGGAAAGGATTCTTGGGTGGCTGAACCAAGGAAAGATTGTCATAGCTGACAGATATTTCACAAGCACAATCGCTTACCAGGGACTGAGACTCCCGATAGAGAACGCGCTCAAGTTCGCGGAAATTTTCAGGCTTCCAAAGCCTGACATGATTCTTTATCTAAAAGTCTCTCCGGAAATCTCCATAAAGCGAAAGAAAGTTGAAAAAAGAAATCTGGATAGGAACGAGGAGAACAAGGCTTTCCTGGAAAATGTTTCCAAATCATATGAGTCTCTAGTTAAGAATCAAACCTGGGGAAGCTGGTTCGTGATAGACGGCGAGAAAAGCATTGAGCAAGTTTTCAGCCAGATAAAGAAGGTTCTGAGGGTTTAATCCTTGTGTATGGCTTGTATGATGCGGTCTTTTTCTGAGAAATCCGCGAACGCATAATCCGAACCGTGCTTCTTCAGCTCGAACGGGGTATACGGGCCCGTTCCCATGGCAATTGTTTTAACGCCCACTTCCTTGCCGCACTGCACGTCCAGCGGCGTGTCGCCTATCACGAAAACATCATTCTTGTCAATCCGGCGACCGGATTTCTCTTCTGCGTTTTTGATTGCCTTCAGAACAAGCTCGCTCCTATTTTCAGATGAATCACCGAACCCACCGACCTTGAAGAAATCCAGCAGGCCGACTTTCTGGAGCTTGAGCCGCGCAATCTTTTCCACGTTCCCTGTCACCAGCCCGAGCATGTCCCCTCTCTTTTCCAGCTCCACGAGTAATTCCGTGACGTGAGGAATCTCATGGAAGGAGTTGTCATCCTTTATGTTCTCCTCGACGTATTTACTCATCACAGAAAACACATGACCGATTTCTGACAGGACTGTCTTCTCATCCACTCCCTTTT
>JAPLVB010000016.1 GCA_026397335.1 Candidatus Aenigmatarchaeota archaeon
GGCCATTTCCCCACATCATCACGAGCTAGCACAAATGTCGTTTCATCGTTTTCCAGATCAAGAAGTTTTTGGAACTCTCTAGAGGGCATATTCCCGTAGCCATGCATGCCTAGGTTTCCATAACCTTCTAGCGCTTGTCTGACATCCGGTTGGTTTGGGAGGTAATCATGTGAAAAAACAACAAGCGGTACACCGCCCCTGCTTTTCCCTCTTACACGCAAGCTTAAAGAGGTATATGGGTACAGCCAGATTTCATCATCCTCGGGTGCCGTTATTCTCCTGTCAGCGATTTCCGGCATGGAAAACACCCTGTACCCAGACTCTAGGCAAGAACGCACCGCCCTAATGACACCACCGTCTTTGCCTCTGCCCGTGAATCCTTTCACGTCTTCCATCGTTTTGATATGGGGCTAAATCTTTTAAGCTGATTGTACAAGTCGGGCCTAGAAACATCAATATAACAGCGTTATATTTATATACCTTCGGCATATATTATTCTTAAACCAAATATGTTCCATTAAGTCGATTGACCTTAACCAATATGACCCAGTCGACATTCCAAGAATCGGAGGTTTTATCATGCTAGGAAAGATAGGACACAAGTTCCCGCAGGTTGACCTGAAGAAGTGTACAGGATGCGGCACATGCAAATCTGTATGTCCGGCAAACGTTTTCGAGATAAAGAAAAACAAATCAGTGGTCGCGAGACCGCAGGACTGCCTTGAGTGCGGCTCATGTGTGGCGAACTGCCCGCAAGAGGCGATAAAACTGGTTGCAGGCTGAATGTGAGAAAGAAAGCGGCTTCGCCACTTTCTAACTAATTCCAAATTCAAAAATATCGTGAGTTTATGAAAAGGATTTATCTGGACCATGCGGCTACCACTGCCGTCGCGAAGGAAGTGTTCCAGGCTATGCAGCCGTTCTTCAGCGAAAAGTACGGGAACGCTTCCAGCCTCTATTCGCTCGGAAGGGAAGCCAAGGAAGCGATAGAGGACAGCAGGGCAATAGCCGCCAAAGTCATAGGCGCGGAACCGCGGGAGATAATATTCACCTCAGGCGGCTCAGAATCCGACAATATGGTCCTTCGCGGAATCCCCGAAGCAGGAGATCACATAATAACAAGCGCATTCGAGCACCATGCGGTTTTGCACACGTGCCAGGCGCTCGAGAAAGAGGGAGTAAAGGTAACATATTTACCCGTAACGAAAGACGGGTTTGTGAGGACAGAAGATGTAAAGAAGGCAATAACCAAGAACACGAAGCTGATTTCAATAATGCATGCGAACAATGAGATAGGCACAATCCAGCCGATTGCAGAGATTGGAAAAATCTGCAGGGAGTCAGGTGTACTGTTCCACACGGATGCTGTCCAGACATATGGCAAGATCCCGATTGACATAAAGAACATAGATTTCCTCTCTGCCTCTGGTCACAAGCTTTACGGCCCTAAAGGGATAGGATGCCTTTACATGAAAAGCGGAGTCTCCCTGAAGCCCCTCATAACAGGAGGCTCGCAGGAGCACAAGATGAGAGCAGGGACAGAAAACGCAGCAGGGATTGTGGGATTCGGAAAAGCCTCGGAACTCGCAATGAAAAACATGGGAAAGGAAGCGGCATACGAGACAAAGCTCAGGGACATGCTGATAGATGATGTCCTAAGGATAGAAGATTCATGGCTGAACGGCTCAAGGAAGAACAGGCTTCCGAACAACACGAACTTAGGATTTGATTACATAGAAGGCGAGTCGATTATACTTCACTTGGACATAAAAGGGATAGCGGCCTCAACCGGAAGCGCGTGCTCCAGCGAGTCGCTCACGCCCTCTCACGTGCTGACCGCAATAGGGCTCAGCCCGGTTAAGGCACACGGCTCCCTCAGGATGACCTTGGGGAAGGACAACACGAAAGAGGAGATAAATTATGTTTTGGGCGTGCTTCCAGGGATTGTGGAGAATCTCAGGAAGATAAGCCCCATGAAACTCGCAAGGAGATGATAGAATGAAATCCAAAACTATTAAAAAGAAGCCAGCAGCTTCCAAGAAACCTGCAGCCAAACCAGCGCAGGCAAAACAAATTATAACGAAGGACATGGGCTTTGCCGAGGTCCTGCAGAGGTTCCCGCAGACCATGCCCGTTTTCGGTAAATATGGAATGCACTGCATAGGCTGCTCGATGTCCGCGTTCGAGACGATAGAGCAGGGCGCTCTCGCGCACAGGATAGACGTCAAGAAGTTCGTGGACGACCTCAACAAGGCTGCAGGAGCGAAAGCATAGGTGAATGGATGATATCACTTGAAATAATAGGAACGATAGGGCTTATAGCAGTCGCATGCGCCTGGATTCCTGAAACCATAAGAACCCTGAAGACGAAGAAATCCGGCCTGGAACCGAAGTTCAACCTGGTGTATGTTGCGGGGAGCCTGTTGCTCGTGGCCTACTCGGTTGGCATAAACGACATGATATTCATAGCGCTTAACTCGTTCGCATCCATAATGTCATTGATCAATCTTTATTACACGATAAAGGAGAAAAGAAGGCGATAGCATGTACTCGAAAGAAGTGATGGAGCATTTCCAGCACCCGCACAATATGGGGGAGATTAAAAACCCGGATGGTGTAGGGACTGTGGGAAACCCACAATGTGGAGATGTAATGAAGATTTTTATAAAGGTAGAAAAAGGAAAGGACGGAAAGGAAAGGCTGAAGGATATAAAAGTCCAGACATACGGATGCGTGGCCGCACTTGCGACCTCTTCCATGATAACCGACCTTGCCATGGGCAAGACCCTGGACGAAGCCCTCAAAATCTCCAACAAGCAGATAGCTGAAGCCCTCAAAGGCCTCCCTCCCATAAAGATGCACTGCTCAGTCCTGGCAGCGGATGCGCTGCACAGTGCGATTGAGGACTACCGGAAGAAAGGCGCAAGGCGCATTCAGCCGAAGGAATCGAAAGCAAAAGCCAGAAGATAGGATGCGGACTTTTTATAAACAGGCCATGCAATTACAATTATGCTCGAAACCTGGCTCTATTCGCTTGCAAGCGTGATTATCGTCAGCCTTATTTCTCTGATAGGAGTTTCCACTCTTGCGCTCAAGGATTCTACCCTGAGAAAGATACTGCTATATTTTGTAAGCTTCTCAGCTGGCGCGCTGCTGGGTGACGCCTTTATCCATCTGCTGCCTGATGCGGTGGAATCAGGATTCACTGTGCAGATTTCACTTGCAATACTTTTCGGGATATTGTTCTCCTTTGTTGTGGAAAAGGTTGTGCACTGGCGCCATTGCCACATGCCAGTCTCAAAAGACCATCCGCATACATTCGCCTACATGAACCTTTTCGGGGATGGTGTCCACAACTTCATAGACGGCCTGATAATAGGCGCAAGCTATATCGCGAGCATACCTGTGGGCATAGCCACCACCCTCGCTGTCATCTTTCATGAAATTCCCCAGGAGATAGGGGATTTCGGGGTTTTGCTGCACGGAGGATTTGGAAAGAGAAAAGCCCTGTTCATGAACTTCCTGACAGCGCTTACTGCAGTCCTGGGACTGCTGCTGCCCTGCTGATAGGAAACATGGGAGGATCAAACCCCTACCTTCTTGCTTTTGCAGTGGGCACTTTCATATACATAGCAGCAACAGACCTGATACCAGAGCTACACAGGAGCAATGTATGCGAGGGCTTTTCAAAAACCGCTTTAATCCAGCTCATTTTCTTGGTGCTGGGAATAGCCGTGATGCTTTCGCTTCTGCTGATTGGGTGAGAAGACCACTGTTTGTGCTCTGATGATGATTTTACATCTTTGAGAATTTCATTTCAATTTTATCCTGTTGGTCAGGCCGTGCCTTTCCTTCAGTATCAAATTCTTGTTCTCTAGGCTGGCAAGCGCCCTTGTCATCTTGACCTTTGTCATGGAAGTTTTCAATACCAGTGCATTCTGGAGCATCTCCCCTTTTGCATCTATTATCTCCTGAAAAACTCTTTTCTCATCGCCCCTCAATAACGGGATAACCATCTCATACTTATTTTCAATCTTCTTCTGGCTGATGGACTTTAAGAATTCATCAGTGTCTGACTTGAAATAAAGGTATATGACAGTCGAGCCTATGAGGAATGATGCCACAATAAGCGTCAACACCTGAAATATTGAAAAATATTCTGATGTCTGGGTCACAACCTCCTGTCCTGTCTCAAGGATTATCTGGATTGGCTGCGGCGTGAAGAGCTGGTTGATAACTAGGAATAAAGAAACCACAAGTATTACAATAGATATTATCACTTTGAACTGCTTCATAGCTTTAAAATTGTAGCACAGATATAAATTTCTTTTGCCAGTGAGGTTTCACTGAATTGAAACCAATTACGCGAAATCGGGATATATGGTTTCAGCTAATTTAGAAAGAGTTTATTTGAAAAAAGGTGATAAAAATGAGTGTTTCTTGCCCGAACTGCGGAAGCAAGTCTGCTGATTTAAAGGCTAAGAAAACTATGTACAGCGAGATAGTGCAGTATTATGAATGCAATTTCTGCAAGATGCTGTTCATAGCATGCAAACATCTGGAAAAAATAAATCCAGTCACGATTTAGTTGGGAATGCAAAAACCAATTGGAGTTTAAGGTTGCAGTAGATTTGGCCTAGGAATGATTATGGACACACAATTTCCAGAAAGAGATCCAAAGGAAAGGTTTCATAAAAATGAAACATGTTACAAGGTAATTATATATTTGATTACAAGCAAACGATGATTATGAAAAATAAGAAAGGTAAGAAAGGCAATTCCGGAAAAGAAAGAAACGTGTGGAAAATGGTATCTGTGGTCTTCATCGCACTATTCATCCTGATACTGGCATGGGGGCTGATGAACACGAGGCCCAGGCCAACTTTCACTGAGCCAACGCAGGAGCAGATAGATATGGCAAAAGCTATCGTCGCGCAGGACTTGCAGACAAGGGGTGACAACATAGACAATTACGAGGTTTTTGTTACAAACAAAATTGTCGGGTTTATTGGCAAGCCTCACCCCATGGATGGGATGCCAGACAAAACGCCTATGATGTGCCATGATGAAATGTGCAATCTTAACAATCTTCAGGTTTCATTGCAAAGCAACTCAACAGCTTATCTCTACCTTGTAAATATTGATTCAGAAAGGGTTGTCATGCGTTCTTTCACGGAGTGGTTCAACGGGTAATTTTACAAGGCCGGATAGGTGAGCTTAGAAGAAAGGGGAAATTTATGCCAGAAGCAAATGAAAAAACTGTGATAGAATTGAAGAACGTCAGCAAGGTTTACCAGATGGGAGAGGTGGAGGTGAGTGCCCTCAAGAACATAAACATGAAGGTGGAAATGGGAGAATTTGTGGTTGTGATGGGTCCAAGCGGCAGCGGGAAATCAACCTTAATGAACCTCATAGGATGCCTTGACATTCCCACAGAAGGAAAAATATTCCTGGAAACCCATGATATCTCAAAGCTGAGTGAAAGCCAATTGGCAAGGATAAGGGGTAGCAGAATCGGTTTCATATTCCAGTTCTTCAACCTGTATCCGACATTGTCCGTAATAGAAAATGTTGAACTGCCTATGAGAATCCATAATTATGATGAAAGGAAAATAAGAGGCAAATCGCTTGAGCTCCTGAAAATGGTGGGGTTGCAGAACAGGAATGACCACCTGCCTTCCCAATTATCAGGCGGGGAAATGCAGAGGGTAGCAATTGCGAGGGCGCTTTCCACAGAGCCCTCCATGATTCTGGCGGACGAGCCTACAGGAAACATAGATTCAAAAACATCCCAGGAAATTATGCAGTTTTTCAAAAAACTGCACACAGAAAAAAATGAAACGATAATAATAGTCACACATGATCAATCCGTAGCAAAATATGCGCAAAGGATTATCCATCTGAAGGATGGGCAAATTAAAGAAGGAGGATGATAAAATGAAAGGCAAAATTATACTATTAACAGGCTTTGTGTGTTTCTTTCTTGCTATAAACACAATAAAGGCGGATCTTCCGGATTTAGGCTTTACACTCACAAGATATGATCCATATCCGGCACAGCCTGGAAGCTATCTTGATTTGTGGATTCAGGTCAACAATCAGGGGCTGGGGGATGCAACAAACCTCGTGGTACAGCTCCAGCCGGAATATCCCTTTTCCGTAGATCCGGGCACGAATGCAACCACACAGATTGGGCAATTGGGATCATTGGACAGCATTTTGCTTCATTATGTGGTAAGGGTTGATGCAAATGCCGTTACCGGCATAAACGAATTAAAAGTAAGATACCAAACCGGCAGTAGCATTGGCACATGGAATAGTGTAAACCTTGGTGTATATGTTTTGGGCAAAAATAAGATCAGCGTGAGCGATGTCAGCCCAACGCTCCTGGAACCTGGCAAACTAACAGGGGTTGTGTTTACCTTGGACAACGCCGGCAGTTCTCCAATAAGGGATTTAACATTCTCATGGAAACAGCCAAATAATTTGATATTGCCTGTAGGTTCGGACAACAAGAAGTATATAGATTCTATAGCAATAGGGGAACAGGCTAAAATAACTTTCACGATGACAACAAACCCCGATACCACACCAGGCGTTTATCCAGTTATTTTAACAATGAATTATACTAATGGCAATACAATATCAACTTCTCAGCAACAGGAGCATCATCAACCATCGTCGGGAACCTGAACAGGGGGGACTATACAACCGCGACATTCCAGATAACAAGCAAGTTTCAAAGGAACGCAACAGCAGGAGGATTCGACCAGGGTATGGCAGCCAACCAGAGCCTTTTGGTTAAAATATATTACACGGACACCACAGGCCAGAGGCAGTCCATAGAAAAGCAGGTTTCTGTCCCTGCCGGGACTTTCTCAGGCTCGAGTTCAACAACTACAAGCACGTACAGCCGGAGTGCCCAGAGCAGCGGTCAGGGGCTCATATATATAATCATCGGCGTGGCAGGGATAGCGGCAATCGTGGGATTCTTCCTTTACAGGCAGAGGAAAAAGAAGAAGAAATAGGCCGCTGGAATCAAGAGGAGGGTTTAGATGAGATTCAGGTACATCCTGAAGCTTTCCGCGGAGAGCTTCATGCAGAAGAAGCTGAGAAGCTGGCTCACGATACTAGGGATAGTGATAGGCGTGGCAGCGGTGGTTTCCATCCTTTCACTAAGCACTGGCACACAGCAGATAATCACGAGCCAGCTGGGCGGCCTGGGAGCTGACATAGTGACGGTCTCTCCCGGATTCAACAGAGCCTCTGGCATGTTCGGAGGCGGCGGTTCCGGAGGCGGACCTGAAGGCGGGGGTGGAGGCACCGCATCCTCTATCACCGAGGACCACAACCTGACCACAAGAGACCTTGCGGCCATAAAGTCAGTCCCCGGAGTGAAGGCGGTGGATGGAATGATATCCGACAGGCTTGCTATTTCCTATCTGGCCCATAGCGCTACCCTGTCTGTGGAGGGGGTGGACCCTCTCGCCTGGAAGGAGATGACGACATCATCTCTGGCCTCGGGCAGATACCTGACCCCAGGAGACGGGAACGTGGCCGTGATAGGAAGCAGGGTGGCTGACGGGGTTTTCAAGCAGGCAGTGCTGCTCAATTCCCAGATAACCATAGAAGGGAAGCCCTTCAAGGTGGTGGGGATACTGGAGTCTTCCGGCAGTTTCGGCGGCACCGATAACGCCATCATCGTCCCCATAGATGCGGCAAGGACCGTCATTGAAAGCGTCGCTCCGACACATTTCTCATCCATACAGGTCCAGGTGCAGGATGCGAATTCCGTGAACCAAACCACGAATGACATCAGCAGCAAGCTAATGTTGGTCAGGCACGTGAATGACAACACGAAGGATTTCACGGTAAGTTCTGCCCAGTCTATACAGCAGAGCATCTCAAGCATCATGGGGACGCTGAGCCTGTTCATGGCAGGCATAGCCGCTATATCCCTTCTGGTGGGAGCCATAGGGATAGCCAACACGATGTTCATGTCCGTGATGGAGAGGACGAAGCAGATTGGGATACTCAAGGCCTTGGGGACCACGAACTTTGAAGTAATGCAGCTTTTCATGGTGGAGTCCGCAATAGTGGGACTCATAGGAGGCCTGCTGGGCGTTTTCGTTGGGTTCATCGTCTCAGGCATAATAGGAGAAATAGGGGTCAGCGTGATAGGGAATCTGGGCCCCCGCGGGGGCAGCATGTCCCTTACTGCAATAACTCCCGAGCTGGTGGCGTTTGCCATAGGATTTTCCACCATGCTCGGGATTGTATCAGGCCTGCTGCCCGCTAGAAGGGCATCCAAGCTGCAGCCGACTGCTGCATTGAGGTATGAATAGTTTTAGCTGTCTAACTACTAGCTCTGTTGATTAGAATTAGAAACAAACTATTTTGAAGCTTTTTTCTCTTCCACCACGATGGCGTTAACCGTCCCATGCTGGCCGGGCCTTGATGTGACTTTTGCAAGCCCCGCGTCCGTCTTCAGGATAGCGCCCTTGGTTATGATGTTTCTCCTGACATAATGCGGGTTTGCAGGGTTCTCCTGGACCGAGATTATTTTCGCCTTGTGGATTTTTCCCGTCTTGGGGTCTGCTATGTTCACGAAATCTGCTGAAAGGGCTTTGACTTTCACCCCTCCGCCAAGAGTGCGCGAGAGCTTGGTCTTCTTCTTGTGTATTCTGGTCTCCAGGAATTCGGAACCTCGCTGGAACTTCTTCTTCTTGCTGTTCCTGTTCACCTTGGCCCCAGTGTTCGTCCTCTTTGAGTGCAAATGCCACCTTACCATAAAATCACTTACTAACTAATTGCGCGATGCCTTTATATTCTTTTTTCGCAAAAGAGCCCGCGTATTTAAATACTCACGGGAATAAAAATAATATTTTTAATTGATTGAGGTGTTAGTTTGATGCAAAGACCGTTAGATGTTTTGGGAAGTTCTGTGGAAAAAAGGATACTGATCAGGACAAAAAAAGGCGAGGACATAGTAGGAGTGTTAAAGGCCTTTGACTCGCACATAAACCTGTGGCTTGAGGATGCCAAGATACAAGGGGAGAATGAAATCACGCTCGGAAAGGTCCTTGTCAGGGGAGACAACATAGTCTACATATCCCCAGGAAAGTAAAAGGAACAAAGTCTCGCAAGACGGCTAATCCTGACAACACTATGGCTAAGCTAATAAAGCCGTCATCAAGAAGTTAAAAGTCGCATAGGAGTCTTAAGCGGCGGCTAATGCAGGTCTAATAAAGCCGCCATCACATAGTTAACCAACAGAACAGATAATGATGTAACCAGGAAATGATGAGTTATGACCAAGGGAACGCCCAGTTTTGGGAAGAAGCAGAAGAAAGTCCACATAATCTGCAGAAGGTGCGGGCGGAGGAGTTACCACATCCGCGAGAAGAGGTGCTCAGCCTGCGGCTTCGGGAAGTCCGCAAGAGTCCGCAAGTACGCCTGGCAGTGGAAGACTATCCAGGGAGACAGGAGAAAGTAGGCTTTTTCTAAATTGTGGTAAGAAAGGGGTTCAAGAGATTCAATGAATGCGCGAAGCACTATCGCAGTTCCTTCTCTAATTTAGATACCTCAGAAAGCAGAGCTACTTCATAACTCTTAAAAATGTTCGGATTCACGTTTTCTGTAAACTCCTTGGAAAACCTTATAACGAACATGTTTGGCATTTCATTAACCTCGATTTCTCTAAAATTGTACCCACCTTCTACCTTCAAGTCAGCCACTTTACTACACAAGAAATCCTTGACATTTTTGTCAATGTAGGGTACGCCTTTCTTATCAACTGTTATCATATATTTTTCTGGAATAATTTTTCTTGTGAACATAGGTATCTTTTTTAAGAACCAAGCTTTTTATCCTTTCCGCCAACTGACCAAAAAGGAAGAAGCTAGCGCTTCTTCTTGGCGGCCTGGACGGGTTTGGTCTTGGAAGGCTTTTCAGCATTCACAGGCACGTCCCCTCCGGGCCCGTCCTTAACAGGAGTGACCTTTATCCCGATTCCCTCAAGCTTCTTCTTCAGCTTGCTCAATGCATTGTGAATATCCTCTATGTTGTGCGCGCCTGTGCAGATTATCTTTCCTGAGCTGAAAAGAAGGAAAGCGACCCTGGGGTCATTTATCCTGTACACAAGCCCCGGGAACTGCTCGGGCTCATACTCCGCGTTTTCAAGGGCGAAGGCAATCTCCTCCAGATTGAGCTGGGCCTTGATTTTTGAGGATGCGACTATGTTCTCCACCTGCACATTGAACTTGGTGGGAAGGTTTACGCCTGTCTGCCTTACCCGGTCCACGACCTTCTTCATCGCGACCTTTGCCATGTCTATGCTCTTTGCGCCCGTGCACACGATTTTTCCCGATGAGAATATTAATGCAGCCGCCCTGGGCTCGCTTGTCCTGTAAACAAGCCCCGGAAACTGCTCCGGCTCGTATTCAGCATTCTCTATCTTGGTTATGAGCTTGGTGAGTGGTATGTCCTTCCCGAGGGAAGTGAAAGCAACCACATTCTCGACTTTTACATGAAATTCTGCCGCCATAGCGAAAGACCTCCTTTTAAATGTGCTTATAAAGATAACGCAAAGCTTTAAAAAGGGACTTATAAATATAATGAAAAAGTATTTAAATACATATATAAATTATATGTAAAGGTTGGCATACAATTGGAAGTCGACTGAAGAACGAAGTTGCGAAGCAACTTCAATCCAGAATCGGCTTCCTTCCAATGAACGGTTTGAGCCAGCAAACTAGTTCTGAGTTACCAACGATTAAGAGCGGAAGTGCTAAAGCGCTTTCAATCGAAATATTCAAAAGGCGATATCATAATTGGCTTTTTGCCAAATCAATGATTTAGCCTCACATAGTGCCGCCAAAAAAAGCGGCAAAGGAGAAAAAACATGGAAAAAATAAAAACACTCGTGCCTGACACGAGCATTCTCATACATGGAGAGCTTTCCGACATGATAAAGGCCGGGAAGATGAACAACGTCAGGCTTATCATTCCGCGCGCTGTGGTCGATGAACTGCAGGCGCAGGCGTCCCGCGGGAAGGAAATAGGATTCCAGGGACTGGAAGAGATAAAGAAGATTCGTGAGCATGCCAAGGCGCACAGCGTCAAGGTAGAGTTCACGGGAAACAGGCCAACAATGGAGGAAATCCAGCTGGCCAAGAAGGGAAGGATAGATGCGATAATAAGGGACGTTGCTGCAAAGTACGATGCAACCCTTATGACAGCGGACTATGTCCAGGCCCTCGTGGGAGAGGCGGAAGGAGTAGACATCCAGCACGTCAAGTATGACGTCAAGAAAGAGGCACTGATTCTGGAGAAGTTCTTCACCCCTGACACACAGTCCGTCCACCTCAAGGTAGGAATAATCCCTTATGCCAAGAGGGGAAGGCCTGGAGAAGTGAAGCTTCATGTTCTTGGCGAAGAGCGCATGGAAGAGAATGAGCTCAAGAAGATAATAGACCAGATAGAATCCAAGGTCCGTGTTCAAGAAGACGGCTTCACAGAGATGAACAAGCACGGGGCAATGGTTATACAGCTCGGGAAGTACAGGATCGCGATAACCAGGCCTCCGTTCTCTGATAGGCTTGAAGTCACAGCTGTACGGCCTGTCACGAAGTGCACACTTGCTGATTACAACCTGCACAAGGAGCTTGAAGATAAGATAGTCACAGGCTCTTATGGTGTGCTTATTGCAGGGCCTCCTGGCTCAGGAAAGTCCACATTCGCAGCCTCCATCGCGGATTTCCTTTCAAGCAAGGGAAAGGTTGTCAAGACATTCGAGCAGCCGAGAGACCTGCAGGTGGGGCCCGAAGTCACGCAGTACGCTCCTCTTGAGGGTGACTGGGAGAAGACATCAGAAATCCTTCTTCTTGTGAGGCCTGACTACACGATATTTGATGAGATCAGGAAAACCAAGGATTTCAGGGTGTTTGCAGACATGAGGCTTGCGGGAGTGGGGATGATAGGAGTCGTTCACTCCACAAACCCTGTGAGCGCAATCCAGCGTTTCATCGGCAGACTGGAGCTGGGAACAATCCCGCACGTGATAGACACCGTGATATACATATCAGCAGGCAAGATTCTCAAAACATACGAAATCCGCATGATAGTGAAAGTCCCTAGCGGGATGAAGGAAGCGGATCTCGCGAGGCCTGTGGTGGAAGTGAGGGATTACGAGACGAAACGGCTTGAGTACGAGATATACACATACGGGGAGGAGAACGTGGTGATGCCTGTAGGGAAGCACGAGAAATCCCCTGTGAAGGAGCTTGCCAAGGGAAGAATCCTCCAGGAGCTCAGGAACTGGGACCCGCACCCTGAGATCGAATTCGAGTCTGAAGACCGCGTGACAGTGAAGGTCAGGAATGACGCGATAGCCAGCCTTATCGGAAAGAAAGGCTCGAACATAGAAGCGCTTGAAAAGAGATTGGGTGTCCACATATCCGTGGAGCCGAAGGAGAAGACGCTCAAGCGCTCTGTCCCTTTCGGGTTTGAGGAGATTGGCAGCCATTTCGACCTCAAGGTAAATCATGCCCTTACAGGCGAACAGCTGGACATATACTCAGGAGAGGATTTCCTTTTCTCTGCAATGGTGGGAAAAGGCGGGCGCATCCGCGTAAAGAAGAAGTCCTCTCTGGGGAAGGCGGTGCTGCAGGCTATAGCTTCGAACAGGCTGAAGATTTTCGGGAAGGGATATTAGTTTATTGCGCTTTTTAAAATTCATTCCTCGCGTGATAAGTTTAAATTTTTGCACGCCTTATAAGGGCCATGGAGTTCAATGATAAACCCTGCATTCCCGAGGCAACCCGGTTAGCAATAGAGAACGGAAAAGGCAGTGTATACTATGTGATGCGGATAGGCAATATCCCTATAGATCATGCTTATTATGTACCTGATGAAACGAAATTGGATAGCTCTGGTTTAAACCAGTCGGATAATGGTTATCCACAATATCCAAGACTAAAAGTATGGACTATTCTGAAATTCGGCACAAAATATTTTTAGAACTATCTCTCCAGTCCCTCAACTATACCATGGGTATCTTCTTTCCAAAAACCTTTACCTCTTCCCCCCTTTTCAGGGATTGTGCCTTGGCATAGAAAAATTGCGCAGCATCGGGTTGCGTGTCCTTGATGCTCATGGCCTTCTTTTTCAGTCCGAGTGCCAGCGCATCCCGGACTTCGGTAAGCGGATAATTTTTAATGGCCAAACCGATAAAATCGCCATTGACATAGGGTTCCTTGAGCCAGCTTATGTAATCGGGAATCTTATGAGCCATTCTATCAGCAATAATAATAAGCAAAAAGATTTATAAGCGGCTGCCTTATTTAAGGTGCTCCAATATCTGATAAATGTTATCCCTGATTGCACAGCACAGACTCATTTCTGACTTATCTATTGCTCCTACATCAGCCGAAGTATCTGCTGCGGAAGCAAACTTTTCCAGCCTTGTATACAACTGTTTCCGTGACTGGCATCTCAATATTTCCGGGTCTGTATCAGCTAAACCTCTTAGAAAGAGGTTTGCGTTTATAGTACCCATTCCGATAATTTCCCCCGGTTTCAGGGATTTTAGATCGTGATATTCATGATTCCTAAAATCAGTTATCATCATATGCGAAGGTATTTGCTCTAGGACAAAATATTTGTCTGAAATTTCCATTCTAACTCATTAGGGATAAAACATTTAAACCTTTCTTTACCTTTCCAGCCCCCCAATCTTCCCCATAGCCTTTATTATCCCGTGTATTATTGCCTCGGGCCTTGGGGGACAGCCGGGAACCCACACGTCCACTGGGATTATTTTGTCCAGAGGGCCGGCCACATCATAGCAGCCGTCAAAAATCCCTTTGGAGGCCGGGCAGGAGCCCAACGCTACGACAGCCTTTGGTTCTGGCATCTGCTGGTAAATCCTGAGAAGCCGGTCCTTCAGTTTTGTTGTGACAGGACCGTCCACTACCAGGACATCCGCATGCCTCGGGGAGCCCTTGACAAGAATCCCGAACCTCTCCACGTCGCTTCTTGGGGACACGCATGTGAGGAGCTCTATCGCGCAGCCGTTGCATCCGCCCGAGTTGAACGGCAGGACCCAGACAGACTTTTTCCTGCAGTGGTTTATGAATTTCTGCTTCAGTCCAAGGGATTTTCCGGATGTCATAATGCCATCACCAGGACAAGTATCAGGGTCAGGCCCACCACCACCCACAGTATATAGTCAGACAGGTCTCCCGAGTGCAGGTGCCTGAGCTTCCCAAGCCTTAAGGTCTTCCTTATGGCCTGATAGAAATTGTCAGCCTGCACGCGTATCTCAGGCAGCTCCTCCCCGCATGTGTATGTGTCCTCCTTGAACTGCTCCCTCTTTTTCGGGTGCCTGCCAGTCGCGTAAATCAGCAGGCCTGCCATGGTAAAAATCGCAAGCGGGAAGGTCACCCAGAACCAGTACTCGAACATATTTATATCTAATAATCCAGGGATGTTAAATAGCTTTTTAAACGCTGCATGCTATTTATATTAGCATTTCGCAAATACAGTTACCCATTAATAGGGAAATGCATAAAACATATCACACAGTTAAGGTCTTACATGAAGGCGACAAGAGTCGCCTTCTTCCGCGAGTCGTATGATTCGCATTGTTGCAAGGAAGAAAATCATGGCAGGAGAATTTGGTGCGAGGAACGTGAAGAGGAAGAGGAAGAGGGGCAGATGGAAGTCTACTGTTTACAAGAGGAAGCTGCTCAAGCTCTGGAAGAAGGACCCGCTGCAGGGAGCTCCCGCAGCGCGGGCGATTGTCCTGAAAAAGAAGGGCGTGGAGCAGAAGCAGCCCCACTCGGGAATAATCAAGGCAGTGAGGTGCCAGATTGTCAAGAACGGGATTCAGGTGACTGCATTCGTCCCGAAGTCGGGGGCCATAAAGCTCATAGACGAGCATGACGAGGTCACGATAGAGGGAATGGGAGGCTCGCAGGGAGGGGCAGTAGGTTCAATGCACGGCATAAAATACAAGGTCATTGCTGTCAACGGAGTCGCGCTCTCGGAACTGCTTTCAGGAAAGAAGGAGAAGCCGAAAGGAGCGTAAGTAATATGGAAAGCAAGATTCTTCTTTTCAACAGATGGGATTTGTCCGCAGTTAAGGTAGATGACCCGGGACTTGTTAACTACATTAACATCACTCCAGTAATAGTCCCAAGGTCAGGCGGCAAGCACACAACAACAGCATTCCACAAGAACAAGATGAACATTGTGGAAAGGTTCATGAACAAGCTCATGGTTCCCGGTCACAGGGGAAAGAAGCACAAGAGAACCTCGGGCAGGTGCGTGGGTCACACAGTTGGCCTTTACAATGACATGAAGGAGGCCCTCGCAATCATAGAGAAGCGGACCGGCAAGAACCCAGTCCAGGTCCTTGTAAAAGCGATAGAGAACTCAGCCCTTATGGAGGAGGTCGCTGCATACAGGATGGGAGGGATAATTGCAAGGCAGGCGGTGGTGGTTGCCCCGCAAAGGAGACTGGATATGGCTCTTCGCCATCTCACCCAGGGAATATACAGGAACAAGTTCAAGAACAAGACCCCGCTCCCGGATGTTATAGCGAACGAGATACTTGCAGCCTCTAGCGGGGATCCAAAATCCTTCGCAATCCAGGAGCGGAACCGCATAGAGAAAGAAGCGGAAGGCGCCAGGTAATTGCTTTTATAGATTCAGCACTTTATACACATTAGTATAAAAATGTTATTTCCAATTGATTTCTATGGCTAAAGATTCGTTATCATACATCTCCAAGCAAATAAGAAAGCTCATGGAAAAGGAGTACAGGAAAGACCCTGAATTCAGGTCGCTCCTTGCCCTTTCTCAATTGGGGGACATTGCCAAATACCTGACGCATGACCCGGGGCTTAATCCAGATGCAAGGCTCCACGGCTCCCGGAAAGATGAAGAGCTGGCCTTCGGGCAGGCATTCGTCCAGCTTGTGGGATATGCCCAGTCAAGGGGGATAGACATCAAGAAAGCGATATATAAAGGCCTTGAAAACTGGGAGGAAGGGGACTGGAGGAAATCGGAAGCGAAAAGCAGCGGGGATGTCATCAAGGGCATTCTGGCATACGGGGGCAGCGTCACAGGCAAGGCATTCTTGGACCCGTACCGCGAAAGGCTGGATGATATGGACGGGGAGATTCTCGTAACGAAATTCGCGCAACCGCAGATTGCAGCATATTTCACGCATGCCAAAGGCATCATAACTGATGAGGGAGGCAAGACTTGCCATGCGGCACTGATAGCAAGGGAGTATAAACTACCCTGCGTTGTCGGGACAAGGAACGCAACGGAAAGGATTCCGGATGGCCGGAAGATAAGGATAGAGCCCGGCACGAAACGTGATGAGGGGCTCGTTTATCTGCTTTAGGAAATCATACCATATATCCATTTTCTCTCAAAAGCTGCAGCTCCAGCTGCCATAAGGCAGGTTTCTTGCCCGCCGGATAATATGGTACGACTACCTTTCCATCTAGAGCATGCTGCTTTCCCGGGAGGTCCTCCATGTCCCCGGGTCTTATTCCCATTTCCTTGTAAAATTCTGCCAAAAACTCGTTTGCTGGTTTTCTTTGCATAAAATGGAAATAGTACCAAGCAATTTAAGCTTTTGTTTCAGGGCTGTATGGATTGAGAAGGGGGTGGAAGGCGCGAGGTAATCTATTCCAACACAGTTTCATTCAAATCCTTGTCATACCATTTTTTAGGATGCACCAAGCACTGATATTTTTCAGGATGCTTTATGTGACCCGATGACTTGGGATATGGCTGTTGCCTGAATGGTTCCTGCCATGTGAATTCTGTCCAAACTCATTCATCACAATAAGGGCACCTGTACTCATCACTTTTCAGGTGGTTGCCATCCAGTTTTGCCAAATCCACGGAGCAGCCACGGTAAGGACATTTGACAACAAAAGATTCTTCAGTTATTTGTCGCATTTACTCCCACCTCTTCACCTGGGTGGCCCCGTCCTCGTTCTTGTTCCTGTCCAGGCGGTAGAGAGCCCCCTGGACTCCCTGCACGCCTTCCGAGATGCGCTCGTCATGGGTGATAAGGAAAACCTGCTCTGTGAAGGATGGCATTTTTTCGCGAAGGACTTCAACGAACTGGCTTATTGCGTTTGAGTCCAGGTTGTGGGTGGGCTCGTCAAGGATGAGCCAGCGGAGGTTGGGGATGAAGGATAAAGAGAAAGCAATGCGCAGGGCGAGGCATGCCATTGAGCGCTCCCCTCCCGAGGCGATTCCGTCCACGCTTATCCAGCCCTCGCTCCCTTTCAGCTGCAGGACGTAATCCTTGTCTATTATGAGCTGGATTCCTGTGAAGTCTGCATAGGGGTAGAGCTCGTTCCAGACCACTGCCATGATTTTGTTCACTGTTTTCAGAAACTCCTCCCTCAGCTGGTCCTGGGTGGCTTTCAGGGCTTTCACAAAAGCCTGCAGGGAATCTATTGCTTTCCCATCGTGCATTACCTCGGACCTGTAATCTTCCAGGAGTTTGTTCCTCTGCATTAGGTCGCGGAGCATTTCCTCCCTGTCCATAATCTTCTCGCGGATTGAGTTCAGTCTCACTTCAAGCCCGCGCTCCTCTGCTGTCTTCTCCTGGAGCTCTGTGCGGAGATCCTTCACATTGGTTTCTGAAAGCTGCTCCTCAAGGAAGGCAAGCTTTGTCTCTGTCTCGCTCCTTCGAATCTGATTCTCCTCAAGCCTTTTCTCCCATTCATGGATGAGCTTCAAGTCAGAGGAAAGGTGGACAAGCTTCTCCCTCTCTGAGATGACCTGCCTGAGCCTCTTTTCGAGGGACTGGATATCATTCGAGAGCGTGATTATCCTGTCCTGGAAATCATGCAGGCTGATGTCCAGGCTCTTTCTCTCGCTTTTCCTGGATTTTATGAGGACCTGCTTTTTCTCATCTGTTATCGGGCTGTCGCAGACAGGGCACCTTGCCGCAAGCTTTTGCAGCTCTTCAATGCCGCTGTCTATGAGGTCTATCCTGGTATCAACCGAGGCGATATGGTTTTTCTGCTCCGTTAGCAGGTCCCTCTTCCTGCGGATCTCCTCCTCCGTGGTCTTTATCTGCTCCTCCATTGCGCCAAGCTGTTTTGTCACGTCAGCAGAGTCTTTCCCCTTGATGTCTTCCCTCTTGTTCTTCAGGGATGAGGAGAGCTCGTTTATCGCGGATTTCACGCCCTGCAGCTCCCTGTTCAGCTTGTTGGATTCTGATTCGAGCTTTTCAAATCCGGAAAGCTTTTGAGAAAGCGAAATCTGCTCGTTCTTGAGAATTCTTATGCGCTCCTTTATGGGTTTTGCCTCTTCCTTGATAGATTCTATCTCATTCCCTAGATTGAGTATCCTGTCCGCTAGCATCTCTTTTTCGAGCTGTGAAACCAGGCGGGCCTTTTCTTTCATGGTGGAGGATATCTTGTTGGACAGGGAGACGGACGCTTCTCTCGCATCCTCGAAGCGGTCAACCTTCAGCATCCCGTCTATCTGTTCCATCCTCTGGCCTTTGGGAACGCGGAGGAAATAATCAAGCCCGTTCTGCTCCGAGTAAACCGCTCTCGAGAACAGGTCATAATCCATCTGGAGGACAGCTTCGACCTGCCTGGTCACGTTTGCCGGATTCACGTCCAGAAGCTTCCCGTCCTTCCTTATTTCCGCGAGTGTCGTTCCTTTGTCAGCCTCTATCACTTTTTTTATGGAGTACGTGCTCCCGTTCACAAGGAAGTCCAGCCCTATCTCAGCCTTCGTCTTCTTCTGCGGCTTCCTCATTATCAAATCGTTTATAGTGATTTTCTTGGACTGCAGGGCAGGGAATGTCCCGTACAGGGCAAAAGAAACAGCATCCATTATGGAGGTCTTGCCCGAGCCCATTATCCCTATTATCGCGTTCACGCCTTTCGAGAACTCGAGCTCTGAATCAATATGCGATTTCCAGCCCCTGAGAGAGATGCGGGTTATCATGGTTTATAATTCGCAGTAAGTTTTTAATCCTCGAACTGAGAATGAAGTTGCGAAGCATTTGCCAGCAGGCAAGTGCCTGCGCAAGCAGCGCAACTTCCAGCCAAGAATCAGATTTTCCTGATCTTCCCTGGAGTGGGCTCGTAACAGATTCCTTCCTCAAGGAGCTCGTTCACAACGCTCTCTATCTGCGTCTCAGGGGCCTGGACCATCTCCAGGATCTTGGAGTAAGAGATGCCAGCCTTCTCGGATTCTATCACTTCCGTGACCTTTTTTTTCAGGGCTGCGCGGTCCTCCTTTGCGGAAACTATCTGTGGAGCTCCGCTCTCCTGGAGCTTCCTGTGCTTGGCCAGCAGCTCAAGCCTCCTGAGGAGCTCGAGGTTCGGGTCGGTTATCTTCCTCACTATCTCAGGGATTATGTAAATCTCAGCATTGTATTCCCTGACCTTCCCTATCATGTCCACTATCTCCCCTATCTGGATTACATCAAGCGGCTTAACTGTTTTGAAGGTTTTTGCGCGTATAGTATCTGTGGAATCATCTATGGTTATGGAGGCGAAATTCTCATCCTCAGAAACGAATTTCGAGACCACGGTCCCCATAATCCTTGCGCGGGAAACCTGCTCGCCTGCAGGGGTGACTATAAAGCTGGGCTCAAGCCCCTCATTCTTGACCCATCTCCCGTTGGTCAGGTCAGCTATCCTTATCTTCTTCGCAGTCATCCTTTCCATTGGCATAGAAATCTCCTTTTATTTAGGGAATAAATTATAAAAGCCTGCATTGTCAAGAAAATTTTCTAAATCGCTGTTAGCCGTTTTTCTGCGCAAAGTTTTATATACCCGCTACACATACAATCTTAACCAGATTGTTAGACAGACAGCTTTATCCAATAGATCCAAAGCTGTCATTCCAAAGAATGGGTGGAATTTTGACTTGTGATGACTGCGGGAAGGATTCTCTCTTAAAGGCGTGCGAGGCGCACAATCCCAAGGGAGCAAGGATATGCAAGGACTGCTGCATAGTGAAGATGAGCGGCCACAAGTGCAGGTGGTGGGACCTGTGCTGGGTGTGAGTTCTGGAAGCGTGAAGCAAGCAGCCTGAATTAGAATTCACTCAGAGGTAAAACCAAGGAATCGGTGTGAAAGTGGACGGAAAAGGGAATGACTACTGCATAGTTTGCAAGAACCTGACTCAGAAAAGGTACAAGATGGACCTGAAGGATTCCAAAAACTCAATAGGAATAAAGGCGCACGTATGCAGGGACTGCTTCAACCGCTTCCTTTCAAGCCATGCGAACGAGGGAATGTTCAGGATATCCAGGTTCCTGGGATGGGCAAAAGGCAAGGACAGGATTAGAGAATGAAGTTGGCAGAGCCAACTTCTATCGAAGGTCGGGAATGAAGATGCTTCGCACCTTCCAATTCAAATCCACCTTAAAATTATTTATTCAGCCTTTGGCTCTTCCTTCTTCTCTGAATGGGGCTTGTGTGCGTGCTCTTCCTTAGGCTTTTCAGGGTGCTCTGCTTTTTTCTCTGCATGCTCCTCTTTGGGCTGATGCTCGCCTGAAGGTGGCGCTGCCACCTTCTTACTTTCGTGCTGCTCTTTCTCAGCATGTTTCTCTGCAGGCTTCTCTTCCTTCTTTTCCTCTTTATGCTCTTTCTTCATGCCAAAGCTCTCTTCAACAGGCTTTGCCCCGTAAGTGACAATCTTCATGTTTATCTGGGAAATCTGCGGAGATATTGTATTGCCCCTTATGGATTTCCTCTTTCGCCTTCCTTTTGATTTGGGATGGAATCCGGGCGGATGCGAAAGAAGGATTTTCTTCCTTCCGGGACCTTCCATATCCCTTCTCATGGGGAAGCCTTCCTTGTCAGAGCCCCCTGTTACCTAGAGCTCGTATCCAGCCAGGCCAATGTGGTTTCCCGAGAACTTGTCCCCTATCTTCTTTCCGATAAGGCCTGAAGCGCCTTGGTCAATCTCCTTCTGGTAAGCCCTTCTTGCCTTAGGGTCTGATATCACTATTTTGAAATTCGCCATAAAAACACCTCCCAGTGCGATGTAGCGCGCCTTGGCACGCTGTCCCAGCGGTGCCGGGTATAAAGGTTATTCTAAAGGAGTATTTAAATCCTTTATATCAGAACCAGCGCGAAATCCAGGATTATGATTGCCATCATAAGTGCTGTCAGGATGTTCATTATCCTTTTCGAATGCTTTGGAGTTATTCTTTTCAGGATTATGTCCCACATCCTTCCGCCGTCAAGCGGCCCGATCGGGAGCATGTTGAACAGTCCGACACCCAGGTTTATCAGGAAAAGGAAGAACATAAGGCCCTGCAGGAATATGACAACCTCCTGGTAGTTCTCGAGCCCGGGCCTGATTTTTGTGGAATCAAAAACCCCGACTATGCCTATGAATCCTGACCGCGGATGGGATTGCAGCTCGCTCTCGAGTGAGGCGATTCTGGAGTCCGCATTGGGAGTATTGGGATATGCGGACTTCACGTATTCCCAGAGCTTTATCTCTTTCTGGACTGATGACCATGTGGGCTGCTGGTAGCTTCCTGTTGCATATGCAAAAGAGCCGGATACGGATTTTGAGAAATCTATTGTCCCGGGGAAGACCTGCTCAAGCCCTGCAAGCGTATAGACAGAGAAATCAGGAGTGAACGCAGGCTCAGGCTCCGGAACAGTCTGGAGCGTGTAAGTGAAGCCCTGGGTCCCGTTGGTTGTTGTGACAGTTATGGTCTGGTTCGGGCCGATTTCCCTCAGGACTCTCGAAAGGGAATCCCTGCTATCAATCGTGTAGCTGTTTATCCCTATGACAGCCCCTGTCATGTTCGCCCCTGCAGCCGGATAATCCCTGGCAAGGGCCTGATAGCCCACCCCAGCAGGAATGAAAAATGAGAAAGCCAGAACAGCCAGCACAAACAAGCTGGCAAAGGCAACCACAAAATTCGCGAAAGAGCCTGCGGCAAAAACCCTGAGCTGCTTCCAGGATTTTTGCTTCTTGAGCTGCTTCTCATCAGGCTCCACGAAGGCGAGCGGTATAACTGCAAGAAGTCCCCAGCCAAGGGATTTTATTCGCACTTTTTCCCTGGCTGCCATCACGCCATGCATGCCCTCATGAACTATCACCAGTACCGCTATGGAGATTATCCAGTACCAGAATGGGACTGCAAAATATCCAGGCCCTATAGTAGTCTGGCTCGTGGGCGAGGGGACAAGTATGCCAGGACCCACGCTTATCTGGCCTGTTGCAAGAAGCTGGGTCTGGACAATCAGAAGCCAGATTATCCATATTGAGGAAAGGAACGTGATTATGACAGCAAGCGTGCCCACCACAAGCCAGAACCTAGGGAAGCGCGTTCCAAGCCTTATGAGGAATCTCTTACCTTTCTGGGTCTTCCTTAGCAGGAGTATTGACTCCCGCTTCCAGTTCTTCCTGTCCAGGTAAACTAGTACAGCTAGGAATGCAGCAAAAATCAGCACAGAAACCAGGTACCAGTCAACCATAAGAATTATGTACAGTGCGCCTTTATTAATAGTAAGCCTTTTGCGCTGTTTTCCCCTTATAAAACTATTTATTAACTAATATATAATATTAACTATACAAGCGGTATGCTTGATGATTTCGGAGGTGTTATGATGGCTATAGGACATGACGGAAATGAAATAGAGAAGGAAGCGGAAGAGCTTGAAGAAGAGACAGAAGAATCCACAGAGTCAAGCAACGGCGTGAGTGAAGCTTCAGAAGCTGCTACAGAAGGAGAGGAAGCTTCCAGCCCTGAGGAAGAGAGCAGGTACGCCTTCCCCGAGGCAGCTGTGGTAAGGGTAATGAAAAAGCATCTTGACAAGGAGAAGATGGTGAAGAAAGAGGTTAAGATAGCCATGAACCAGTGGCTTGAGAGGGCATGCTCGAACATAGCAAAGGAAATGAACAAGGTACCTTATGTGATGGTCACGCTTAACGAGTTCAGGCAGGGCGTAAAGGTGTATGACAGCCTGGAAGAGTTCGACATGGAGAAGCAGAGGATACTCGCCCACATGGAGGCCTTCAAGAAGGACATTGAAAGGCTCGAAAGGGACTTGGGCAAGCTAACGTTCAACCCGGATGGCGTGAGGTAAATCATTTTTGAAGGAAACCTGTTTCAGGTTTTCATTCACTATTTCTTTTAGGATTATCCGGAGTAGCTCGAAAAATGTTGTATGCGGGGGCTGGGATTTTCGAATAGCCGGAAGCTCGCACGAGCGAAGCGAGTCGAGCTCCTTTTGCTCTACAGCTTTTCTTGAAAAAGCTGTATTTCGAACCCAGGAAGGCACTAAGCCACTAGGTTTCCAACCGACGCATGAAGTCATATTCCGATTGAAGTCGGAATTTCGTTGGAAGGTGTCCTTGACACCTTCGGTTTCACGTTCCGACTTCCTTATTCAGATTTCCTCCAGGCTTCGGCCCTTAGCCTAGCCCCTTTGGCCGCTTGGGTACCCCCGCGGATACTTCGAGGGAAGTTGGCTTCGCCAACTTCAAAATATTTCTGGGAAGCCATCAGCCGCCCAGCACTACGCTAATATAATTCGGGAGATTTAATAAGCTTGCCGTGGCGGGCTGCACAAGGGCAAGCCCTAGCTCCGGGAAGAAGCCAAGGACAATGATTGCTGCAGTTAGGGCAAGAATCACAGTCATCATGCTCTTTGGCACAGGCCTCTCGATTTTGAGATTCTTGTTTTCAGGACCCAGGAAAATAGTGGAGAAAGCCTTGAGGTAGTAGATCAGGGTCACGCCAGAAATCACTATCGCGAAAACTGTCAGGAAAGGGCTCACTTCCCATGTGGCAAGATATATCATGTACTTGGAGGCAAATCCGCTGAAAGGAGGGACGCCCGCAATTGCCAGTGCCCCCACTACAAAACACGCAGCCACTAAAGGCATCTTCTTCCAGAGCCCGCCAAGCTCGTTCATGTTCCTCACTCCCACCGTATAGACTATAACACCAGCACAAAAGAACAGCAGACTCTTCATAACAGCATTGTTAAGAACCTGGAACAGGCCTGCGGAAAGGCCGAGCGAGGTTCCAAGACCTATGGCAAGGAAGCAGTATCCCATCTGGCTCACTGAAGAATAGGCAAGAAGCCTCTTTATATCCTTCTGAATAATCGCCATGAACCCTCCCACAACCATTGAAATCATGCCAAGAAGGACAAGGATGAAATATACGTTAATCATTGGGGAGGTTATGAAAATAACCCTAAGTATGGAGTAAAGCCCAAGATTGACCATCACCCCGGAAAGCAGCGCTGACATGGGGCTCGGGGCAGCAGGATAAGCGTCAGCCACCCAGAAGTGCAAGGGAAAGAGGGCTGCTTTTACAAGGAAACCTGTCATCATGAGACCCATGGATGTGGTCAGGATAATAGATGGCTGGATCTTGGTGGCGATATCCGCCATGTTTAGCGTTCCCGTGAGGCCGTACATGAACGCTATTCCCAGAAGAATCAGGGACGTTGCAAAGGCGTTTATTATGAGATATTTGATTGAGCCTTCCAGTGCCTCTCTTGTCCGGCTCCACGCCACGATAATGTAGGAAGAGACGGACATTATCTCGAAAAAGACGTAGAGATTGAACAAATCCCCTGTTATTGCTATCCCGAACATGCCTGAAACAACAAGCAGCAGGATTGCATAGTACTCAGGTTTCCTGCGGGTTATGTACCTGTAGGAGAACACAGCAGCCGCAAGGCCGAGCCCTGTAATAATAACGGTCATCAGGAGGGACAGCCCGTCCACTGCTATGGCTATCCCTATGGGAGGCGCCCATGAAGCCATGTACCATTTGTAAATCTGGCCCCCGAGTATGGGAGGGGCTGAGAGCACCACTATAAAGAGCGCGGTGCCAATCGCAACAATAGCAATAAGCGGGGCGGCTTTATCGGTCTTAATCGAGAGCATTGGTATGAAAAAAGCCGCGCCCAGCAGGAGCGGAATCACATAGATGAACATAAGAATAATTTGGCTTGGCTGGGTTAAATTGGTTGTGAGATAGAGGGCGAAACTGCAAAAGGATAAAAAACTTTCTTCCAAGGATAATGTATGAAGATTTTGCCAACGCAAGCAGAAAGAAGAGAAAAGGCATTCAAAAAATTAGAAATCAAGTCTCCTGCAGACCCAAACTTCCATTTTTATCCTCCAGAAAATTTTCCTGACCTTGACGCATATGTTCCTTATCTTTTTTCTCAAGGTGCAATAACAAAAGATCAATACATCGATTATATGTGCAGCGTTGATAGCGTCCTTTATGTGGTTTTCAATGTTCTTGAAAAAGCTAAAGAATATTCAAGCAAACCTCTTGCAAGAAGAATCCAGAGCGCGTTCCTGTAGTCAGAAAATCGCCCTCGCCAGCCCGTAACCCCTGGCGCCAGCAATCCCCAGTTCTCCAATCCAGTACCAGAACCGCTCGTTCCTGTCATTCATGAATTTGTGCACGAGGCGCTCTGAAGCCCATCTTTTTGGCTGCCAGTAATTCCTTTCCATATAAGCCATGACATCCGGATAGGAAAGAGCGAATCTCTGCTTCACCCAAGGAAGGAGCTTCTCAAGCGGTATATAGTCGGCCTTGTAAGAAACCCTTCCTGCCTTTATCTGCCTGAGGCAGGAATCCATATCATGCGCTTCTACATAGTTTATGCAGGTTCCGAGCATCTCCTTTGTGTGGCTGTCCGAGCCAGCCACGCAGGGTTTGGAGATTTTTTTCGCGAACCTTTTTGCAGCCCAGTTCGAGAACCTGTCCAGGTTCATGGAATTGAATGCCTCTATAACATCCGCCTTCCCGGAGCTTTTTCCAAGCCCTTCCCTCCTTACATCAAAGGGATGGGATGCTATCGCAAGCGCGCCCTGCTCATGGATTTTATCCACCGTCTCCCCAACCGAAAGCCCGCTCTGGATATGCTCGCTCAGGCCCAGGCCGATTATATGCCCTTCTCTTGAGGCGATCTCGATTGCAGGGATAAAAATCAGACCGAGTTTTTTCGCCTCCTCCTTGGCCTCTTTCCAGCCCTTGTTTGTTGAATGGTCTGTGAGCGCGATTCCACCCAGCCCGAGTTTTTTGGCAGCCTTTACAATATCCCCTGGAGAATCTATTCCCTCTGTAGGGATTTTCTTCCCTCTGGAATACTTGCTGTGGCAGTGCAGTTCTAGTCTCATAATGTGGTTTGTCCCGCGAGAAATAAATAACTATTTAAAACCCGAAAGCATTATTAATTAAACTTTCAAACAAAACATGTGGTTTTTATGCAGGTTCCAGCACATTTATGCATAATTCCGGATGGAAATCGCCGCTTTGCAAAGCGCCTCATGAAGGCGCCCTGGAAGGGCCATGAGTGGGGAAACGAGAAGCTTAAAGATGTTTTCGAGTGGTCCACAAAGGCGGGGGTAAAAGTCATAACAATATACGCCCTCTCGCTTGAGAATCTTACCAACAGGCCGAAGCACGAGATAGATTTGATTCTTAATATTGCAAAAAAAGAGTCAAGGGGGATTCTTGAGAACAAGAACCACTTCGTGCACAAGAACAGGATAAGAGTCAGATTCTTCGGAAGGACAGATCTGCTCCCGAAAGACTTGCAGCAGCTTTTCAGGAAGGCTGAGCAGAAAACTAAATCCTATTCCAGTTACTTCCTGAACTTCGCAATCGCCTACGGAGGGAGGCAGGAGCTTGTGGAGGCCGCAAGGAAGATTGCGGTTAAGATAGCGAACAGGAAGCTTGACCCTGAAGATGTGGACGAGACAGTTATAAGGCAGAACCTCCAGACTAACGGCTTCACTGACCCTGACCTGATAATCAGGACAGGCGGGGAGAAGCGCCTATCCAATTTCCTACTGTTCCAGTCCGCCTACTCAGAGCTGGCGTTCACGGACACCTACTGGCCAGCCCTCACAAAGAAGGAGCTGCTCTCCATCCTGAAGGATTTCGGGAACAGGGAGAGAAGGTTCGGGAAATAATCTGTTTTTAAAACACCGTTCCAATAATCAACACTTATTATGAGGAACGAAGGTTTCCACGTTGGCATAATCCCAGATGGGAGCAGGAGATGGGGAAGGAGGAACAGCAAGCCTCCTTTATGGGACGGTAAGGAGTCCGGGGAAAAGGCAAGGGAAATAATAGAGCACATATTCAAAAACCACCCAGAGATAACTGAAATCACAATCTGGGCGATGTCGACCGAGAATTTCCAGAGGAACCAAGAGGACAAGGAAAGGGTTCATGCCCTGATAGAATATCTGATAAAAAAGATGATAGGAGAAAGCATCATCCAAGAGAGGAAGATAAGGGTAAATTTTTTTGGAACCAAGATTGAAGAGGTTTCCGTGTCACTAAAGGACGCCATAAAGAGATCAATGGAATTGACGAAAGCCCACAGCAAACTTAAGCTGAACATAGGGCTCGGTTACGGCGGCAAGTCCGAAATAGTCATGGCCGCAATAAACCTTGCGAAGAAGATACAGGAAAAATCGCCGCTGAAAAACCTGTCGGAGAGGGTTTCCCAGAAGGTTTTCGAGGAGTTCCTCATGGTCCCAAGGCCGCTGGACCTTATAATAAGGACGGGCGGCGAGAAGCGGCTGTCCGGTTTTATGCTTTACCAGGCGGAATATGCAGAACTGTTCTTCCTGGATTCCCTGTGGCCGGATTTCACCACAAAAGAATTCGACAAGGTGATGAGCGAATTCAGGAAGAGGGAGAGAAGGTTCGGGAAGTAAGCCTTTTTTCAAGAAAAAGGCTTAAGCTAAAAAGGAGGCCAAGGCCTTCCA
Source organism: Candidatus Aenigmatarchaeota archaeon (assembly GCA_026397335.1). Taxonomy (GTDB): domain Archaea; phylum Aenigmatarchaeota; class Aenigmatarchaeia; order QMZP01; family QMZP01; genus JAPLVB01. Next base: position 27,802 of record JAPLVB010000016.1, read on the forward strand.
ACAAGCTTAAAAAACTTCGCCCTATTTTGTTCTTATGGACAGATATTTTACGCTACCAAGCGAGGAAACTATTGACACTTTAGAATCCGAAGAATGCTTGGATTTTGATTGGGAGACAGAAAGATATCCTTTGTTTGTTAGAAATCATGAAGAATATTTCGCAAAAAAGCTGGGTCAGGAATGGCCTTCCATTCTTAAAATGGAAAAGGAGGTCATTTCCCATCATAAAAAACACGGCCCTTTTGCCCCGGGTTGTCATAAGGCAAATTTCACCGGCAGGGAAGGCGAGCTTTACGTTTTTGATGTGCATAGCTATTATGATGCGGGGGATGGCGATCACGGTCCTTGGGACGGAACATATAAAGTAAGGCTGGAAGGGTCGGAAATTTCTATTTTAGATGAAAAAGAGCCTCTGCCCGAAGATATACTCAACATTAATAAAATAGGAAGCTGGTTGTACGGAAAGGCTAAAGAAATGTTTTCCTCAGCATTCCAGTAAAATTTATATCCCCTCCCCAATCTATTCTTATGCCCAACTTCTTCCTTTTGCTGGGTCTGGCTTTTGTGATAATAGGAATCGTGATTATTATGGCTGTGGCCTTCCTCGGGAAGGGGGAGGCCAAAACCGAGGTTGGAGTTGGAGGCTTTATTGGCATAATACCGTTCGGGTTTGCTACCAACAAGGGCATGCTTTACCTGGTCATAACCCTCTCCCTGGTTATGGCTGCGGTTTTCCTGATTATGGGCCGCTGAATGCGGCACAAATGGCTGAAAACCGATGGAAGGCGGCTCACTCGCCTTCATTCTCAGGTCGAAAGCTTTAAATATATAACTGTTAACTAATTACAGCCCTCGGGCTATGCCTAGGGGTTTTTAAACCAGAACCCTAAAAAAAGGGTATTACTGGGGCGCGAGCCCTGGTTTGTTCAAAAAATAGGTGATTGAATGGCAGAAAAACCGCATATCAATATAATAACTTCGGGTCACGTGGACCACGGAAAGTCTACGCTGATCGGGAGGTTGCTCTTCGACTCTGGCTCCATTCCGGAGCAGGAGATGAGGAAACTGAAAGAGAAGGCTAAAGAGCTGAAAAAAGAGACTTTTGAGTTTGCCTTCGTGATGGACAATCTAAAAGAGGAACGGGAGAGAGGTCTCACTATCGACCTTATGTACAAGGGGTTCGACACGCACAAGTATTACTTCACAATAATCGACTGCCCCGGACACAGGGACTTCATCAAGAACATGATAACAGGCGCATCACAGGCAGACGCAGCGATACTTGTGGTCTCAGCAAAGGACGGCATCCAGGATCAGACAAAGGAGCACGTATACCTTTCCAAGGTCCTCGGAATCAACCAGCTGATAGTGGCTGTAAACAAGATGGATGCAGTGAACTATGACGAGCACAAGTTCAAGGAAGTGAAGGATTCCGTTTCGAAACTGTTGCAGTCAGTGGGGTACAAGACAGAGAAAATCCTTTTCGTCCCGGTTTCAGCATACGTTGGAGACAACGTTGTGAAGAAATCTGACAAGATGCACTGGTACAAGGGACCGACACTTGTGGAGGCGCTTGACCAGGGTATTGAGGCTCCTGAGAAGCCGGTAGACAAGCCTCTCAGGCTTCCTGTGCAGGACGTATATTCCATCACAGGAATCGGAACAGTGCCTGTCGGAAGGGTGGAGACAGGAGTAATAAAGCCGAACGACAAGATAATCTTCGAGCCGAGCGGGGTCACAGCCGAGGTGAAGAGCATTGAGATGCACCACAAGCAGCTCCCGAAGGCAGAGCCCGGTGACAACATAGGATTCAACGTCAGGGGAATCGCGAAAACCCAGATAAAGAGCGGAGATGTTGTTGGACATCCTGACAATCCTCCAACAGTGGTCAAGGAGTTCACGGGACAGATAATTGTCCTGCAGCACCCGACTGTTATAACAAAGGGTTACACGCCTGTGTTCCACATGCACACAGCTCATGTGGCATGCAAGATTATAGATATTGTGAAGAAATTAGACCCGAAGACAGGTGCAACGCTTGAAGAGCATCCAGACATGCTGAAGGCAGGAGATGCTGCGATAATCAAGGTCCAGCCAACTCAGCCTGTTGTGCTTGAGAAGCAGTCAGACTTCCCGCAGCTTGCAAAGTTCGCAATAAGGGACATGGGCAAGACCATTGCTGCAGGCGTTGTGATAGACCTAGTAAAGGCAAAGTGATTTGAGATAGAAGGTGTCTCTTGACACCTTCATTCTTTAATCCTTTCCCTTTCTTCTTCCCTTTTTATTTTGGCATTCTTACAGGCTGGGACACCGACCAGAAAAATTCCTCGTTTCTCCTGTAAAACGACTCTTCAGAATACTCTTTGGCTTTATCAAACCTTTCGTATTCCTTGCCAATTTCAATGTATGGCAGAAGTTGAGGAAGACCGAACTCCTTTTTCATCAGTCTTACAGCAGCACACCAATCCTCGTTATAGCACTGTATTTTTTTATTGACGCTTTCTATCTCATCAAAAGCCTGGGTAACTGGCCCTTCATTATACTTAAAACCGTAGCCTCTTGTTTTGCACCCTGCGCCAAAAACATTTATCAACCGTTTCACAAGACTTTCCATTTTGCTGTGGTGTGTTTCAGCCAAGAATATGTTTCTGTTTACCTCATTCACTAGAGGGTGGAGGATTTTGTACCATAGAACATTCTCGGCATCGCGGCATTTTGTGTAAATGCGTGCCTCTTGGTCAGGCGTATAAAAAGATAGCTGCGTTCCGGATTCCATGCCACCACCACTAAGGAGTTACTATTATACAATATTTGTATGAGAAGGAATAAATACTTTTCTTTCAGGGGAAAACCCGAAAAACAGCGCGGACAGCGCAAAGAACATGTGTATGAAGCCGAAAAGTATCGTGAACTTGCCTATTTTCATATGGTATTTCATAAGCTTGGGCTGCCTGAAAACAGGCGAAGATATAGCTGAGATGAGGAAAAAGATACCCAATGTAAGGCCTGTTACTTGAAACCATTGGTATTCAAAAAGCGGCATATTAACCCTCCGTAACGATAGCGGTTCCCTTCATGGTCGGGTGCAGGTGGCAGTGGTATCCCCATGTGCCCACCTTGTCAGAGGTGAATGTATAGCTCTGCCCATTTTGGAGCGCAGGAGAAAGCAATCCAGGCAGGTCCGTATGGGTGGGATGCGGGTCTGAAGCAATCTGGTGCGGGACAGAATCCTCATTTGTCCATGTGACAGTCTCACCTTTCTTGATTGTTATGGTCTGGGGGATGAAAGCGAATCCGCTTATCCTTACCACATTCCCTGTCTGGTTTCCGGGAGGTGGGTTGTTTCCTCCGGACTGAGTGCAGCCTGCCACCAGCAAAACCCCAATCAGTAGCACGAAAAGGAATTTCATATGGTTATTTTTCAATCGGGATTTAAAAACAAAATATTATTTTTGCTTCAGCTGCTCTTTCAGGTTTTTTATCTCTTTTTTCAGTTCGATCATCCTGAGCTCTCTTCCGACTGCATGCTTGGTAAACCTTTTCAGGTCCTGGAGCTCCTTTTCCATTCCCTTTATTTTTTTCTGCATTTCTTCCTTGTTTTTCGATGCGTTCTCATACATCTTTCTGTAAGTCTCAGAGGCTTTTTCAGCATCTCTCAAGGCCATTGAATTAACCTTCACAGTCAATGTTACAATCAAGGCCCCTGCAAGGAAAAAAGAACCAAAGACCAACTTGGAAAAATACTCTTCTATGGGAATGGATACGTATCCAAAAAATGTCAAACTTGTCACGAAAAATATCATGAGAATAAATAATGCTACAAATTTCATTGAAAACTTCCAAGTAGAAGGGATTTTTCTTTCTTTCAATTCTGAGAGTGTTTTATACTCTGATAAAATGAGTAACCAGTGATGCACATTCCCAAAAGTATGAGGACTATATCTATCATTAAGAACATTTTGCATGTTTCTGGAATAAATACACGCTGGGAGAGGGATTCGAACCCCCAAGCCCGTGAGGGCACAAGCTATCTAATCAGGTTTTGCTCACCCGCTTTTGATGAAGGCGGGAGCCTCGAAAAGCGGGTTTCCAGGCTTGCGCGTTGCCATTCCGCCATCCCAGCAGCACTGCTCGATTGAAGTCGGCAAAGCCGACTTCGGCCTCATTTTCGCATGCAGCCAGTTCATTTCTTGGCTTGGATTCTTGGTACTTTATGAATATCGCGCCTTTTAAACTTGATAGAGCACAGGTCACACATTCCTGACTGTATATCAAAACAGGCCGCACACACAATAGAACCACAAATGCGGCATGTATAGGCAGGCTTGGCAACTGCTCCGCAAACAGCGCAAAGTGCAGGAACTTGCATATTTTCACCTATAATCGCAGAGACAAGGGAGTTCCCACTTCCATGCCTCTACCGAACTACTCCATTAATCATTTGCAGATTAACTATGTAAATCCATTTCTTGGAGTAAGCCCTAGACCTTCTTTCGGGAAAGAAGGAATTGGGGATATATAATATTTGGGGCCCAATAATAAAGGATTATGAAAACCATGATTCTCACCCATGCGGACTGCGATGGCATCTGTGCTGGAGCGGTTGCGCTTGCAAGATTCCCTGGAGCAGGAGTGTTTTTTACAAAGCCGGTATCAGTCTGCGATGACCTGAGAAACACAGAAGCCGAGAGGATAATAATAGCGGACATAGCGGTAAACAAGACCGAGCAGCAGAGGTTCATGCAGACAGTTGAAGGGAACCGGGCCAAGATAATGTACTTTGACCATCACCCACTTCAGAAGGAGACGGAAAAACGTCTGCCAGGCATGCTGGAGATTTTTGTCCATGACGAGAAGTCCAGCGCTTCAGAGCTTGTCTACAGGCACTTCCAGAAGGAGCTTCCAAAGGAGATGATATGGCCGGCCTTATACGGGGCGATAGGCGATTATGCCGAAGACACGGATTTCGTGAGGAAAAACATAACCAACTGGGACAAGCGCGCGATCAACTTCGAGGTGTGCACAATCTCGCTCGGGACGAAGAATGACGAGTTCAGCAGCTATGATGCAAAGAGGAACATAGTGAGGACTTTGGCGGAGGGAAGAAACCCCTCGGACATAGAGGGGCTTGTGAAAAGCGCCAAGGAGGCTGTAAAAAGGGAATTCGACCTATACCGCATTGTAAAGAGAAGGGCCAAAACACTGGGGAAGATAGGCTACATAACGAATACTCCTTCTTTCGGATTCCGCGGGCCTGCTGCCCTGTTCGCCGCTACTGCAACAGGGAAGCCTGTGGGGATTTGCATGTACAAGCGCGAGAGATACCTGGACGTGACCATACGCGCAAGGGAGCCGGGAATTGCGCTTAACAAGCTTGCGGAAGCAGCCTCTGAATCCGTGAAAGGGTCAGGCGGCGGCCACGAGAACGCGGCAGGAGCCAAGATACCTTTCGGAACGTTTGAGCAGTTCCTCAAGAAGATGAACGAGATGATAAAATAAAAAATCCCAGCCTAAATTATCTCCACCATATTATTCGGGATGAACTCGTGCAGCATGTCTTCCTTGATTTTTTCTATCTGGTTTCTGTAACGGTCCCCCGCTTTCAGGAATATTTTGTTCTTTACCGTGGTGGCGATTTCAGGAACGTTCTTCATCCCGGGTTTCAGGGTCACGTAAAAATGCGCGTTATGCCTTATTGCGGAGGCAGGAGCGCACACAACCTTCGGGATCTTCTCTCCCTGAATAAGCTTGACCCCAATAGAGAGGCGCACATCCACATTCTTGTAGACATCCCTTTTCCCATAGATTATGAAAGAAGCTGAGCCGAACGCTTTCGAAGGGTCTGAGGACCTCTTTATCTGCGAGCGTACGGTGAAGTAAACATCCACATGAGTGATATTCCTGTTCCAGGCCTCTGAGTTGGCGGCCGCAAATTCAGCAGCCTCCCTTTTTGTCTGCTCATCAATCTGGCCCTTGTAAGGTTTCACCAGAACGAAGCGCGAGTTGGGAATGTCCGCATAGAAAACCAGGTCATTCGGTTCCCCGTACCTCTCGAGAAGCAGCATGTTCTCGCTTGCTGTCCTTGCGCAGGCGACCTTGAACCCTTCCGTGGATTCGAACCACCTGAAGTTCTCGTACCATTCATTAACTTCAATCCTCTCGAATTTCTTTTCCATAGCAGAATATTGCACAAGCAAATATTTAATGGTGATGTCTTCATTCATT
>JAPLVB010000052.1 GCA_026397335.1 Candidatus Aenigmatarchaeota archaeon
TGGAATTCACAATCCGTGTATTGGTCGTGATTATCCTGATTGTGATAGCCTTTGTGGTGTTTGTGGCGCTGATAAGCGTTTGGGGAGGGGAGTCCTCCGGGATGCTCAAGGGGCTCCAAGACTGGTTCAAGCAGATTCTTAGCGGAGGAGTGAAACCGCCTACTGGGAGCAGTACGGGGCTTCCTGGAATTCCTGCAACGGGAGGAAACCCATGAAAGGCCAGGGAGAAACTGAGGCCATGGTGCACTGGTTTATATTTTTCTTTGCTACTATAATTATTGTGGCCATACTCGTGTGGGTGGCTGTCACAAAATTCAAAATATTGGGATAGATATGTTAGGGATATTTGGAAACAGGAAGGGAATGGCTTCCTTGATGTTATGGCTGATTATAGCCATAGTCATAACGGCAGCAGTGATTGTCATAATATGGTTTATTACAGGAAAATTGATGGGCTGGAATATCCCTCTCGGTGGGGGAGGGACCTTCGGTGGAGGCGGGGCTTCCGGAGGATATGGCGGTTAATCTAGCTTCTGATTTAATTTCTATGAATTTAAGGGTTTGAAAACAAATATCTACTTATGAAAAAGGCTGCCATACCTGCGCTTATTGTGATAATTTTCCTCGCTTTTGGTATAATCCTTGCTGCTGTTGTCATATACTGGGCAATAAACATGTTCACGCAATTTGTGCAGGGAAAGTGCTGGGCGGATATGGGTAAAACTGCTGACAGTATAGTGGATGACCTTAAGAAAGCCGGGACTGATACAGGTTCTACTGAAACGAAGAAGATAACCATGGGTGACTGTGCAGGCGGAATGATAATATTCAACAAGAAAGAGGTCTTTGATGACAATGGCAATGTTATTTCCAATGGTTTGGCTTCGGGATTCTCCCAAGTGATACAGGACACCTGTACAAACTCCAAAAGTGCCAAATCGTTCATTCTTGTAATCCCATTCAAATCTTTGGCTGAAGAGGCAAGACAAAATACGGGTTTCTTTTCAAGGCTTTCGGAATGGTTAACTCATCCTGTATTGAGCTTCAAGCAGGTATGGGAAGAAGGGAGGCAATATATAGTCCGGATTAAGCCCATATGCAAGAGCCTTGACATTGAAATAGATAATTCTGTCGGTCAGCCAAGATACTATTGCATTCCTAACGGTGTTTGCGATCCAAGTGATCTTTCTAACCTAAAAATAGATATTCTGAACAAGGGTACTATCAGTTATTGCTACAAACCAGTCAGGTTTGGCAGCAGTCCTCCTTATGCTTATCGTCTGGAAGGTTTAGCCGAATGCACAAAGTGAAAGCAATGAGAAAAGCCCAGGCAAAAGAGAGGATGCTTTTCGTTGTCGGAGTGATAGTGATATGCCTGCTTTCCCTGGTTTTTGTTGTCAGGTTCATTTCCCCTTCCCTGGAGTCGAGCAGTGAAGGGCAGGCGAAAGTAGTTGCGAACATGATTGCTATTTCCGCGAATACATTATCCACCATGGACCAGGGGCGAATGTACAAAGATTTTGGCCTCAAGGAACCTTTGATTGTGGAGATAACAAACGAGGGTGGTATATCATCTGTTAAGGTTGTGTATGATGAAGCCAAAGGCAAAAGCTATTCTGTGCCACTTTTAGTTAATGTGGAGTCGCTCAAGCCGATAAGGGTTCAGGCAGTTTCCGTGATAAAGGACATCACAGGCAAAATCCAAATAAACGGTGAAATTCTTGACCCGAACTACTTGTATACAGATGTGCAATGTGCCGAGCCAAGTCCTGAGCAGAAAAATGATTATGTGATAAAGGCCTCAGAGCAGACTGAAGTCAAGCAGGCTGGAATAACCCAGGCCTGGATAAAGGCTGTTATAAGGCAGGAAAGCTCTTTCATGCACTGCAAGAACGGCTACATCCTAAAATCAAGCGAAGGCGCACTGGGGCTTATGCAGCTCATGCCCAAAACAGCAAGCGGGCTTGGTGTCGATCCGCTTAAGCCGGACCAGAATGTTGCTGGAGGGGCAAGATACCTTGCCCAGATGAAAAATCGATACCCTGGAGATATGGAGAAGACCCTTGCGGCTTACAACTGGGGCCCTGAAAATCTTGATAAAATAAAGGATTACGCAGACTGGAAAACCAGTCTTCCTGCAGAAACCAGCGACTTTATTGTTAAAGTAAACGGGTATTACAATACCTGCTATACCGCTTCTGCATGCGATCCCAAGAGGTGTGTGGTATGCTGAGAAAAAAGAATGAAGGCGTCCGCAGACGCTTTCTATCCGGTGACATGAAATCCGACACGGAACTCGTGACCACTCCTTTAGGGGTGATTCTGTTTGTCGGGATTGTTATAGCGTTTGTTATGTTTGTACAGGGATCCATGGCCAAGTTCTCCGCTGACTTGGTGGTTTCGGACAAGCAACTGCAGGCAGTGGATGCCACCCACATAGTAAAGGATTGCTTCAATGACGTGTTTGGTGCGATTCCTGCCAGCACTCTGGATGATTTGCAGAAGAAACAGAACAGCGGGATTAATGTAGTGTGCGATAGGTGCAAGATTTGCTCTCTTGACGCGGGAGCAAAGGTGGAGTATCTGGAAGGTCCTAACTCTGGGAAAAAAACCTATGACTTCAATTTCAGGAGCGGCGGGATCGAGCACAAGATTTTCGTTACAATAAGCGATGGTAAAAATAACTATGTGTCAAGGCTTACGGTAAGCGTCTATGGGAGCACATTATCAACGATGACGTCAGTGATACCTCCAGGATAAAATTATGGAAAATAAAAAATGCCCGGCAAGTTCATGCAAGAACAGGAAAGCCATAGCAGACTTCATGCTGTTCCTTCTGATTGTGGTTGTTGCCGCGGGATTGATATTTTTCATGGGATTATTTTTCGGGTATGTTCCATTGGCATCCAATATCGCCAGCATACAGACCAACCTGAAGGTTTTCATGACCAATGATGATGTGGGGACAGAGATAGTGAGCCTGCTTAATGCAAAAAACGCCAGCGTGAAGCATATAGAGCTTCTTGGCTCATATCAGGCGGATGGAATAGAGGATAATTCTGAGTATATCCAGCCGGTCAAGGATACCCTGGATGCGGCATTCAAGACGTATGTTTTCTCTGTTTCCGGAACAGACATAAGCTTCCAGAATAATGTTCCCCCAAGCATAGAGGATGATGCGCGCTCCGCCATTGAGGGATGCGGATCCCAAGCCATACCGACTGAACTTAAATCTGCTTTTGTTTGGCCGCTGCCAGATTCTGCAGCCATAAGCTCCGGCTTTGGGGGAAGAGAATTGAACAAAGGCGTGTGCAGCTGCCATCCGGGGATTGACATAGCCGGGAGGGGGATGAGGGTTATCGCTGCAGCCAAGGGGACCGTAGTAAGGACATACACGACTTGCATCGAAGGACAAAAAAACTGCAACGGAGGTTATGGGAACTACGTCGTGCTGAAGCATGCAGTCAATGGGAATGTATACTACACATATTATGACCACCTTGCTACCGTTAAAAAAACGAGCGGGGATGTGAATCCCGGAGAGGAGATAGGAACGTCAGGAAACACAGGATATTCCACGGGACCGCACCTGCATTTTGAAATCAGGGCAGCCAGCAATCAGAGGATCGCGGATTCCATTGATCCTTGCACGCTGTTCCAGAATATTCCTGCAAGCGCATCCAAATCATGCGAACACGAAAAGGTTGCAGCCTGCAAGTACGTTTCAGGGACAGGTGTGAAGAGCTATCAGACTGATATACCCCTCCCCGGCCCGAGAAGTGGCGCGAATCTTAGAGGCCAAGTGGTGTTCAAACAATGGGAATGAAAATGAGAATGAAAGAATTAGAAGTCGCGAAGCGACTTCCTTCCAGAAAGCTGAAAGGGCAGGCGCTGATAATCGCGGCGATTTTCATAGTTATTATTCTAATCGTACTGTGGTCGGTAGTTAACATACCTGCAATAAAAACCGGGCAAATACAGAGTGATGTGGAGGTGCATTCCCAGATTCACATAATGGGCAACGCCCTTGACGCCGCAAAGCTCTACATGGAAACGTCCCTGGAGTATTCCATCTATCAGGCGTGCTATGACAACCTGGGAAAAGGCGGCTGGGATTCCATGCCTTCCGGAAGAAGCTACCAGGGATATGCTGTGTGGGACTATTCTGACCCGCATCCGGATGTTTATGAGTTCAAGGCAGGGCTGGAGAATTCCATAAAGGCCAATCTCGGGCTGTACAGGGGAACAAAGGCCTACACGTTCCTTTCTGATTACCAGGTGAATCTCCCCGCTTATTCTGACATAGTTGTTTCCACTGATGACACCAATCCTCAGTGGATGTTCATTTCAGCTTTTGCGGACAGCAACCTCAAGATAGAGAAAACCCAGGAGAGCGG
>JAPLVB010000017.1 GCA_026397335.1 Candidatus Aenigmatarchaeota archaeon
GTGGAGTCCATAAAGCAAAAGGCCGCTTATCTTGAACAGGGGATAGACCGGACGGAATCGCACATTTACGAGGTCTCCATTGTAGCTGACGTTTCCGCTCCCAGGCAGCTTTTTGAGGACGGGCTGAAAGCTCTCAGGAATGAGGAGTATGAGAAGGCTGAAGAGCTTTTTTCGCAAGCGAATTCAAGGCTTGAGGAGCTCCAGGCCGAAGCCTCAATGGAAAGGGCTGCCCAGTCAAAGGGGTGGGAGGGAGTTGCGCTTTTTCTGGAAAGCAACATGCTCCTTGTCCTGGCGTGCATTCTGGCGTTTATCACAGGAACGCTTGCCTTTCTCAGGTACAGGAAGAGGAGGCGCAGGAAAAAAAGGCTGGATGCCCTGAGGAAGGAGGATGAATCAATTAACAGGTCCATAAAGGAGCTGCAGGAAAAATACTTCGGTAAGGGGCTTATCGACAAGAACGAGTATGAATCGGCGCTCGCAAGAAGCAGGAAAAGGCTCGCTTCGGTAAAAAGGAAGGTGTTTGCCCTTGAATCCGCCTCCAGGAAAAAGAAAAAGGAAGATGTCAAGCCGGATTGATTATGCGCGCTCGCTCATGTGCTTATTTCTATTGTGTTCTGGTAGTCCTGCTGTATGAAGCCTGCCGGCAGGTACGCCCTGAAGAACAGGCTCTTTGAGCCGGCTGGCGCCAGATTCCCGAAAACCTGTACGAAGTTCTTTGTGAGCTGCTGATACGCTCCATTGGATGTTTCGTTGTAGGTGGAATTTCCCACACCGACCACATAGCCGGGCTGGCTCAGCCCTGTGAAGTCTGACCCCTTTATATTTATGTTCACGACCTGGTTGCCCGTGTTATTTATCTGCAGCGGATAGGAGTTCGTTGAGTTTACTGTCTGCTCAGGTATGCCTGAAAAGATTATTGATGATGTGTTGACGTCTATGGATGTGAGGGTGTTGTATGTGAAGTTCTGGGAGGTGAAGTTGCTGACGCCGTTTGTGACGTTTATGTAAACTGAAACGTTCCATTCGCCGTCATTTCTCCAGTACTCCATGTTCCATTCCCTGAAGCATTCGCAAGTGGCTCCGCAGTTCTGTATGGTTCCCTGGTAGAGAAATATCGGACTTGGGTAGCTGGTGGAGGAATTGAATATCCTGACCTCGCATGCATGGATAGTGGTTGAGTTTGCCACTGTCACCGTAACGTTTACTGCCTTGTTCGAATTCTCAACCGGATTTATTATTACTCCCGGGTTTCCTTCATCCGGCTGTATCTGTATGGATTCTATTGTTAGTTCGGCCTGGACAGTGAATGCGTATTCGTAATTGGCCGAACGGGAGTTCGAGGCTCCTGTCCCGTCGTTCGCCCACTGCCTTACGTAATAGGTTCCGTCAGCAAGGTCAGGCGTTATTGTGAACTGGCTTATGTCGCCGGAGGTTGCGTAGGTGTTTCCTGAGTCCGTGTAGCCGGATGAGTCGACCGAAACATATTGGGTTACAGTATCCGATGGGTTTGAGTCAGAGTCTGTCCCCTTTATGAAGGTTATGGTTGGCGTGGAATCTCCCGTAGTCAGGCCTGCCAATGATGAGCCTGACGGGGCTGATGGCTGTGTGTTTGTGATAGTGAACGTGAAGTCATAGTTTGAGGAGCTCGCCTGGCCGTCCGTCGCCCTGAGCCTTCCATAGTATGTCTTGGTTGTCCCTCCATATACCAGCGTCACATCTGTGACTGGAGAGTCTTTTCCGCTTCCTGAATATGTATCGCACGCTTCGCTGTTCCTGCCAGCCGAGTCGTCGTCTATGCACAGGAATGATGTCACGGCATCCCCGTCGTCATCGCTGCCCTCGGTCCACGTGAAATCCTGGCCCGTGTTGTGCGTACTGGAGGGGCTCCATCCTGAATCCGGATTCGGGGCAGAGTTCTGTATCGTCACTTCGGAGGAGTTCATCACAACTGAGGCGCCATTGCCGTCATAGAGGGTGGCCTGGCACTTGAACTTGTATCCCTTTACCGTGTCCGCGGGCTCTATGTCCCCTGTGGAGGAAGTGTTCACAAACACGTTGTTCGATGTCAGGATGCCATTCTCGTCATCGTCCGTCCATGCAGAATAGCCTGAGCCAGTATCCCTGTACCACGTGAAATCCGTGTGCAGCACATCCCCAGCGTCAGGGTCAGAACCGAGCGCGCCGCAGTCCAGCGTATCTATTGTCAGGGGAGTTGAGGGCGAAATTATGACTGCTGAGAGTATGGGCGGCCTGTTCACGTCAAAGCAATGCTCGGATATGGAGGAGTTCAGATTCCCTGACGAATCGTTTGCCCATACCAGCCAGCATATTGTTTCGCCGCCATGGCTTGTGGTATCTATTGAAAAATTGGAATATTCCGGCTTGGAGGTAAAAGAGTAATAGCTCCTGTTAGCCCAGCTTCCGGTCTCATTGGTCCGGAGTATGGCTCTGTTAAGGTTGGATAGGCTGTCATTCCAGAAAACGGATGCTTTCACTGTCTCTCCCACATTCACTTTTCCGCTTGAGTTGTCCTGATCGAAACGAAAGTATGGGGGTGTCTCGTCAGTGGTTTGGTAGGAAAAGACAGGGGTGGAGTTCCAGTTGCCTGCGCTGTCGTTAGAGTACACTTTCCATTTTATCGTGGCGCCGAGCGTATTGTTTATGTTCTTGGTGACGTTGGACCAGTTCTGCGTGCCGGAGAAAGAGACCCAGGAGTCGTTCTTGAACTCGTAGTTAGGCGTCCCGACGCATGCCCTGCAGCTTCCCGTGGTTATTGTTTTTGACATGACAGCCCACGGAGATACCGAGCTGTTCTGCCATGCCACAGTAATATTGCATGTCTCGTTGTCGAAAGAAGCCGACATATATTTTATCTCGTCTGTACCTGCGTCATTAATCCAGAGGACAGGGGTACTCCACGTGCTACCTCCGTCTGTAGAGTTTGCATAGTATATGCCATCTGTGTCAGAACTGTCAACCCCGAAGACCCATATGTCGTCCCCGCCAGGAGCCCTCGTGTCAACAACGGAGGCTATTTCCTGCTCCACTCCTGCTACATACCTGACGTTCAATCCTGTATCGACCTGGGACGATAGCGCACCATCTTTCGATGTGATTATGAATGCGTCAAGGTCTGTGGTGATGTCGTCCATTGCAAAGAAAACTGATTTTTCTCCCGCGATAACCAGGTATTTTGACGCCTGGTACTCTATGTCCGCGTCAAGCTGGCGTTCTGTACCTACGGAATTGCTTGTACCGTTGAAGTAGATTGTTTTCCAGATGGTTACTGTCGTGCTGTCTGTGTTCTCCCACACTATCTGGGCGTCAAGGTCTCCGAATGATCTTATCCCCGCAGAGAAAGCCGCATTGTATCCTACTTCGGATTGTATGCTTTCTATGGGAAACCCTGTTTCTGTGTCTTCTGCATAATCCCAGTCTCCATCTCCGCAGGTTGTGGATGATGCTTCTTTTGTCAGGATAACCTCATGTTCGTCTGCAGTCGCTTCGCTGTCGTCCTCCATATCAACTGATATCAGCACACATCTGTTGCTGTCTATGGCCACCCTTGGATACCAGACACGGTCTAAACTAGTTCCTCCTGCAGTCTGCGCTGTTACGTTTAATGGCACCTCCTCAGCAAGACAAGTGATATAAGGGGCCGTCCCTGTCAATTCGCATCTTTTGTATCTGACATAAACAGTCCCTCCGGATGCGACATATACGCAATGGATATACGCGTTTGCCCCGTTTACATCACGTACGCAGTCATAATCATCCCAATCGAATGTTCCTGCGATTATGTCTATTCCATCAATCCATGTTGACAGGTCGCTGGTTGACCATGTGTGTATGTCGCTGGATGCGTCTACTATGACCGTATGCCATCTGTTGTTGTTGGGGTCGTAGAAGGTCCTGTCCGAATACTGGGGGAGATTGGCTGTGCCCTCGTCTGTTATGCCTGTAAGGACTGAGACGGTTGATGTTGAATTTCCTGCGCTTGCTTCATCCCAGCTACAACCGAAATCAGGGCATTGGATTTGAGGGTAGGCCGAGCAGCTTCCATCAGTCCAGTTCGATCCATTGTGGAAGGAGAAGATGAAACCGCCGACAAGCAGGGGATCCTGCCAGTACAGTCTATGCTGCACGTCCCTTCCAGCTTCTGTGGTGTTTGTGGAGTTGAGGGAGTATCTTGGCGGGTAGTCCACTGATGACATGCGGTCATCAGTCACGTTGAGGTTCCCTGCAGTATCGTTTGCGTATACCTTGAAATAATAATGGTCCTCCGGAAGGCCGGTCTTGTTTATGTAGCAGTATTCGCCTTCCGGTACTATGGATTCGTTGGCTCCGTTCCAGTTAAGTATGCACGTGTGGAGGTTCTCATTTCCTGAAACGTTAACGAATAGCCAGTCTCTGCTGGCATTGGAATTTTCATTCGGGCTCACGTCAGTGTCGTCCCTGCATGCTATGTAGACTATCTCAGGCCCCTCTAACAGGCCTGAAGCTGAGCAGGAATGGGAGGTTCCGCCATCTCCTGTGCAGTCTCCGGCCATAGAAGAGTATGACTGATCTGTGAGGGACCATTTACAGTCTCCATCCTCGCCTGTCTGGATGATTATGACCGGGGAGGCTGTAGGTATTGAGCTGCCTTTGGCAGGATTCCAGCCGGATTGGGAAGGAGGCTGTGTGTCTATCTCTGCGGAAGAGTCCCTGTTGTTTGAGGGGATATTCTTGTTTCCGGAAGAATCGTTGCAGGAGAAGTATATTCCCTGTGAGGCAGAGTCTGGTATGGATGAAGAGAACTGACAGGAATGGGAGGTTCCGCCATCTCCTGTGCAGTCAACGTCATCTGCCATCTGGTCATAATCCTCGTCGGAGAGGCTCGCCCTGCAGTCCGCGTTCTCGCTGGTGGTTATCTCAGCCAGGGGTGTGTTGTCTGAGATTGAATAAGGAACTGTAGAGTCCCCGCCTATTGAACTTACTGTTATTAAAGGAGCTGTGAGGTCCAGCGTTATTTTCCTGTTCTCAGTGACGTTCATGTAGCCCGCGCTGTTGTTAGCGTACACCCTGAAGTAGTAACTGCCCTCTGAAAGGCCGGTCTTGTTTAAGTAGCAGTAGCTTCCCAGGACTGTCATGCTTTCATTTGCGTCATTCCACTCCAGAAGGCATGTGTCAAATGGATCGTAACCGGAAACGTTAACGTAGATCCAGTTGTTGCTGCTTATGCTTTCGTTGGGAAGCGTTGGCGAGACAAAATACGGGTCAGGGAAGCTGTCTGTGGTGAAGTATGAGAAGATAGTAGTGGAGTTCCAGTTTCCTGAAGAGTCGTTCGCATACACCTTCCATTTTATCGTGGTACCTGAGGTTATGTTCACGAATTTTGTTACGTTGGACCAGTTCTGGGTTCCTGTGAATGGTATCCAGGAGTCGTTCTTGAACTCGTAGTTGGGTGTTCCCGAGCATGTACTTATGGAATAAGACATGTTTATCGCGACTATGTCCGAGTTCTTGACATATACTGTACCGGAGGCGTCCTGCCTGCGGTACCACATCCCTGTCCAGACAGGGCTTGTTCCTGTGTAGTTGGTTATGAATGCATCAGCCGTATAATCGGTTAAGTTGTACGGCCTCCATGCCCTGATCCCGTAGTTCGCATTCGTGATATTCAGCCCCTGCTCAAAATCCACAGTAGTGGCGCTTCCCCTCATTGCCTGGCTTCCGATAATTATGTAGTTCCCGTCATTCCCGGAGGGGATGTTAATGACGCTTCTGTTTGAAGCGGTCTGGCTTGCAAGCGATGCTTCGGTGACCGTTGTCGTGTTGAACCAGGAGTTGAACACGTCAGAAAGCCTGAATACGATTATGCTCCTGTCCCTCCAGTCTGCTGAGGGTGTGCCGTCTACATCAACAAAGGACATCCTAACCGTATGGGATGCTGCCGTGAGATACCTTATGGCGGCGACGTTGAAGTTTACCCTTTCAGCTGCGTTCCTGTCCTGCAGCGCGGCGTAGGACCATGATGGGCTCGGCCCCTGGAGGTAGGGGATGTATTGTGTCCCGCTGTCAATGTTAACCCTCCAGGATGCCTGGGAGGTTGTGGAGCCGGAGTCCATGCTCGCGCCTGCCCATATGAAATAATAGCCTGCGGAAGACGGGTTAATGGTCACCTGCTCATAATCGCTTCCAACGCCGCCGTCATCCCAGACGTTGTTCACGTTCGTTGTCTCGGCAGTGTTGTACATGTAGGAATAGTTTGCGTTCGGCATGTTGTCCAGACGGAGCGCAATCAGTCTTGTGTTCCTCGTGCTGACCAGGCCGGCTGCAGCGCTTGCCGACTCCCTGATGTCATAGGTTATGCTTGCGCCCGTGCCTTCATATACCTGCATGGCTGCGAATGGCATGAATTCCGTTGAAATTACTGCCGGCCTGTCCGCCACGTAGAACTGCTCTGTCGCTCCCTGGTAAATCTGGATTATGCCCTGCGAGCCAGTGGCATTGTATCTCATATCACCGTAGGCCATGACCAGGTACCTTGAGTCTGACTCCGCAGTCCAAGTGAGCGAGTTGACTGTCTTCTGGCTGGTCCCATACTTGTTATTCCAAGTGCTGTCAGTCGTGTTTATGTAATAAGTCGGCACGTAAGCCTGGGGGCCCCATGTGCATCCATAACTTTGGCACTCGCTTTGGGTTACATAGTCCGCACAGTTCCCGTCTGTCCAGTTGGAGCCGTTGTAGAAGGAGAAGGTATAGCCGGAAAGACCTGCGTCTGAGGTCCAGTTGGTGTTGTGGCTGATATACGTTCCCGCTCCTGTTCCATTGGTGGAGTTCTGGTACCAGTGAGGGTCTCCCGCCTTGTTCTGTGCATATGCAACATCGGTCCCGAATCTGAATTCAAGGTAATGGTGACCTCCTGTCAAGACTTTGGAAGTCTCGCTCCCGTTTTCTTGGCATGAATAATTTTCTATGAAAACTGAACCGGTCCCTGAGCCATCAATCCATGTGTATGGAAGAGTCTGGTTACCGCATTTTACTTCTAGTAGCCTGAGATCATAATTTTCAGCTGAGTCTGACCATAAGGTTCCATTGATTGTTGTTATTGTCAGATTCGCCTGCCCTGCTGTTGTGAAAAAAACAGTCCAGTTCCCTCCAATCTGCGGATAGCTCTGCACATTAAGCACGGTTATGTCCACCTCGAAGGTCTGGTTTGAGAGGTGCGGAGTAACCCATTCTATCCTGTCTATAAGGCCGTTGCCATTGGCATCTATGTATGTGACATTCGTGAACAGTTCCTTGGTGTCATCCCTTATCCAGTAGAGGGCTATGCTTTCCTTGGGGTAGTCTCCAATGTCAGTGTAAGTGAGGACGTTTGTGTAATTCATTTCGGAATAAACGGTGACAGTCTTCCTGTGGGGAGAAAGCTGCCTCTCTTCCACCTGCGGGGTTTCTGTGAAATATTCTACCTCAATCTCCTGAACCTCTTCCTCTATCTCTATTTCATTCTGCCTGAACTTGAGGCTTGTTACATTCTGCACAAGCTCCCTTTCAACTTTTCTTACTTCCACAGAAAGGCTCTTTTCAGGGATTTTCACAACCAGTCCTTTCTGCTTTTCAGGGAGCCTGATTTTCTTTACCCATTTGACGGGCTTGTTTATCTCGGCGCTGTACTGGACAACTTCCTCGGTTATTTCTGTTCGGTTCTCCAAATAGGTGGCGTTCTGCGATTCTGTAAAGTTCTGGCTTTCATTTGCAACAGTTTCTCCCTGGCCCTCCTCAGCAGGCGGTTTCTGCACGCTTATTTCAATTGAGGCGTTTGCTATCTCTGTTTCGTTGTAAGCAATAAAGGCTGTTATCGTGTGAATGCCTTCGGTTTCGGGGGCATAGAAGCTGCTGATTCCTATGCTAAGGTTTTCTATGTAAAATCCTTCTATCGTTACCTTTTCGTTTTCAATTTTTTCCAGAGGCAGGGAAACCAGGGAAGAGATTTCAGAACTGAATGTCTGATTCTCCATGGACACAAACACAACAGCATCCTTTGGAACGAATCTGTTTACTTCCATGACGAGCGTCTCGCTTATGCTCTGGTTTGGCGCATAAACGAGAAAGCCTGTTGTTTTTGTTCCCAGAAAATGCGTAACAGAAAGTGCAAGAATGATAATGATAATTGAAAGCACTAAACCTGTTCTTTTGCCAGGCCTGAATTTTTGTAGTGTAAACCGCATGCTTTGTGGATTTGACTCCTTTCCTACATAAATACTCGTGACCTTATCTTTCCTCTCTCTTACGCTCCTGTAGTAATACGGGCCGTAGATTTTCCCTTTCTTCTTTATGTATCTGGCGTAAGCCATTACCAGCCTCTTACAAAATAGATCGGATTCCTTTGCAATTATTTTTTATGTAGTGTAAACCAGCATCATACTGGCTCAACAATCCCTTCTTATATAATTATTATGCAAGAATAATAAATCACAGCTGACCAGAAACAGGTTTTCTTGGAGGCTCAGGCCTCTTTGGGCTCTTCTTTCTTGGGTTCTTTTTCCTTTTTGTCGTCCTTGCCTTTCTTTTCCTTTTTCTCCTCTTTCTCTTCTTTCTCTTTTGGCTTCTTGTCCCTCCTGAACAGCCGCCTTATAGGCCAGGTTATTATCCCTATTATCTTCATCCAGCCTGATATCACATCATATATAAAGTATGTGGCTATTCCTGCGAGGCCGAACCAGATTATGGTCTGAAGGTTCAGCTCGATATTGAAACCGAGAAGGTAGAGCACAATCGGGATTGATGCTGAGATTGCGCCTATTATTATTGCTTTCACAATCTGCTTGAAAATCATGTATGCCATCACAAGAAAGACTATCCCTGCACCTATGAGTATTATCAGGTCCACATTAGAGAGGTTCGCGATAAATGGCAGGTCCATATTTAATATTGTTCTGGCTACTAGCATAAATATGATAATCGGGTTAACAGGAAAGCAGCTCTCAGGGAAGAGCACTGTTGCGGAATACCTGAGGGATAGGTATGGCTTCCGCATGCTCTGCTTCACTGAGGACCTGCTGAAACCGATTCTGGAAAAAAGGAAAGAGCCTGTGAACAGGATAAGTCTGATTGAGCTTGGGATGGAGATAAGGAAAAAATACAAGAGCAAGGACGCGCTTGTGAGAAACCTGAGCAAGAAAATCTCACCTGGCAAGGATTATGCAATCGCAGGGATACGCTTTCCCGAGGAGGTTTCTTACTTGCGGAAAAAATTCGGAAGGAATTTTATTCTTATAGCAGTTAAAGCTTCCACAAAGACTCGCTTCAAGAGGGTGAAGGCTAGCATAAGGTTCAAAGATGTTAGTAACATGCAAGATTTCTTAGAAATCGAGAAACTTCCTACTGAGAAGATAATCCCAAAAACTATGAGGCTGGCGGACTTCACAGTGCAAGGCGGCTTCACAAAAGAAAAACTCAGAGGGGATGTGGACGGGGTTATGAAAGAGTTGGCGCTGGATATAAAATAATATATCCCTTTAAGTTGACAATACAAGGGAGGAAGAGAAAGGGTATAATATCACCTTTTCCTAAGAAGTTCCAAGAACTCTTCAGCACTTAAGCCGGTTTGTCTTATTATGGCTCTTAAAGTTCCCTTTGCTATTTCTCTGTGATTTGGCACCGTCATCCTTCTGTACGGGTATCTGTTTTGCCTAAGGATGATGTGGCTTCCTGTTTGGTGATCAACCTCGTAGCCGATTTTGAAAGTGCCTTGACTATTTCCAGGCCAGAAACAACGGGGAGTTTAGACGCTAACCTCAACCATCTCTTCTTCTATGGGGAAAGGTATTGGTTCGTTGTGTTTCTTCAAACTGAATAAATAGCCGGTAATGGCATCCCTTGCATTCTTTATGGCCTCTTCCCTTGTTTTACCCTGGGAAATACACCCAGGCAGCTCCGGAACTTCGGCTACATAAACACCATCTTCATCCTGCCTGATAAGTATCCTGAACTGCATAATAAGTAGTCTGTTTTGAAGCATTTAAGCATTTTTCTAGCAGTAATATATCCCTCTAAAATGGCCAAATACGAAACTGCGCGATTCTGCGCGTATTCTGCGTGAATCCATGAGGGGAACTGCGGGAATCTGCGGGAATCTGCGGGAATGCTGCGGGAAAGAAAAGCCCCCGATGGGCAGCCTGCTTAGAATGTAAAGCCCATAGGGCTTTTCAAGCCGCTTCGGGTTTTGCTATTAATCATATTAGCCATATCTCTTTATATGCCAAAAATATGCGTTCAGTCCCAGGGAAAGCAGTTCAGGGTCACTATACCCAGGAAGCTGGCTTTAGCGTTTGAAATGAAAGCCGGAGACCCTATTACATGGAGGGTTATAGGTAAGAATAGGTTGGAATTAGTTAAAAAATAAAAAAGGGGGACGAAAAAATAATGTCCCCCAATATTTGTTTTATCTGTGTGTTACTACCAACCAAATTATTTGAAGAATCACCCCGAGCCATACTAGGGTCATGCCGGTATGATTCCCGATAATCTCCATTATACCGCCCAGCGCAATTAGTATGGATGGAGGGTTCTTCGCAATAATTTCAGTCGCTATGCTCCACATATGTTGTTTCCTTATTGCTTATCGTCCTTCCCGTATATGGAGACCCTTTAGAAAGAGCAAGGCTTTTTAAAGCTTGATACCCATTTTTAAGCCTCCGAAACAATATTAATCTAGGTGTGAGCCTTAAACTAATATCGTTTCATGCTTTCCTGGGAAGCGTTGGTATGTTCGGGAAGGACGTATTTCAACGCTTTCCAGGGTCTCCATTTATTATCTTGTTTCAAGCCATTTTTAAGCATATTTAATCGCTATGCATTGACACTGAAAACGCCCGACAAAGTATTTTACAGACGTAAAAATAGGCGATTTAGCGGTTTTTATAGCCAATTGTCGAATTTTATATATGCAAACCGAAACTGACTTCATAGAAGCAAAAGGGAAGGAAGCAATTGGGGTAAATTTCATAAAAACATTACTAGGAACATCTGGCTATAAAGTTTCCGAATTTGGTCTAGAACATCACAATCAAGAAATAATAACGAAAATTAGAGGGAAATATTCTTCTAATACAAACAAGAAAATTGCAGCCATGCCAGACCTAGTGGTTATAGACGAAAGCACCCAGGAAGCTTGGCTTCTAGAGATAAAATATAAGAGTAGCTTTGCTCCTGAAAAAGTGGCGTTCAGCTATAAACATATGGATGATTATAGGGAATTTTGGAAGGAAGCTACCCTTGTCATAATTTCACCTACACCTCCATATTGTATTTGCATAGACGTGAACAAAATTGAGCCAAACCAACTGAAAAAAATAGTTAATTGTAAAGCTGGAGGCTGTCTTGAGGAATGGGATTTTTCAAATCCAAAAGTATATTGCTCTCTTATTGAAAAATTCACTAAGGTAAGTGAAGAGAATTTCAAAAAACAGCTTCATCTTTTGGGAGTAAAAGAATAGAAATACGGTATTTTTCTCGGCTCCGCAACGGCTCTTTGACGGCTAGCTCACGGTTCCGTTGTGGTGCCGTTGTGGTAGCCGTGTGGTCACCACACTCTCACACACACTCTCTCGGATAGGTATTATACCTATATTTAGGAGATTTCTCCTCTCACACTCTAAAAAATAGAGAGAGATGTGCTAAATTCTAATTTGTTGTATTATTAGAGGATGAGTGAGAGTGAGTGAGGTTTGGATTAAGGTAAACGAAGCCTTCCCTTATGTAGATAACCTCCTGGTCTACGAACAGTTTTATGTATTCCACGGCTTTCTTTTCTGACAGACCAAAATTTGCAATTATGACAGCTTTGAGCTTAAGATATCTTATCTTTTCATCGGATTTGGTAATTGCCATTATTATGTCAAAGGCTTTCTTTAGAGTTTCCTTTTTCCTTTCACAAAAGGGATTTACCGGAACCTTATTGCTTTCCATTCAGAACCTCCCAGAAGTTTAGAGGTCTGGCTGTAGACTTGCGGACAAGACCCCATCTTGCCATCTTGCTAAGCTCTTTGTCAATTTTGTAGCTTGGCAATTGCAGAATAAACGCTATCGTATCTGAGCTTAATCGCTGAATCTGAAGAAGCTCCAGAATTTCCTTTTCGATATCCAGGTGTGGGTTTTGGCTATATTCTTTCTTCTCCCTTATCATACTTATCACCGTGTCCCGCCTTATGGCGGGGCACCTTTTCCCTCATTAGCTTTATGCGCTTCTCGGCCTCTTTGTCAATAAAGGCCATGATATCGTCAAGGCTTTTCTCGGTCATGTTCTATCTCCTTCCTGATTAAGTGTCTGAAGAAATCTGATTCTGAATTGAAGCCGTGTTTGGCAGAATATGCCTTTATGGCATCCTTCAGCTCCAGGCTCACCTTAGTTGAAACCGTGGTTTTCTTCACCGAGTGAGCGCATGTGTTGTCCATAGTAAACCTTTTATGCCAGAAGACGATATCCTAATTTATGAAAGAAGATTCGCAAAAAGTTTTCAAATATTTGCTCTCCTTACCGTTTTCAGACAAACAAATAATCGAGCTTTTGGAGATTCTAATTGAATTTAGAAATAGACTAGAGAATCAAAGGAAAATAAGGTTTCCTTTCAAGCAAATCGATATGTACAAATGGAAATCGTACTTCTTAATTGTCAAAGCGTCAAGTCTCGGTTTAAAACTGTCTACAAACGATGTTATGCTTTTGCTCAAAATACCTCCAAAATATAGGCGGAGCATTGACGATTATCTTTGTGATAATGGAGTGATACGTAGCGAAAAAGAAGAGAAGCCGAAAGATATAAAACTCGAAATTGCTCCCTTAAAGAGAAGCATAATAAAGCAGGCTAGAAGAGGCAGGCCTGCTAATGTGCATGAGATTGACACGGATGCGCTTTTGAAATTAGAGAAAATGCTCGATAAGGATATGATTACTAGAATTTTTGATTTGCTCGGCATAAACAGGGAATTGAAGAGGCTTCTCAAACCGATTATCGTTAATGATAGAGAGGAGTTTGATAAATTAGTGAAAGAAATTATTGATACTTTTAAGATTGAGATACCCTCAAAATCTCGTTAATTTTCCTCTCGATTAGCCTCTCAAGTATCTCAGGGTCGTCTATAAGCCTTGCCAATTCCTGGTGTTTCCTCTCCCTCTCCATAGCAGTCTCTAGGCTGAGGGACATGCCGCAGAATGAGCAAATCCTGGCCTCGAAGCTGTTATACCTATCGCATCTTGGGCATTTCTTCGGCTGTAGCTTGCTCTTTTCTATCTCCTCTTCGGGTTTCTTTATTCCGTGCATCTGGAGGATGGCATCGTTTATGTCTCGGCCTGAAAGGTGGACATAGACCCTGGTCATACCGGAGCCTTGAACCCATCCCATATAGGCGTTTAATTGCTGTTCCGTGAGCCTCTTGGCCAGGTAAGTAGCTCTGCTATGCCGGAAGTTGTGGGGATTCAATCTCTTCTTTAGGCCAGCTCGCTTGCCGGCATCTACCAATACCATCCTGAGCGTATTATAGCATATGATTTCTGGGCTGCCGTTTGACCTCAAGGCTACCCATAATGGAGATTCCGGCTCTTTGTATGGGTGGTGGTTTATCCAATTAGCCAGGTAAGGGGAAGAGTTCACCAGGAGTATCTTTCTGCTTCCGGTCTTGCCCCTGACCTGGATGGATACGCCGTAATCGTCAAAGCTTACGCTCTTTATCCTCATTGACAGTATTTCCCCAACCCTGCAACCGCTTTCATAGAGGGTAGAAATCAAGGCCTTATCCCTCATGCTATCGGTGTTTTCTATCAAGGCTGCCACTTCGGCCTCAGTTAGCATGTCCTCTGGCAGCTTCTCAAGGTTCTTTTTCATGGTCGTCTTTATCCATGAGACCTCTTTGGGATAGCCATCTTCGGCCTGCTTGAGCCACTTCCAGAACCTCTTTATGGCTACCTTGTAGTCATGCTTTGTCCACTCGGCATAATTGCTGCCCTCTATCTTAGCGACTAGGCGCTCTATATCCTCTTTGGTGGCATCTGCGAAGGGTCTACCGAGCATGTCCGAGAGCTGCTTGAGGGTATACTTATACTTTGCTATGCGAAGATTCCCTAGACCCTCTGCTCTGGCCTTATTCAGAAAACCGTCTACTATATTCCTGTTCATATACATGTAATCTACCTCGAGTCTTATACGCAAAACCCGAGGCTTTACATGTTACTCAGGAAGCCCCCGATGGGAGTCGAACCCATGACCTATTGCTTACGAGGCTTACGAGACCGTTTGATTTTATCAAATCGGTGCAATCGCTCTACCAACTGAGCTACGGAGGCTGATTAACCAACTGTACTGTTGGTTAAAAGAAAGTGACAAGAGTCACCTTCACGCAAGATTTACGTTGTTAACAAGGCATTTAAGCGCTATTAATTTATAGCCTGATTGTATTTTAAAAGTATGAAAGAGGCTCTTTTCTATTCAAAGATGGCAGCGGGCAAGGTGAGATGCGTTCTGTGCCCGAGGTTCTGCATAATTCAGGACGGTAAGACAGGGATATGCGGTGTGAGGAAAAACCAGGGCGGGACGCTCTATTCGGTTGTTTACGGCAGGCTGTGCTCGCTGCACATAGACCCCATAGAGAAGAAGCCGCTCTTCCATTTCGCTCCCGGGACAGAGTGCCTTTCCATCGCGACTGTGGGGTGCAATCTCATGTGCTCATTCTGCCAGAACGCGGAGATATCTCATCCTGAAGGCAAGGAGATTTCCGTGGAGGAAATGGCTCCTGAGAAAATTATCGCTCTCGCGAAAGAGTACAAGCTTCCGGGGATAGCTTACACCTACACGGAACCCACAGTATTTTTCGAATACGCGCTGGATGTCATGAGGCTCGCAAGGGAGGAGGGGCTTTACAATGTCTGGGTTTCAAACGGCTACACGAACCCCGAGCCTGCGAAAAAAGCAGCCAAATTCATGGATGCTGTAAACGTGGACCTGAAGGGTGACGGTCTTTTCTACAAGCGGCTTTGCGGTATTCCGGATGAGGGTCCGATAAAGGAGTCCCTCAGAATCTACAGGAAGGGGGGCGTCTGGATAGAGGTCACAACCCTCCTGATACCGGGATACAATGATTCTGAAAAAACCATAACAGGTATAGTGCAGTGGGTAAAGGAGAATCTCGGGGAGGACACTCCCATGCACTTCTCAAGGTTCTATCCCCAGTACAAGCTGACGGATGTGAACCCCACCCCTGTGAAGACAATAGAGGATGCTGTGAAAATCGCGGAGAGGCTTGGAATGCACTATGTTTATGCAGGGAACATATACGCACATGACAAGGAGTCCACGCACTGCCCCAAGTGCGGAAGGAAGGTCATAGACAGGGTTGGATATCATGTATCAAACATCCGGAGCAAGTGCCCTGAATGCGGGACAAAGATAGCGATTGCCGGCGGGAAGTGGGCAAAGCTTTAAAAGCGTTTGAACTTATTCTGGTCTATGAAAATAGCAGAATATCTCAATAATCTTGGAATAGAACTCACCAAGTTAGAGGGATCGTTCATATGCGAACCGCAGGATAAAGAATGCTCTTTTTACGCTAATGGTTTTTGTGACGTTGAGAAGAGGGATCTGCCGGGGCGCAAGAGGCTGAATTTCTGTATTTATAATGAAGCAAACAAAATAGACTAATTATGTCCGACGAGAAAGTCCAGAAGAAGCTCAAGGAAGGGTGGATAAAGTCCTGGATGATGATTGAGGCGCTTGCGGTCACGCAGGGCGCTGCCAAAAGCGCCCTTGAGAACCATGTCAGGAAAATGGGCAACGAGAACAACACGATAATAGCGAAAAGGGATTTCAAGAAGATAGAGAAGGTGAACAAGCCCTTCCCTGCCATCAAGACTGCTTACTCAAGCGTTGTGGAGCTTGAGCTTCTGACGAAAGATTACGACAAGCTGGTTTACCTTGTTCTGAACTATGCTCCCTCCGCTATAGAGGTTCTGGAGCCGAAAAAAATAAGCATGGATGCCGGGGAGGCGCAGGGGATTCTGAACTCGCTCGCGGAGCTCATGCACAGGTTCGTCGGAATGACCCGCGGGGCAATAATGGTGGATGCGAAGTAGGTTGCTTCTAATCTATGTGACTACAAAAATTGGAAAATGTAGTCACATCTATATAAATTATTTAAATATGTAGTCACATATTATTATTATGCACATAGAGATAAGAAAACGCGGGAAGAGAAGGCTTTACTATCTTGCGCATTCTTTCAGGGACAATGGCAAAATCAGGAAGATAAGAAGATACCTGGGAGCCGATCTGGAAAAAGAAAGGCTTAAGGCTCTAAGGGAGCAGGCAGAAATGTCCATAATGCAGCAATTGGAAGCTTACAGAAGAATGAGCGATCCGCTGCATGCCGCCCTCTCAGAAAAGGAAAAGAAAGAGCTTGAAACACTGATAGCAAAGGGTGATTTGAAAATCACGCACCTGTCAGAGGAGGAATGGACCAGGTTCACCGAGATGTTCACTTATGACACAAATGCTATAGAAGGCTCCACTATTACCGCAACAGAGGTAAGGGGGATACTGGAAAGAAACCAGTGGCCAAACAAGTCAAAGGGGGATATTTCCGAGACTTATGGTGTGGCCGAGGCTGTCAAATTCATACGCGAAACAAAGGAGCACATTTCACTGGAACTGATAAAAAAACTGCATTACATAGTCTTCAGGAATTCCAAGATATTCGCCGGAAGATTCAGGGGAAAGGGAATAGAAGTGGTGGTTGCGGACAGATTGGGAAATGTCATCCACAGGGGAGCGCCGCAAAAGAATGTTCCTGGGCTTCTGAAGGAGCTCATGGCATGGTATGAGAATAGCAATAAGAAATACCATCCCATAGTCCTGGCCGCAGTCGTTCACAACCAGTTCGAGAACATACACCCCTTCCAGGACGGGAACGGGAGGGTGGGAAGGCTCCTGTTGAATTACGTCCTCATCAAGCATGGGATGCCGCCTGTGAACATCGAGCTCAAGAACAGGATGGAATACTATTCGGCCCTTCAGGCCTACCAGAATCAGGGAGACATAAGGCCCACCATAGAGCTGATAATGAAGGAGTACAAGGAACTCAGAAAATCCCTGAAAGGTGTGTGACTACAGAAAGAGGGAATGTAGTCACATAACTCACTCCACCATAACCCTCATGTCCACCGCTATCGCTTTCTTCTCGTTCGCGAAAACAGGGTTCAGGTCAAGCTCTTTAATCCTCCTGTTGGTCCAGACCATTTTGGAGACTGAGAGAAGCAAATCCTCTATGGCTTTGATGTTTGCGGGCTTTTTCCCGCGGGTGCCCTGCAGGATTTTGTAGCCCTTTGTCTCCCTTATCATCTGCTGGACTTCCTTCCTGTCAACAGGGGCGAGGCGGAATGCCACGTCTTTTATCACTTCAACGAAAATCCCGCCGAGGCCGAACATTATGACAGGCCCGAACTGGGGGTCTGTTTTTGCTCCTATTATGAGCTCTGTTCCGCCTTCAGGGATGAACTCTTGCACAAGGATTCCATCTATCTTGGCTTTCTTGTTCTTGTTCTTTTTCTTTGCAGAGGAGAGGATTTTCTGGAAGCCTTCCCTGAGGGATTTCTCATCTTTTATCCCCAGAATCACTCCTCCTGATTCTGTTTTGTGCACTATGTCAGGGGAGGAGATTTTGAGGGCGACGGGGTATTTCAGTTTTTTCGCATAAAGAACAGCTTGCCGCTCATTCTTGGCGAGAAATGTCTTGGCAAGCGGGATTCTGTATTTCTTGGCGAGCTTGAGCGATTCTGCGTCCGGAAGTTTCTTCATACTATTTTATTTGTGCAGATTATAATAAATTCAAATGGCCGGGAAAAAGGAAACCAAGACAGGAATTCTCACGCTGACTCTGATAGCCCTGAATGTGGCACTGTTCCTTATTGTTTTCTCTGCTCCGGAAACGATAAGAACCGGGTTATTTGACAGGTTGTCCCTCTCGCAGGGCACTGCGCTCCAGCTGTGGAGATGGATTACATCCATGTTTCTGCATGCCAGCGCCACGCACCTTTTCTTCAACATGATTGGACTGTACTTCTTCGGGAGGCTTCTGGAGAAAGAGGTGAAGCCGCAATGGTTTCTCTCCATCTATTTTGTGAGCGGCCTGCTCGGTGGTTTGGCGTTTATCCTTACGAGCGCGGTTCCTGTGGTGGGGGCGTCAGGAGCGATATTCGGCCTTATGGGAGCTGTAATGCTGCTCAGGCCGCTGGAAAAGGTGTATGTGTTCCTTTTCCCTCTTCCCCTCGGGATTGTGGCAGCCTTGTTCATAATCACGGAAGGCTTTGTTGCGTATTACCAGCCGGGGTTCGGGAACGTGGCGCACATAGCGCATATAGGAGGCATTGTCACAGGCTCCCTGTTTGCATTATCATTCAATCCGGCAAAAGCATTAAAAGGCCTTTTCATGCTTGGCCTTCTGGTGGCTGTTGTTATAATACTATATCCCGTGTTCGGCCTGCTTGCGGATATTGGCCAGTCTATCCTTGGAATAATTGATATGGTGGTGGGGTTCTTCCTTTACGGGGCAGCAAGCCTGCTCTCGTTTTTGTGGCGTTGATTTTATGAAAAAGACAATAACTGCCATAGTGATTGAAAAGGCAGGAAAATTCCTGCTCCTGAAAAGATCAAAGCATGATACATTTCCAGGATTGTGGGAATTCCCTTCAGGGAAGATTGAGCCTGGAGAGAATATGGA
This sequence comes from Candidatus Aenigmatarchaeota archaeon, assembly GCA_026397335.1. GTDB lineage: Archaea > Aenigmatarchaeota > Aenigmatarchaeia > QMZP01 > QMZP01 > JAPLVB01. The sequence goes on from JAPLVB010000017.1 coordinate 18,754, forward strand.
AGAATCAGCAAGAAGGGAGCTGAAGGAGGAAACTGGGCTGCAATCCAAAAGCGTGATGTATGAAGGCAAAAGGGAAAGGAAGAACAAGGACACTGTCACGCTCGTCCACTATTTTTCTGCAAAATCTTTCACAGGAACAGTGAAAATAAGCGAAGAGCATTCCGGGTTTGGATGGTTTGCTTTGGAAGAGATTCTGGTCATGAGAAGATTAGCTGCGGGTGCATCTCCTGACGCGGATTCCGAGGGAAAGGTGGGGATGGATGTTCTGCATTATTTCAGCCTCGGTTCAGAATTATTGCAAACTACACTATGCCTGCCTGTTGATTTCTCGAACAAAAAAATAATGCTTGGAATGAAAAAGAGGGGTTTCGGAGCAGGAAAATGGAACGGCTTTGGGGGAAAGGTCCATGATGGGGAGAGCCCGGAACAGGCTGCGAAAAGGGAGTTAGGAGAGGAGATTGGCATAAAAGCGGGGCCTTTGGAAAAAGTGTGCGAGTTCGTTTTCCTTTTTCCGCACGTGCCTCTGGAAAAGAAATGGGACCAGCTTGTGCATGTTTTTCTAGCCAGAGAATGGAAAGGGAATCCTGAGGAGACGAAGGAAATGAAACCGGAATGGTTCGCTTTCGGGGAGATTCCTTACAGCAAGATGTGGCAGGATGACTCTCATTGGCTACCGCTTGTTCTGAAGGGGAAGAAAATAAAGGCGAGGTTTGTTTTTGATAAGGATAGCGAAACCATAAAAGGTATGAAGCTGAAGCAGACAAAAAGATTGTAACCAAATCAGTAAGGTACAAGGAGCTTGCGGTCAGACTCCAGGTTTTTTAGCTTCCTGTAATTTTTGATTGCCTTTTTTGCTGTTTCGTACATCGTAATCACGTATTTTACATAATCAGGATTGGGCAAAATGGAAACTTTTGGATATTCCAAACGGCCATGTTCTCTTATGATTTTTACAGCAACCTGGGTTGCATCAGTATTTACTTCCACATGCTTCCCTACCAACCCTGAACCTATTGCATACTGAATCTCAAAAATCCCGAAGTGCTTTATCTGCTCAGCAGAAGGTTTTCTGGACTTTAGAAGGAGCTGTCCAAAAAAATTGGCCTCTGCATCGGTCAGTAAAGAAACTGAAATAACAGGGTCTATACCTGAAAAATCTTCAGACGTTGAGAAGTAATCATAGAGGTTTTCAAGCGTTTTTTCTTGGAGGGATGTATTAATTTTGTAGTAGACTTCATTGTACATGAAGTCCTTCAGCTCGGAAAAGTTTTTGAATTCGGGGCCTTCGCTAAACTCAACAACACCTTTCTCTTTGCTTTCTGAAACCAGGGATTTAAGGCAGTTTCTGACCCTTTCTCTTTGGTTTTTTCCAAGCTTAAGTGCGCATTCAGGAATCTTGCTTTCATCAAGGTGTCCGTATCTTAAGGCGTCATTCAAATCTGAAAATATGTATGCTATCTTATCCCCGTTCATCACTACATCATATTCTTCCGGCTTATCCACGGTTTTTGAAAGTTTGCCGTCCCCACGCGAATGATTTAGTATGCCATCATGAGTTTCATATGTGAGATTCATGCCCTCTCCCTTTCTTTCAACATGCTGGGCAACAACAACGCTGTTGATATTGTGCTTGAAAGGTTTGCCGCTAAGTTTCGATAATATTCTTTCTCCTACATGACCATAAGGGGTGTGACCTATATCATGGCCTGCTGCTATGGCCATGCAGAGATTTTCGTTCAGGCCAAGCTGTTTTGCTATGTCAATAGAAAAAACGACGACTTCATTTGTGTGAGACAACCTTGTTCTTACATGAGGATTGTCTGGAAGGCATATCACTTGCGTCTTATAGGCAAGCCGCCTGTATGCCTTTGATTGCAGTATTTTGGAATAGTCATTCAGAAAATCATCATCAATTGTTATATCTTCTTTCTCTTCATACCTTCTTCCAATGGATTTGCCATAAGCCTTCATAAAAAAGAAACAGTTCTAAAACATTTAAGGTTATGAGCTAATCCTTCCAGAACCTTCTGTTCCTTGCGTAAGTCTGCTCTGCGCGGAGGATATCCTGGAGCAGCTCGTCATCTGTGTGCATTTTCGCGAGAATGCGGCCTGCTGCTTTCCTTCCCACTCCGCGGCCTGCCAACGCTATAACCGCATTGCGGCCGGAGGATATCACAAGCGAAGCGGAGTCGCTCATCATCTCCCAGTGCTTTGCGTCCCACTCCTTGAGGCGTTTGCCTGCAATCGCTTTCTTCGCGAGCTGCTGGGCTTCCAGGACATATTTGGAGGGGACGACGGACACGAGACCTGCCTCGCATATAGGGCACTGTATTCGTTTCGGGAGATCCTCCACTGCATATATGGTTGCCCATTTTCCGCAGTTGGCACACACGAGGCCAACGCGAGTCTCCATAAGCCGCTTCTTGAAAATCTCGAATATCTCTTTGTCCGGTCTTTCTGGCGCTACTATCTCATATTTGCGCATCAGGCCTGCCTCTGCAAAGGGGGAGAGGCCAGTCTCTATTGTCAGTTTCAGCTTTCCTGAATGTAGGGATTCGAGGACGGATTTTGCTTTCTCCACATCCAGCTTCTCATGGAAGACCTCGTTAAGCGCTTCCCTGTAAACAGGCGTGCCTGAATATGCTTCCGCGACTTTTTTTATGTAGCCTTTTCCGTATTCTGCATCCTTGGAGATTACTCCAAACCTCTTTGCAACATGGATGAACCTCCATATAAACAGTTCTGTGTTGGGAAGGATTGCCATGAGTATTGGTTCCAGGACTTCAGGTTTGAGTGTCCTGAAAGTGTCTATCGCTTCAGACCAGTCAGAGGATTTCTGGAGCTTCAGGATTATCCTGTAGGGATCGGACTGCAGGCCCACGGAGCCTGTGCGGGTTGTGAGAAGGGCTGCGAGAACGCGGCCTATGGTGTCATTCACAAGAGAACCCCATGGAGCGTGAATTATGAGCCAGGAGTCTTCTATGTCAGCATAATGCTCAATGAGAATCTCTGTGTCACTTGGAACGAAACCCCATTTCGCCTGCCTCTTAACATAGGCGAGCATTTTCTCGGCTGTCTCTTTTGTGACAGGATAGGAGGAGGTTATCCACTCTATAACCTTGGATTGGGGAAGGGGAAGCTTCCTGGATATATCCTTGCGGAGTTTCGCAACGGATTGTGAGACTTCGTACGGGACAGGTATGAGCTCTCCCTCCCATGCTGGTATGGCTCCCTGTATACCCTTGAGCGGCTCTGCGAAAATCTTCTTTGGGGTGATATCAAGTATTCTCCAGGCCTGGCCTTTGACTATGAAGGATGTTCCCGGGTTTCCGTGCAGTGCAATGAATTCTGCATCCAGGCTCCCTACTGGCTTGTTTGAGACAACATCGAACAGGATGTAATTCTTCACGTCCGGGATTGTGGTAAGGTTTGAGTAATAGTAAACCCAGGCCTTCTGCCTGCGCCTGAGCTCAGGCTTTTCCGCAAACTTGGAATCAACCCAGAGGAAACCGAGCTTTTGCATGAGCCTGGCTGCGTCCAGAAACTCCTCTTTGGTCAGGTCCTTGAAAGGCTCTGCCCTCTTTATGATTTCATAAGCCTTGTCATGCGTGATTTTGTATTCCTCCAGGGCAAGACCCACAATCTGGTGGCCAAGCACGTCCCAGCCTTTCGGGTAAGTTATGGTGGGCTCAACCCAGCCTTTCTTTGCAAGAGTCGCTATTACAGTAGACTCAAAAGCGTCGTCTGAGTCGGTGGATATTATTACCCCGTCTGACAAGCGGGAGAGCGAATGGCCTGAGCGGCCAACCCGCTGGAGGAGCTTTGAGACCTGCCTCGGGGACATGTACTGTATCACAAAATCTATTGCCCCTATGTCTATCCCAAGCTCGAGGCTGGATGTGCATATCAGGGCCTTGAGCTCGCTTGCCTTGAATGCTTCCTCAGCGCTTATGCGCACGTTTTTGGAGAGAGAGGAGTGGTGGGTCTCAATCGCGAGATTCTCATCCAGTGCCTTTATGCGGGATGAGAGGATTTCTGCGAACTCTCTCGTGTTTGTGAACGTGAGGACAGAGTTCTTTTCGTGTATCAGCTGGAGAACTCTCTTGAGGCGGGCTACGGTTTCAGTCCCGACAAGCATCTTATCCTTCAGGAGCGAGTCCTCATATCTGGCTTTCGGGGACTCCACCTCTATGCGTGTCTGCTTCATCTTTATTGCGTTTATTATTTTGCACGGGATTGCGCGAGGCCCATCCCTGCACATGGAAAAGAAGCCCACAATCTTCTCGGGAGTTCCCACAGTAGCGGATAAAGCGAGAATCCTTGGGGTGGGGTTTCCGGCAGATTTTATCAGGGTTTTGAGCCGCTCCAGGCCCACAGTGAGCTGCAGTCCTCTCTTGTTCGGGACAAGCTCATGAACTTCATCTATCACAATGTAGCGGATGTTCTTCATGTGCTCTCTCATCAGCTTTCCTATAAGCACTGCCTGAAGCGTCTCGGGTGTGACAATAAGCATGTCAGGCGGGTTATCGGCCTGCATCTTCCTCTCATACTGGGAGGTGTCGCCGTGGCGCACGCTCACATCCATTTCCAGGTGGTTGGCCCACCAGAGTATGCGGTTCTGCAGGTCGCGGTTGAGGCTCCTGAGGGGGGTTATGTAAAGGATGGAAACTGGCTTGGGCTTTTCCCTGAGCCACAGGTCGAATATCGGAAGCATGCAGGCCTCTGTCTTTCCCGAGCCTGTTTCCGAGATTGTGAGAACGTTATGGCCTGAAAGTATCTCGGGTATCACATCCTGCTGGATTGGAGTCGGACTGCTAAACCTCTGGCTGACCAAATCGCGCAGCTGGGGTTCAAGCAAAGAAAACACATTTTTGGACATAATTTCGTTTGAAAGTGACTCTTGTCACTTTCTCTCCTTTAGTCGACACCTAGCGATATAACAGTGTTATATAGACCGACATACTTTTTGAGCCATATGTATATATTAGAACTTATTTATAAACTTTGGATTTGAGAAATTTCCTTAAATTCAAATATCCAGCGCAACCCGCGTCTTGAACCCGTCTTTCATCTTCTCGAAAAGGTACTTGTAATATGTGACCGCCTTGACCACGGTCCCTCCCTTCTCAGGCGAGGCGGGCTCCCCCCAGCACTTCGCTTTTATACGCTTCCCGGAAATCTCCAGGATATCGAACTTCGAGAAGAACATTCCCTTGATATCCACCGTGGCTATGAGCTCCTGTAGCCAGGCTATCATGAGTTTGTCCGCGTTCTCAGCCTTTGCTTCTATCAAAACCGCTTTTCTCGGCTTTATCTTCTCTATCTGGCAGATTACCTTGAACATGGCTTCCGCTGCGTTAGCGAAAACCTCTTTCATGCTCTTCCCGTACGCCTCGAACATCACATCAGAGGTCAGGTCATCTATGAATTTGTATTTTTCCATAAGACCACTCAGTGCTTGTAGATTTCCTTGTCCAGATAATTCATTATCATCTTCCTGCTGGGAGGGAACGTGTTCTTTGGCAAATCATCCAGTGGAAACCACTCCCACTCCACTATCTCGTCAGGTTCCATCACCCTCGGCTTGCCTGAGAATTCAGTTGCAAGAAACCCGATAGTTATGAATTGGTTGTCAGGAACCATATCGTTCCCTATGCTTACTATTTCCAGCTTCTTCACATCTATCCCTGTCTCTTCCTTTACCTCTTTTATGGCCTGTCCGAACAGGGTCTCGTGGAAATCCAGCTTGCCTCCTGGGCAGGTCCAAGTGCCTTCCCCGTGCAGCTCGCTATCAGCTTTCTTGGCGTCTTCATGTCTCTTTCCCAGAAGGACTTTCCCGTCCCTGATAAGCAGCACGCCCACGCCGGCTCTTACTACGTTCATTTAGACACCTTGTAAGAAATTGACCCTAGAATTTAAAAGCCGAGCCTACACCTTCGGCACCGGGTGCCTGGCCCCGCAGGCCTCGCATTTCATTATCATGTATTCGCCCTCCTTCACGAGCTTTGTGTCAGGCTTCTTGCACTCTGTACAGAACACATAGGCCTTCGCGTACTTGTCTATCTTGCTGTTGACAGCGTCCTCTGAAAAACTCCCTATAACAGTGAGCCTGGGACCTGACAGTTCGCCTGACGTGGCTAACTCTTTAAGAAGGAATTTTAGGACATGATTCTGCTCCCTTCTCAGGTGGCTGGCAATTTCCGTGAAATTCGTTATTATGGTCTTCTGGCCTGCCCTGAGTATCTGGGCTTTCGGGATCTCGAACCGTTCTTTCGCTTCCGCCTCTTTCGGGACTTTCTTCAGGCCTTTCTTCAGCAGCTCCTCATAGGAAGGCAAATCGGACATAAGCTCACTCATTCCCTTTCTGGAAAGAAGGTGCTTCGCACCTTCAAACTATTAATATAGCTGGGTATTTAGATATGTTTATATATCAGAAAGGCAAATATATATAGTGCTTTCAGGGGGATACTTCATAATAAGGCACTAAAATAAGAGAAAACGTAAGCTCGGTTTCAATTGCAGTTGAAGCCAAGCTTGGGGGCGTTTTCGCTTGAATTCGGCTAATTCTGGTTACTTGAAAATATAACCATAAAATAATTGGAAAACCCTATATAAACCGATTTCGATACTCAAAAACAACCGTCAAAAAGCGTATATTTGAGTATACAGGTTTATGTGGGTTATAATAGGAGGGGGACCATGGAATCGTTCGTTCAAGAGGTAATGCAAAGAAGTGCCTGCGTGGATCCTACAGCAACTGAACAGGACGCGGCCTCGAAGCTGGCAAGCAGCATACAGGACGAGTTCGGCCTCAACGTGAAGGATGCGCGAATCCTTGTTGTGGGCGTAGGCGGCGCAGGAAACAACTGCGTCAGGAGATTAACCGAAATGGGAATAAAGGGAGCAAGCACAATAGCAGTAAACACAGACGCCAAGCACCTTTCCGTAACGAAATCGGATAAGAAGCTCCTGATAGGAAGGGATCTCACAAGGGGATTGGGAGCAGGCGGATTCCCTGATGTAGGAAGAAGAGCAGCTGAAGAGAGCGATAAGGATATCAGAAAATTAACCGAAGGCGCTGACATGATTTACCTGTGCACAGGACTGGGCGGAGGCACAGGAACAGGCGCATCTCCTGTCATCGCAAGAATCGCAAAGGAGCAGGGAGCTATAGTGATAGGATGCACAACAATGCCCTTCAAAATCGAAGGCGCCAGGATGGGCAAGGCCGAAGATGGCTTGTCTAAGCTCAGGCAGTATTGCGACACTGTTATAGTGATAGAGAATGACAAGCTCCTTAAGGTCGCTGGCGATCTTCCGCTGCAGCAAGCGTTTGGAGTCGCGGACAACCTGATATCTTCAATCATAAAGGGAGTCACGGAAACCATATCGCTTCCTTCGCTTGTAAACCTTGACTATGCAGACGTTAAGGCCATAATGCACTCAGGAGGCGTCGCAGCCGTGGGAGTCGGAGAATCCAACACAAACAACCGCGCTGAAGAGGCTGTAACAAAAGCTATGACCAACCCGCTTCTTGAGGTAAGCTACGGAGGAGGAACAGGCGCTCTCATACACATAACAGGAGGAAAGGACCTCAGGCTTGACGAAGTCAACACGATTGGTGAATACGTTTCCAAGCAGCTGGATCCGGACGCACAGGTCATATGGGGAGCCAGAGTAGACCCGGGCTTTGACGGAAAGATAAGGGTAATAACAATAATCACCGGGGTAAAGTCGCCATACATCATAGGACCTATGGAATTCGAGAGGCAAGAGACAAAGAAGGACTTTGCGCAGGAGCTGGGGATACCCATATTGCGCTAGACCTTTCTCCCCCCTCCTTTGAACCATTTGAATTTTGGGGGCCTTTCTAGGCCCCTTTATGTTTATTTCTGAGATTCTGAGTCTGTTTTTGGAATTTCTGGAACATCCGTGTTTTATAAAATTTACTATTATAGACCGCCTGAGACGATGAAAGAAAAGATGCTAGAGGACCTGGGATTGTCAAAGAATGAGATAAAGGTTTATCTGACGCTCCTGAGGCTGGGTTCCGCCCCTGTCGGCAAGATTACGGAAGGGTCGGGAGTCCACAGGAGGAACGTGTATGATGCCGTAGAGAGGCTGATAAAGAGAAGCATGATCGGCTATGTGACCAAAGACAAAGTGAAGCATTTTGAGATAGCGAATCCCAACCAATTGTTGGATATGGTGAATGAAGAAAAGAATCTCGTGGAAAGAAAGACCGCTGGCATAAAATCCGTTCTCCCCGAGATGCTGCTTACTTACAATTCCAGGAAGGAAAGGGAAGACGTAAACATTTACAGGGGGAAGAAAGGCATAGTCACGATCCTGAACGACATAATAAATACGGGCAAAGAGAACCTTGTCCTGGGAGCGAAGGTCCCGAAAAAGCTCCTGCCGCTCGTCGAGAATTATCACAGGAAAAGATTGCAGGCAAAAATCCCCCTCAAGATGATATTCAACAGGATGGATCTCGAAAGGGGCAGGTCGCTCGCGAAAAAGCCGCATACCGAGGTAAGATTCATGCCGAACAGCTACGATTCGCCCGTCACGGTCAACATCTACGGGGACAAGGTCGGACTGCTCATCTGGTCGGAAGCCGCCCCGCTGGGGATCCTTATAAAAAACTACAACGCTTACGTCGGCTTCAGGGAATTCTTCAGGATGATATGGGCTGCTGCGGAGAAAGCGTAGCAGTGTGTGGTGCTATCACCGCACAGGCATATAATCCCCCCGCCGAATTCGTTCTTCATGACAGGCTGGGAGAAGCTGAAAGAAGATTTGATGGGGTCTAATGAAGTAATACAGAATGCTATTAAAAAATGTGGAGCGTCTTTTGAAAAGGGAAAAGAAGAGAAATTAACCAAAAAGGAAATCGCCAAAATTCTTGCAACAGAGCTTTTTGAAATCACAAACGGAACCGGTCAGAAATTGGTTGAAGTAAGGGATTACGATGCTATGAAGAAAAAAGGCCCATTTAAGTATTCTGGCCAGGTTGATACTTTACATGCAGAAGGCCTGTTGCCACATGATTTGTTTGAACAATTCCAAGAATTAGGTCTTGGCAGACATTCTGGACCTTCTTATCTAAGAGTAAAAGGGTTGATAACCGATGATGAAACAAGGGATGTACTAGGAAAACAAATGGCATATTTGCTAAAAGATTACTTTAAGGAGAAACCTCCTTCAAAGGAAGGCTATGTTCTGCTGGTTCCAAACATGACTGGTGGTGCCTGGATAGGCATTAAAACAAAGGAGCAATCCAAAGGCGTTTTGCCACCTGAAGTCAAATTATGGAGAACCACACCCTATGCGAGAGAGACAAGAAAAACAATAGACGTAATCCCTCAGGAGGCGAAGATTGTTGACTATATAGAAGGGGTTCTTCCTTCGCCAGATGAGACATCGGCTATTGTAAGCTTTGAGGAATTGAGGACGACAGCAGAAACTACAAAAAATGCAATAAACATTTTCAGAGGGTTTGAATATATTGATCCTGAATTTATTGCAAGTTGTGTGTTTGATTATAGACATCCTGCAGGAACTGAAAGATTAAAAAGAATGCATGTTTCAGAATTGTATTTAGTTGGTGGTGCAGATTTCTTTGAAGCTACAAGGGAATTGGGCTATATTTCGGAATCTCAGTATAAAACCACAGTTGATTGGCTGAGCGATTGGCATGGGTTTTCGAGAGAAATGATGCCTATATTGAAGGAACGAAAACTGAGGGGTGAGTTATAATGCCAGAAATATATTTTTTGGGTTTGGATTATCCGACAGATCAGATAGTTCCTGTAGGAATGGGAGCATTGGATTTTCTTAAGTCAGAGTTTGGTGATGCTTTGTCAGGCAAGATGGGTGTCAAGATAAATGATTATGCTTTAAGGAGGGATTTCGGCAACTACAAAGCATTTAAGGATGCTATGGGCTGTAAAATATTCGGCGATATTAAGATATGCCACGGGAAAAATACAGGATACAGAATAATAGAAGAAGTTGCAAAGGATCTGCCTTTGGATTTTGTGACGGTCTCTTCATCGTTGGGATCTCAGATATTAAAAGAATATGTAAGTGAGGCGGCGAAAGATGGGATTAAAATCATAGGATTCACTGTGCACACTAAAATCCCAAAGGAAGATGTAAGAAGGGTACATGGAAGAGACGTTTCTGATGCAATCTATGAACTTGCTCAAATAGCGCATGAAAGTGGATGCGATGCAATTGTTTGTGAAGGCAAAATGCTTGAGGACCCGAGAATAACGAGTCTGCCAATAAAGAAACTTGTTACGGGAATAAGGATTGATCCTGTAGACAAAGGGGCGCAAGCAAGGGCGACATCATTGGAGCAATTAAGAAGCGTAAGACCGAATTTAGATTATGTGGTTATCAGCGAAAGGTATCTAAATCCGGAGAACTTCGATAAATTAGGTGAAATTATTAGAGCGCTTGAATGAACAGAACCGAACTGTCTGCTAGACTTTCCTTCGCGCCTTAATCGCTTTTCAACCCCATCTCATAAACAATCTTCTTGCCTTTCCAGCCCGGGGTATCCTCTTCCCTCACCTTCACGAATCCTTTCTTCTCGTAAAGCCTGTGCGATTCCAGCTCGTTCGGGTGCATGCTCGTATAAAGCCGCAGGTACCTCTTTCCCGAGAGCTTTGCATTGTATATCGCGAAATCCAGCAGCTTTGCCCCTATGCCATGTTTCCTGTATTCGGTGGAGACGCAGAACCAGCCCAGCCAATCCGCTTCCTTCCTGTCCTTGTTATAAGAGTAGAGTCCTATGATCCCGATGACTTTTCCTCTCTTGGAGAGAGCCACCCAGTACCTGAGTTCTGGAATGTCCCACTGAACGAGCTTATTCCTGTAAGGTTTCGGGTTCAGGCTTGCGCGCAGGCAGACCTCGGGAATCTCCTTCTCGTAATGGAATATGCTGTTTAGCAGCCTTACCGCAGGCTTGAGTGTCCTTCTTGACAGCGGCTCTATATAGACTTTCGGTCCTCTGACCAATGGCTTCAGGCCGAGAGGGCTTCTCACCCTCTCCAGCTGGCTTTTCATTTCCTTATACGCCCTGTCAGTGTCCGGATTCCTGTGGCCGTTAATGTTGCTTCCCGGAATCCCGTCGAATCCTGCCCACGTATAAAGTCTGAGAAGCTGCTTCAGGTATTCTGAAGTGACCTTGTTATGGAAATCTTTTTCTATGGGCTTTATGGCCAGCGTGAGCTCCCTGCATGGATGCCTATCCTTTGTTAATTGTGGTTGAACATACCTGAACCTTGAAGGGTCAATCTCGTGATATCCAAGGCTGCTGAAGAATGCCATCCTCTCCCCGGGGTCTATTATGACTTTCCTGTCCTTTTCCCTATCCTGAGGATTCATCCTCATCAGGTCATTCATCTCGCATATCGTGAGATCCAGGTTAGAACCTCTTTCCATAGAGACTTTCTGTAGGGATTCAATCATGCGCTCATGAAGCATTTTTCCCAGTCCGTGCTCCCTATACCTCTTGTCCAGGAAAATGTACCAGTCAATTCCAAATCCCGCCTTCCTCCCGCAGATTTCCCCTTCCACATAATCAAAAATCGCACCACCTACCGGCCTGCCATTAACATTTACGGAAAGGAGGAAGCATTCCACATACTTTCCATTCTCCTGGAAGGAGCATCCGCTCGCCTCCTTCAGATTGCGCTTGACCTCTCGTTCATCCCTTATGGGGAAGCACTCGCAATAAATCTTCCAGAGCCGCTCGAAATCCTTCCCTTTCGGGCTGGTTATCCGCTTGAAGGTGATTTTTGGCTGCATATTCTCGTAATTGTCTATTGGATTTTACAATAATATAAAAACCCTGCCGTGAATCTATATCCATGTGCATAGCAATCCCCGGAAAGGTTTTGGAAATCAAAGGCAAGAAAATAATAGTGGATTTCTCAGGAAAGAGTAGCCCTGCGGAATCCCATTTCGTGAAAGTCAGGAAAGGCGACTGGGTGCTTGTTTTCGGGAATTACATAGTTGAGAAAACTACAGAGAAGCGCGCGAAAGAAATCCAGAAAACCCTGAAGGTGGGAATATGAAAATCCTGCCAATAGTTGACAAAGAACTCTTCCTCCGCTACGCGATTCCATGCGGGGAGGTTTTAGTTAAGAGAGGCTCTCTCGACCCAAAGCTTCTCAAAAAAGCCGAACGGATAGTCACGGACGGAAAAACCGCCAACATAGACCCCGCGAAAATGTTCCCCACAGCAGCAAAGATGTGCACCCTGATTGCGCACAGGATGGGCAAGAAGGAGATAGATGCGGAAGTGATTCGAAGATACTTTCTGTTCGAGCATGAAAAGGCCGTTCGCTGGCGGATGAAAATCTATCCTGACATAATTCCCGAGAAATGCATAGTTTATCCTGCGCGCGTGCTCAGAAGCGGGGAGCTTTTGCTTGTGAACACACCAACAGGCAAGAAAATCCTTGATACGCGCTTCGCTCCAGAAGTGAAGAGAGGGGACTGGGTGAGCACGCACTATTCTTACGCGCCTGAGAAGATATCCAGCGAGACTGCAAAGAGGATGCTCAGAAAACGAAAATGAAAGCTAAAAGCGAATTTCTCTCGCTTTTTGCGTGGGCTCAAAATAGAGTTCTTTTTCTGGGCAAGGATTTTCTTCTGAGAATGTTAGGAAGTGCTGACACAAGAGCTCCTGGGCCACTTCATGCGCTTGGGGCATAGTCATCTCGGGATATTTTTTTGGCGGTATGCCCATCCTTAATGCGCGGACATCCCCTATCAGGAACTGCTTTAGTTCTTGTTTCTCGATCTTCCCGCCGGATTCGTCAATCGCAATGACCGCTCTGTAGATAAGATTCTCAAAAGGGACATCCAGAAGATATTTGTTAAGTGCAGGATTTATGTATGACATAAAAATAAAATGAAAGTTAGGTATTTAAGGTCATGCGATTACAAGCAAAATTTAAGCCAGCAAACCAAGAAAGAAATATGCGCAAGCTTTTCAACAAGATTTTCGTTTCTGAGGATGCATCGCTCGTGAGGGAGAAGGATTTCTTTGTCCTGGTTGATGCGGGCTGCGAGCCGAAAACAAGAGGGGACTTCATGCGGCTTACAAGGCAAACGAAAAAACCCATAAAATACGCCTTCCTGACCCACCATCACTGGGATCATGTGCACAACATTACTTATTTTCGGGAGAAGTTTCCTAGAATAGTTGTGATAAGCAATCATAAGCTTGGCTCCCTCATGAAATTCAGGCAGGAAGAGAGCATGGCTCTTGGAGACACAGAATATGTGGTTATCCCGACACCGGGGCACAGCCCAAAGGGGGATGACATCTGCGTTCACATGCCTGAGAAAAAAACCATCTTTGTTGGAGACCTGTGCCAGCCGCAGGGGCCTTTCTATCACAGGACCGACTTCGCCACGCCTGTTCCATACTTCCATCTTGGGGAGGAATACATCCATTCCCTGAAGAAGATTCTCGGAATGAAAATCAACCACATTATAACAGGCCACGGGATGATTTTCCGCAAGAAGGCGCTGGAAATCACGCTGGAGACGGCTGAAAGGATGAGGGATATAGCGAAAGAGACAGTGAAGAAAAATCCTGAAGTGAAAAATTCATTAGCAGCCAAAACAATATTTGAAAGGATAGCACAGGAAAGGAACTTCCACAATGTCCAGCACAGGTTAAAGGACCCGTACTACCATGAATGTGATGAACAGGGTTTAATCTACTGGGTGAAAAAATTCAAGAAAGAGGCATCTCAACATGAATGAAATTGCCTTGCTCGGGGATTCAGACGACCAGTTTCTTACTGACCTCTTTAACATGCTCAAAAGCAAGGGCTACCCTGTCCTTATTCTCAAGTTCGCGGAAGAGGAAATGCCCATGAAATACAAGTACAGGGTGCTTGTGGACAGGGCAAGCTACTGTGATTTTTTCCTGAAAGTCATGGTGAAGAATTATTCTCTCAAAGGGACATATGTGATAAACAATCCCTTCACGAACATATGCGATGACAAGATAACTGAATTCAACATCTGCCAGAAGCTGGGAATCCCCTATCCAAAAACCATAGTCCTTCCAAAGACCAACACAGAGATGGACACAAGGGACCAGGTGAATCTTCCGAATCTGGATTCCGCTCTTTCGAGAATGAGATTCCCAATAATCATGAAGCCGCATGACGGTTACGCATGGGATAATGTGAACACAGCAAACAATCTGGATGAGGCAAAAAGGATTTATGACCGCCAGAAAGACAGGATGATCCTGCTTGCGCAGGAAATAATAAACCCGAAAACATACTACAGGGTCTACTATTTCAGGAAGAGGGAACCTGTATTCATACGCTATCTCCCATCTGAAAGGCGTTACGTGACAAGCGATTACTCAGACATTCGAACTGTGATGCAAATTATAAGGGACTATAACATCAGGCTGAACACCGCGCTGGACTACGACTTTAATGCATGCGAATGGGCGATTGACGGGAATGACAATGTCTTCCTTATAGACGCATTTAACGAGACTCCTGAGCTCGACCCGAACGTGATACCAAAAGAGTATTACTCTCTCATTTTAGAGCGCTTCTTCAGCGTGATAGAGGAAAAATTCCATTCAAACGAGCTTAACAAATGGCCTTTTGAGTATTCGCCGTGAGGGACTGCAAAAAACGCGTTTAGAATTACCCAGAAGGACAAAGCGGAATATAGCCGCCCTTTCCGTGAGTATCGAAAAATATTTCACTTGCTAGACCGAGGGATATGCCTGATGGCCGCATATTTTTCAGCTTTATATTTTTTGCCTCTATTGATAGGGTTTCAGCCTTTTCGCATTCTACTTGTATCCTATAAAGCGCAGCAAGATTGTCCATGGACTTCGTGACCTCAATGCTTTCATTCCCATATGTTTGTTCGGCAATCTGCAAGGCCCTTTCTGTCACATAGGTCGCTTCTGCGCACATCTTTTCCTTATAATACTCAAAAGCCTGGTCGGTCAGTTCTTCCCATGTTGCTGAAGGCGAAATATTTACTTGTTCATGGGTTTGCCTGCACAAACCGATTTGTCTTGGCGAATAAAGAATTGTTATGGTTATGATAGAGATTGCAAATACAAATATCAGAGAATAAGTTCTAATGCGTTTTATTGACATTTCCTTTTTTCTCATCATGATATAATTAGCGTCGATGTAATTAAATCTTTATTTAAACCTCTTACAAAATATTACCAATGAAAAAGGAAACCCTTGGCACGATTCTCGCTGTTCTCACAGCTGTGATAAGCGGTATTTCAATTCCTCTGAACAAGATTTTTGTAGTCAATCTTGAACCTGCTGTTTTCACCGCCGTCCGTGCGCTTATAATCGGCCTGATTTTCCTTGCCTTTGCAGGATGGAGCTCCAAGCGGTCTAAAAATCCATTCAGGAAAGTCCCCTGGAAATACCTGATCCTTATCGGAATAATAGGCGGCGGGCTTGCATTCCTTCTTTACTTCACGGGCCTGAGCCTTACAACAACCAGCAGGGCAGCTTTTTTGCACAAGACCCTCCCTATCTACACGACTGTGCTTGCATTCATTTTCCTGAAGGAGAAAGTCTCGAGGAGGCAGTCGCTTGGACTTCTGGGAATGCTTTTTGGAACTTTCCTGATAGTTTCTAGCCAGATAAATCCTGCTGAATTCTGGACAAATCCCCAGCTTGGTGACATGCTTGTGCTTATTGCAACAATGCTCTGGGGCATTGAGAACGTGCTCGCGAAATACGCGCTCATAAAGGATGAATCGAACTTGGTGGTTTCATTCGCAAGGATGTTCATAGGGGCGATTTTCCTTTTCTCAGCAGTGCTTGCCCTCGGGAAGATGGATGCCCTGTTCAGCCTTTCCTTCCAGCAGTTAGGTAACGTCCTCATATCAACAGGCCTGCTTTTCGGTTACGTGTTCTGCTATTACTGGAGCATAAAGCTGATAAATGTTTCCAAAGCAGCCAGCCTTCTGCTTATCGCCCCCGTTATAACCCTTTTTATAGGCGTTTATGTTTTCGGGGAGCCGCTGCCCTGGCTCCAGAGGATAGGTTCTATTCTTATCCTGGCAGGGGCTTTTGTAGTTGCAAAAGAAAGAAGCGTGCTTAATAGCGGGGTTTGAAACTTGGAAGGCAGTCATGCTTTTGCAGTTTGCTGCCCCTGTTGCTGAGGGGGTTTCTGCTGGATTTGCTGTTGCTGTCTCTGCTGGTTGTGCGGATTGTGATGCATCTGCTGCACATGACCGGCTTTTTTCTGCAGGATCTCCACGTGGTCCGCAGCCCTCTGGAGCGCTTTCGAGAAACCGGGCTCAGCCCCTATTATGAGGACCTCTTTCCCGAGTTTTTTCACAGCCTGTATGGCGGGCAGGTAGTCAGCATCCCTTGAAGCTACCGCAATCATGTCTATGTTCCTGTCATAACCCGCCTCCATGACTGCCACTGCAACCGAAACGTCCACGTCCGCGTTCTTCTCTCCTGCAAGCATGATTGAAGGCTCGAATCCCTGGTTAGCAACTGCTTCAACAAGCTTGTCTGAAGCGAACTGGTTCAGGAAGACCTTTCCTGTGACTATCCTTCCATATTTTTGTACCATCTTCCTGAGCTCATCAAGGTCAATGCTGAATTCCTTCCTGATTATGTTCGGGCCATCCACAAAAATCGCAATATTCTTCACAGATCGCTTTCCACCTAGACTAAAAATATCAATCACCTCATATATGGAACGAAGGTGAACCCCAAAAGGAATCAAAGTTCACCTTCTATCGTTATATCATGATTCAGTTATTATTATAGTTTTCGTCTCAGAACGGATATCTCATGTAAAACAAGATGAAAGCCAGACAACCCACAGCAAGGGCTGCTCCGCCAAAAACTCCAAGCATGACCTTCCATCCAAGCGAGGAGAGAATCTCCTTCTCGGATTTGTCCGAGACATAGAAAGTCCCCTCATTCTGGCCCTTCCTGATTATCACGTTCTCCATCCCTTTTGCCGTGAGCTTGACATTCGGATTGTCCGAGGCCGTTCCCATCACGTAAACCTTCTCCTTCGGCTCAATGAACCATTCGGTATAGCGCATGTGCTTGCCTATGCCGAGCAGACCCTTGTATGCTATCCCGTTCCTGTCAAGGAAATCGTACACCTGATTGGGAGGCTTGTGGCCTATGCCTGACTCAAAACGGTTGTCGAGCTTTATGTCCACGTTCGCTCCCGTGCAGTCCACCAGTATCTCTCCTGTCTCATCCCTGAGCCGGAATGGCTCGCATCTTTCCTCCTTCCTTATGGTGGCCCAGTGGCTGCTCTTGCCGCTGCTGCGCAGCTCCTCTATCTGATACTTGTAGTAAACACACTCCTTTCCTGAGAAGGGCGACTTCAGGGTCTTTATGGACACCACCTCCCCGTAGACCTCCACAAGCCCCATGGCCACGGACCTCGCCTTGGACGTGGGTATGTTCTCTATCATGCGCTTGAGGAAGAGCTTCTTCAGGCCCATGATAAAGGAGAATATTCCGAATCCCAGCCCGAAGATTGCTGCGAAAAATATGTCCCCTTCAGCCATGTTATATTTTTTGATTCGCAGAATAAAAACTCTCTCACACTCACATGAACTCTTTCGCATCCTTGTGCTTCTGCTTCATCCTGGCGTAATATTCTGTAGCTGCCTTCTCAAGAGGAAGCCCTTTCTCAGAGGCCTTGGACTGCCTGTGCCTGACCTTCACAAAAAGCGGGAAATTCACAGCCTCGCCAACTATAAGCGCGGTTCCCACCTTCAGGGATGATATTTGCTTGAGAACGCTCTTGTTCATCCCTTCGGATGACTTTCCTATGTGGTCCAAATCATACGGATTGGTTATCCTGAGTATTATATGCGTGTTGCACTGTGAAAGGACTGTAGTGGAAAGCTGTATGGGCCTCTGGGAAATCAGGCAGAGTGAAGCGTTGAATTTCCTGCCTTCCCTTGCGATAGTCTGGATTACTCCCCTGGAAATCGCATGTTCCTTCTTCATGGTCTCGGGGACAAACTGGTGAGCCTCTTCCAGAATCAGAAGGAACGGCGGGATTATTCCGTTTTTCCTTGCATTGAAAAGTTTCCTTGCTATGTAAGCCACAACCAGCTGCTTGCGGTTCAGGTTTGTGGTACCGGACAAATCAACTACTGAAAGATGGCCCTGCCTGGTGAGCTCTTCCAGGCTGGGATAATCAGCAACCCCGAAAACCCCCGTCATCCTCAATTCCATGAGGGTGGATATCAGAATATCCTTCGTGGCTGCCTTTATTTTCTCGCTTAATTCAACAGCATCTATAAGGTCAGAAAGGCCGTAGTTCTTTTTTCTAAGCGTGTCCATGACTTTTACAAGCTCCCTTATCTGGACATATGTAAGGTTAGGAAAGAATTCTGAAATCTGGTAGCCGTGGAGATTGGAAAGGCCTATCTGCAGGTCAGATACAGGAAAGACGGAAACCCTTCCCGCATATTTCGGGTCATCCGCAAATGACGTGTATTCGCCATGAGCATCTATTACTATAACTGCAAGCTGGCCCTGCTCGGGTTTCCTTGCCATAAGCTCTTCCAGTATAACCGAACTCAGGAAGGATTTCCCCGCCCCGCTTATCGCAAGTATGGCAAGATGCTTCTGGAGGAGCTTCGTGATGTTTAGCTTCACCTCAACATCATGATGCGGTATTGTGCCCACGTAAAGGCCGTTATTGTCTATCCCGAAGATGTCCGAAAGGATATGGTTTTCAGGCTGGACGACACGGGTTCCTGGAGAAGGAGGGAATGAGGAATCAACAAAACCATTGCCTGTGTGCACGCCAAGCGCGCTCACATCCGCAACAAGATATTCCCAGTGATCAACAGGAAATATGTCATCCACATGCCTTCCGGAACTTTCATACTCTTTCACGGATTCCGGCCGCATGAAGTATTTGTTCATCTTGTACACATCAAGCACGCGGCCTATCAGGTTTCCGTCATGGCTCTTGAGCTGGACAAACTGTCCTCTTCTGACTATGGAATCCTTGTTTATCACGAAAGAGAACTTGCGCGTGGAAGGCCCTTCAAGGGTTGAGATAACTGTCCCTATTTCCTGCATGTAATATTATGTGGGAATGAAAGGATTTAACCGTTAGAATGAAATTTTCGACAACTACTCGTTCGTGCCTATGCATAAGCTTAAATATTTTGCTTTCCCTATTGGTTTATGCCAATAGAAACTGAACCCTGCGACACGTGCTCCCTGTATAGCAAAGGTATCAAGGATAGCCTAAAATCTTTGCGCGACGGAGATGTTGCTGTTGATTTGGCCGATGGACTTTATAGTTTATTGCCTGCTGAAGAACAATCAAAAATACTAAAAATAAGCCTGGAATTACATGATAAACCTGAAGAGATTTTGAAAGAATTTTATGGTTATATAGAGAAAATAGAGACATTATAAAACGCCTTCTTTCTTATTTTAGATAACCATTAATTCACTATCTCTTTTAATTACAATATCAAATCTTTCTTATGAACCTCAAGTTCGTTACCGGCGAACCTGCTCTGCTGGCAGGGAAAACCCTTTTCGTGGCAGACATACATGTAGGAATAGAATACGAATACCGCCAGTCAGGGATAAACATGCCTTCCCAGACAGAAAAGCTTCTCTCGCGAATCGAGTCTCTCCTGAAACAAACCAAAGCTGCAAGCCTTGTGCTCATAGGTGACATAAAGCATAAAGTTCCTGGAATAAGCTGGCAGGAGGAGCGGGAAGTGCCTGCCTTCCTCCAGCGACTTGCTGAAAAAACAGAAGTCCGTGTGGTTCCCGGGAACCATGATGGAGGCCTCCAGAAGTTTGTTCCAAAGGGAGTGAAACTCTACCCCACGCAGGGCGGTCTTTTCGGGAATACATATGCAAGCCACGGCCACACATGGCCTGAACCTTCTTTTGCCAAAGCAAAATATTTCATCATGAGCCACAGCCATCCGCAAGTGGAGTTTAAGGACAGACTTGGTTATAGGTGGGGAGAAAGGATATGGATTAGAGCCAAACTTAACAAAAACAAAATCCTGAAAAAATATCCTAAAGCAAAAACCCTGCCCGAGCTCATAATCATGCCCGCCTTCAATCCCCTCTCAGGAGGAATTCCTGTCAACAGGAAAATCCCGAAGGAGGAGCAGAAAAGACACATAAGCCCCATCCTGAAGTCCGCAAAAATGCGCACTGCAAAAATCTTTATGCTGGATGGGACTTACTTGGGGGAGTTGGGGAAGCTCTGAATCTCGTTGATTGGCAAATAGCTTTTTATATCAGGCTTCCAAAAAAATTAGCATGGCATTCGAGATATGGCTCATAGTTGGCGTGTTCTTCCTCCTGCTTGTCATAGCGTTCGTGGTCTACTTCATAGCAGTCTTCAATGGCCTCGTGAGGCTCAAGAACAACATAAAGAAGGCGCTCGCCAATATAGATGTCCTGCTTAAGCAGCGGACGGACGAGCTCACAAAGCTTATCGAGACTGTGAGGGGTTACGCACGATTCGAGAAGAAGGTCCTCACAGAGGTCACGAAAGCAAGGACTGCATTCCTGGATGCGAAGACCCTTCCCGAGAAGGCAAAGGCTTCTGACGCCATATCTTCAGTCCTGAAAACCCTGTTCGCGGTAGCGGAGAACTATCCTCAGCTTAAAGCGAACGAGAACTTCAAGCAGTTACAGGACCGCATCTCGGGGATAGAGAACGAGATTGCAGACCGCAGGGAGTTCTACAATGATTCCGTGAATACATACAACATCCGTATCCAGCAGATTCCCGACAGGTTCATAGCGGGAATGCTTCGCTACCAGCCAGAAACCCTTTTCAAGGCGGAAGAGGCTGAGAAGAAGGATGTCAAGGTGGATTTCTCGGATATTGCGAAGTGATTCTGGAAACTATTTTTTGGTGTACGCCATATCGATATGTTTCACGCCATACATATCATAAGGCTTGGAAACCGCTCTGAAGCCGTATTTTTCATAAAAAGGCTGGGATTGTACCTGACTCATCAAAATTATTTTCTTGGGCTTAAGCTCTGCCATTTTCTTTAGCATGAATTCAAGCAATCCTTTGCCTATACCTTTTCCCCTGTATTCCTTTTTTGTTGCCGTTCTTTCAATTTTTATTTGGCCTTTTGATGTTTCCCTAAATCTTGCTGTGGAGACTATTTTGCCGTCTGCTATCGCAATGAAATGCCTGGAGAACTTATCATCCTCATCGGGTTCCCAGCCAGGCTGGAACCTTTGTTCTTTTATGAACACGTCCGCCCGTATTCTTATAGCGTCAATAAATTCGCTTATGGTTTTGACTTCCTTGTATTTTACTTCCATAGCAAATCCTGTTACTCCCTCACCATCTCAAAAACATCGTGCGGTTTTACAACCCCCTTTTCCGTTATTATGAAATCCACGTAATCCCCGGGCGTGATGTCAAAGGCTGGGTTTATGATTTTCGCACCGCGCAGTTTTCTCGGGTCTTCCACTTCACGCGGGTCTCTATCCTCTATCTCCACTTTATGCGTGAGTTTTGTGGTTAGTCCCGCAACAATGAATGGCTTTCCGAATGCCTTTGCAACTATAGCCATCGGGAGCGTTCCTATCTTGTTCACTATTGAGCCGTCAGGCAGGATGGCATCGCAGCCCACCAGGACCTTGTTCGACTTCTTCATCATGAATCCCATGTCTGAGTCCACTCCATAGACTATTTTTATATTGGAAGCGAGCAGGTCCTTGGCTGTGATAAGCCCTTGTTTGAGGGGCCTTGTTTCCGTAACAAATACAGTGAAGTCCTTGCCCTGTTTTTTGGCTTCCCTCAATATTCCAATAACAGTTCTGGAGTGGCAGTGTGTTAGAATGCGGTCCGAATTATGGATTTGTTTCGCGCCATTTTCTATGAGGCGGGACATGGCTACCTCTGTCTCAGCAATCTGCTTGTCACAAACTGATATGGAAAAATCCTTCAGCTTATCTATGTCCTCTATCTCGTTCTCAGAGATCTTGAAAAGAACAAGATTGATTATGCTCCCGAGCTCTATCTCCGTCGGGCGGGCCGTCTTTATTTTCTGTGCGATATCCTGAATCTCCACAAGAAAATCTTTTCTATCCTTTGCTTTGGAAGAGCTTATCGCGATTTTCAGGCACTCTATTCCGGCGTAAGCAATCCCATGAGCGCTCTGGATTTTGAGCTTCTTTATGTCGCAGATTATTTTGGAAGCTTTGGGGTCCATAATATTATTTGACCCGATTTATTAAACCCTTATTCTCTCTATCTTTTCTTCTGGTGTGGCTTTTGATTCAAGGTTTGTTTTTTTCTTTCGTTTGTGCAGAGCAACCTTCACTGCTGAATTTTTCGGCGCGTCAGAATACCGGACAGTTAAGCCAGCTGCTTTCTCCATAAGGGATTTGGATTTCCCCTGGATAATTGTTACGGGTCCCATGTAATCCAGAACTTCCATCCATGGGAGTTTTTTATTTGCCGCGATTTTCTTGAGCATGAGGTTCTCCTCATGCCTCCTGCCAACGATTATCTTCTCTCTTCCAATCCGAAAATGCCTTCCCATTCTCAGGAGGGCAACATCATCCCAGGAGAAGGTCCTGCTGTGCTTCAGGAAATCCCTGAGCTTGTGCGCAAAATAGGGGTCTGTGAGCAGGCAGCCGCCTCCTGGTGTGGGGAATTCTTTGACTCCAAGTTTCTTGGCGAGGGTAAGCTGTGGTGTGCGGTTCCTTCCGCTTATGGAAAGGAGGTTCTCTCTGGAAATGAGGCCTTTTTTCTCGGCCTCGGTTGTGGGCAGTAGCATGCCTGAAAGAGGCCTCACAATCTTTCCCTCCAGCCCCGCCTCCTTCTCTATGAGGAACATCAAAGGCTTCACTTGCGAGAAAGGCCTCTCCCCTAGAACCTCTCCCGTGCCAATAAAATCGAAACCGTGTTTTTTCGCAAATAAAGAAGCGCGCCGAAACATGTAAATCTTGCAGTCCAGGCATGGATTCATGTTTGCCCCGTAGCCGTGCCTGGGCTTCCTTATCAGGGAGAAATATTCCCTGTCCACTTTCACCTTGTGGACCTTCACCCCGAACTTCTTAGCAATCCTGTCCACATAGCTCTGGCCTGCGGAAAATGGGGTAACAAAATTTATAGCTTCAACCCTGAGACCTTGTGTTTGCAGCAGCCTGATTGCAAGGATGGAATCCAGCCCACCTGAAAAGAGCACGAGTGCTTTGGGCATCCTTGGGTTTTTAGCCATAGAATCACCAATCTTATTTGATTAATAATATTATATCAGTTAGCCAAAAGTATACTATGACAACTCCCCGCAAAACCCACCACAGCCACTTGAAGCTTCCAGTTCTGGTCCTTGCTGCCTTGATTGCTTGCCAAGTTCTTGCTATCCAGAGCGCATCGGCTTTTTATATCAACAGGTCGCCTCTGTGCGGGGACCCTTCCATAATAAAGCAACAAAACTACTCGCTGAAAGCCAAAGTCGATGCCGGCTCATGGACCTGCATCTCAGGCAAGCAGGGGAGCTTTACATTCTCTTACATCCCGCAGAATTATGTTGACGGCAGCAATTACTATTTCCTTCTTTACTCAACTACCACACCAGCTGGCCAGGACTTTGGCGATGGGATGATCATTGGAGCGACCATGAGCCAGATAATGGCGGCATTTGGATCAAGCTGCAGTTGTTCTGGTTCTTATTGCAATTGTCCGGTTACAGGAACATGGGGCACTAATCCTAACCAGTTCCGATGCACAGCCGCCGCTTGCTCGCAAGGGGCTGCAGGGCCTGCTACCGTAAAGGTTCAAGAAAGGGCTGAAGTAAGGCAGTGCACAGACCCCAACAATCTCCCGGGTTCGTGCGGCAGCGTGCTGGACCAGTCAAACCAGATAGAATGGTATTATCTGTGCAATCCGGACTCGGTCTCCGGAGGATGCTACTATCCGTATTATGACGTGAGATGCTCCACTGACCTGACAAAGGTTGAATGGGTCAGCAACTCCCCCTCAGGAACCGTAACTCAGACTTATTGCGGCGACGCTCAAAGCCATTCCGTCACCTGCTGCTGCGGCCTGGCGAGTGTAGGATCCGCATATTCCTGCGACTCCTTTTACGTGAAGACGGCCGTATGCACAGGCACAGAAGTTAAGAAGTGCAGCCCATTTTATGATAACTCCGGGGCTTATTGCATCAAAGAGCAAACAGTTTCAATGACGTCAAGCTGCGGCGGCCAGACCTGCCAGAACAATGCATGCCCGGCTGATACCACGCCGCCTGTCCGCTCCGGAGGTTCGCCTACAGGTTCCCTTCCTGCCGGCACGACACAAAGGGTCATTTCCCTGAGCACGGATGAAACTTCCACGTGCAAATATTCCACCACGGCCAATACTGCGTATTCGTCTATGGCTAACACATTCTCCACAACAGGAGCAACATACCATTCGACAACGGTCACGGGACTGGCAAACGGGCAGAGCTACAATTACTATGTGAGATGCTCGGATGTGGCTGGCAATGCGAATACCAATGATTATGCAATATCTTTCTCTGTAGCGAATCTCGTCGACACTACACCTCCTGTCCGCTCTGGAGGTTTTCCGACAGGCTCCCTTCCTGCCGGGACAACTCAGACTCCAGTTTCATTGACCACAAACGAGGCTTCCACGTGCAAATATTCCCTGAATACAGCCAACACCCCATATTCCTCTATGGCTAATCAGTTCGTGACCACCGGCGGCACTGCGCACTCAATGACCGTTGTCGTGGCAAACGGGCAGAGCTACAATTACTATGTGAGATGCTCGGATGTGGCTGGCAATGCGAATACCAATGATTATGCAATATCTTTCTCTGTAGCGAACACTCCTGACAACACGCCACCCCAAGTCTTCGTGACGGCTAACCCAGCCACCGTAGACACTACGTGGCAGAAGGCGACCGCCACTGCCGGGGTTTCGTGCTCAGATACAGGGACAAATCCTAGCGGGTGCAAGGCAGACAGTTACAGGCTTCTTGTATCCGCCACTTTACCTATAACATGCCCGAATGTTTATGACACTGCTGTTTATGCGATACCCACATCGTCCCCCATAACCAGCCACTCGTGGGTATGCGTTGCGGGAAAGGACCTCGCAGGCAATGCCAATTTTTCATATCCCATGGAGTTCAGGGTGGACCAGCTGGCTCCGGCAGCTTCAATCGGATATCTTCCGCTCTGGGCGAACCAGACATCCTTTAATGTAAGCTGGTCTGGAACGGATGAAGGAGGCTCCGGGATAGCATATTTCGGGGTCCAGTACAGGGATGATTCTGGCAACTGGGCAAACTGGCTAACTGCGATATCAACACAGAACTCCTATGCAACCTTTAACACGGGCATGAACAACCATACCTATTCCTTCCGCGTGAACGCCACGGATGCAGCCGGGAACTCCGGCCAGTATTCCAGTCCGGCAAGCACTACAGTTGACACAGCCAAACCGACCTGCGCAATTCAGGACATGCCTGCATACCAGTCATCAAGCGATTTCATGCTGATATGGTCAGGAGCGGACGGAGAGAGCGGAGTAAAGGAATACATAGTTGAACAGAGAACAGCTAGTCTCTGGATGCAATTTCACAGAGGTCCTGAAACC
>JAPLVB010000045.1 GCA_026397335.1 Candidatus Aenigmatarchaeota archaeon
TGATGCAATAAACAACGCAGTATACCATACATTTCTAAAGCTTGACTTAGATTCAGATGGATTGCTGGACTATAACATTAATTTGGATAGTCTGGGAATATCCAGCTCATCAATAAGCAGTGTCCCATCGCTATGGGGGCCTGCAATAATGGAGATAAGAATATGGACATGAGGCAAAATGTGAAAAGACTGTCTGCAAGCCGTCAATCCAAGGGACAGATGTATTCTATAATAGCGGTTTTTGTAATAATACCGCTCATAATTTTCATAGCCTTCTACATCACTACAAGCCAGAACATGAAGTTCGGAACCAATGAAAGGGTTGTAGCAGACCAGCAGCACCAGGTGGAACAGGGGATTGAGAATGATTTTGTCAGGGCTGTGAAAATAACAGGCAGGAGGGCTCTGCTTTCAGCCGTCAACAATGTTATAATGACAGGGAATTATCTTGACAACTCCACTTTAAGGATTAAAGAGCTTATAACCAATTCAAGCATTTATGGGAATCCTAGCACCCTCATGGCCAACAACAGCCTTTATGAATGGCTTTCAAGGATAGCCTCCCAAAACCATTCATTTGATGTGCATGCAAATTTCTCATATCTCAAGGTGGAAAATTATGATGGAATGAACATAAAGATATCCATGCTCCTGATAGTGAATGTTTCCGACAGGCTAAATATCTCGAGAATAGACAGGTCTGAGCAGAAGGATGTCATCGTATCTGTAGAGGGGCTTGAGGATCCAATGTTCCCGTTAAGCACTACAGGCTCTGCGAAAATAGTGGTAAACGAATATCCGTTTTCATATTACACGAAAAAATTCCAGGGAACCCTTAACGCAGGGAACTGCTCCGGCAATTCAACCTACAATCCGAACGACCCTGCACCCGCGAATAAAATCCTTGTGGTGCAGAATACCACAGGCATTACTGACTTGACGCTGCAGGGCTTCAGGGGGGTTGTAACAGAGGCTAGTGAGAACCTGAATTCCAGGGGGGTTTCCTGCTTCGTTTCCGGAGCGGCTGGAACGGCACAAATACCTGAGAACCAGACTGTTTACGTAGACAGCTCCACAGCAAGCGCCTGGCTGCTTCCGATAAAGCAGGGCGCCCAAGGCGGCTATTACTACAAAGGCATAGGCCCGAATTTCCTCCAGAGGCTTGAAGGCGACCTTTCGGAATCGCCTGACGGAAAGGGGATAGAGAGTTTCGTACGGGATGAGATAGGGATTCCTGACAAGCCCACCCAGACAAGGGTTGACTATCTCTTCTTTTCAGAACAGAGTTACCAAGGATGCAGGAAAGCAAGATGGGTGGAAGAGACTTGGCTGCGGCTTCAGGCTTCAGAAACAGCCATATACAACCTTACTGACCTCGCATATTCGGTGTGTTAAAAATGAACTGGACGCATTTTAAGAAGAAAGGGGAAATATATTAAAATGAAAAGGATATTTTTCATACCAGCAGCTGTGGTTCTTGTTATATTTTTTGCTTACATTTATGCAAATTACTCCTTCATGTTCCAGCCGATAACAACACTGAAGTGCAGCACAGGGGAGACAGGCTGCATTAAAAATGCGCAAGCCGAAAAAGAGAACTGCATACCATCCTCCACTATAATAGAGGGCAGGAACGGAATACTCCTAATGGTGAACATAACCAGGGAGGGGGATAGATGCATACGCACAGAGGAAGTTATAGAATCCAAAAACCAGGAAAACAACTATCTTTTAGGCCATAATGTGACATGCAATTACAGCTTTTCCCAGCTTGACAACGCTTCAGCAACAGCGTGCCCGGGCTCTCTTTATGATTATGTGATGCCTAGCGGGGGCGGGGGAGGATTCCTGCAGCCGGGAATTCCAAGCCCAAACTGCGGAATTGATGACAATGTATGCAAAGACCAGGCAAGCGACTATGTGCAAACCTGCACAACATCCCAGATAGTGAATACAGAGCTCAGGTGGGAGCCAGGAGGCTACTGGACAGAATTGATAAAGGTTAACAGGTATGCAGATGAATGCTGGCTCTATTTCGAAATCCTTAATGCTGTAAACCTTCCTCCAGGCGTTCCTTCCAGCATTATAGGAAGCACAATGACATGCAAAGTCCCGATTTCAGAATTTCCGATACAGAACCTGACAGCTTCATGGTGCGCAGGGGACCTTTACAGCTACATTTAC
>JAPLVB010000021.1 GCA_026397335.1 Candidatus Aenigmatarchaeota archaeon
GAAGCTCCTTTTCCGGGACAGGAACAATTCCGCACTTGTGATATTGCTCCTGCCTTTTGCTTTTGCAGAATCTTCTACGAGAGAATTTACTCTTTTCAGAAATCTGAAAGCCCCAATAACCGCTTCATCGCTCCATTCCAGCTCCTTCTCAGGCGAGGCCAAGAAAAGCAGGTAGATTCTTGCAGTGTCTATGCCATACTTTTTCGCGATTTGCTCCTGGCTCACGACGTTCCCTACGCTCTTGCTCATCTTTGCCCCGTCCTTTATCACCATCCCCTGCGTGAAGAGCCTGCTGAAAGGCTCGGAGATTTTGGTTAGCCCAATATCTCGCATGGCCTTCGTGAAGAATCTCGAGTAAAGCAGGTGGAGTATGGCGTGCTCCACCCCTCCTATGTACTGGTCCACAGGCATCCAGTATTTGGCTTTTTCTCTGTCAAAAGGAGCACTGTCATACCTCGGGCTGGTGAAGCGGAAGTAGTACCATGAAGAATCCACAAAAGTATCCATAGTGTCCGTTTCGCGCCTGGCTTTCCCGCCACACTTTGGACACTTGGTGTTTACGAAAGAGTCCAGGTTTGCAAGAGGATTTCCCTTGCCTGTAAACTTCGCGTCTTCCGGAAGAAGGACAGGAAGCTCCTTTTCCGGGACAGGAACAATTCCGCACTTGTCACAGTAGACTATTGGTATGGGAGTTCCCCAGTACCTCTGCCTGGAGATAAGCCAGTCGCGTATCTTGTACTGGACTGTTTTCTTTCCGAATCCTTTCTTCTCAAGATATTTTGTTATGTCATCCATGGCATCAGCATTGTCAGAGCCAGAGAACTTGCCCGAATTCACGAGAACTCCGGGCTCTGTATAAGCGCGAGACATGGTCTTCGGATCAAGGTCATAATGGTGCGGCTTTATCACAACCTTTATCGGAATCCTGTATTTCTTTGCGAACTCGAAATCCCTCTGGTCATGGGCAGGCACTGCCATTATGGCTCCGGTCCCGTAATCCAGCAGGACAAAATTCGCAATGTAAATCGGAATCTCCTGATTGGTGAGCGGGTTTATCGCATGCTTTCCAATGAAAAGGCCTTCCTTTTCCTTCTCTTCGTCAGTCCTTGTGAACCTGTCCTCCATTACAACCTTCCTTGCAAACCTTTTCACCCGCTGTTCATGTTTTGTCCCCTTTACAAGTTCCATAACCATCGGGTGCTCTGGCGCGAAGACCATGAAAGTCACTCCGTAAAGCGTGTCAGGCCTCGTGGTGAAAATAGGGATTTTCTCCTTCGAGCCCTTTATCGGGAAATGAACAAGAGTCCCCTCGCTCCTTCCTATCCAGTTCTCCTGCATTATCTTCACGTTCTCGGGCCACTCAAGCTTCTTCAGGTCTCTTAGAAGCTCTTCCGCGTATTTGGTTATCCCGAAGAACCACTGCTCAAGGGATTTTATCTCAACACTACTCTCGCATCTCCAGCACTTTCCGTCCTCAACCTGCTCGTTAGCAAGAACAGTTTTGCATTTCGGGCACCAGTTTATCGGGGCTTTTTTCCTGTACGCAAGCCCCTTTTCAAAGAACTTCAGGAAAAACCACTGGTTCCACCTGTAGTATTCAGGATAGCATGTAGCAATCTCCCTGTTCCAGTCATAACTGGAGCCCAGCTCCTTCTGCTGCTTCTTTATAACCTCTATCGCCTTCAGGGTGAAGATTCTCGGATGCGAGTGGGCCTTTATAGCAGCATTTTCTGCAGGCAGCCCAAGCGCATCATATCCCATCGGGAAAAGCACATTGTAACCGCACATGCGGCGGAATCTCGCTACACAGTCTCCCATTGAATAGTTCCTTACGTGACCCATGTGCAGACCGCTTCCCGAGGGATAAGGAAACATCTCAAGAACATAGAACTTCTTTCTGCCAGGGTCTTCTGTAGAGCGGAAAATCCCTGCTTCTTTCCATCTGTTCTGCCACTTCTGCTCAACAGACTTGAAATCCATATGCATCAATAGGATATCATATAGTTAATTAGAATATAAATTCTCCCTATGCTAGTACCTGACCTCAAACCGCTCCAGCCCCAAAGGCTTCTCCTTCATCACTTCCACTTTTTCCACCTTCGCGTGCGGAGGGCCTTTCTTGCAGAGTTCCAGCATTTTCTCTATTGCGTTTTTGTTTCCCTCAAAAAGAGCCTCCACCCTCCCGTCAGGCAGGTTCCTCACCCAGCCTTTCAGCCCTAGCTGCCTGGCAGTCTGCTCAGTCCACGAGCGGTAAAACACACCCTGCACAAACCCAGCCACAAAAACATGCACACATTCTTTCATACTTATTTATTGCTTGTACCTCAATTTATCTTATGACTTCTGAGGAGATTGTCAGGAAAGTCCTAGAAGCATCCAGCGTACCGGGCCTGAATCCTGTTCAGGATATGGCAGTGAAGGCTGGACTGTTCGAAAGAAGGAACATGGTTTTGGCAGCCCCGACTGCATCCGGGAAGACACTCGTGGCCGAAATGGCCAGCCTGAAAACTATTCTGCTCAACCACAGGAAAGTTGTATACATAGTCCCTCTCAGGGCCCTCGCAAGCGAGAAGTACGAGGAGTTCAAAAAGAAATACGAGCCTCTCGGGATAAGGGTTGGAATGAGCATAGGCGATTATGACCAGTCAGACCCGTGGCTTGCCAATTATGATCTGATTATAGTCACCTCGGAGAAAATGGATTCCCTTCTCAGGCACGGAATAAGCTGGACTGATTCAATAGGCCTGGTGGTGGCTGACGAAATCCATCTCCTTGACTCTCCTAACAGGGGCCCCACTCTTGAGATTGTACTTACCAGGTTTATGCATTCCACAAAGCCTGAGATACTTGGCCTTTCAGCAACCATAAGCAACTATGAAGAGCTTGCCGGGTGGCTGAAAGCCGAACCCGTGAAGTCAGACTACAGACCTGTAAAGCTTTACGTGGGGGTATGCTATGACAGCAAGGTAAACTTCCTTCCAAAGAAGGAGATAACCCTTAACCCTGATGAGACCTCCATAAAAGAGCTTGTAAATGATACATTGAAGAAGAAAAAACAGGGCCTGATTTTCATCTCAACTAGGAAGAACGCAGAATCAGCTGCAGAGAAGCTGGGCGAGCTTGTTAAGAAACATCTCACCCCGGATGACATCCAGAACCTTTCCGAGCTTTCAGGCAAGATTCTGCATGTGCTTGATCATCCAACCAAGCAGTGCGAGCGGCTTGCAGGATGCATAAAATCTGGGATAGCGTTCCACCATGCAGGCCTCACCAACCAGCAGCGCTCGCTCGTGGAGAATTCTTTCAGGGAGGGTGTTGTAAAGATTATTGCGGCCACTCCTACCTTGGCGGCCGGGCTGAATTTGCCAGCCTGGCGAGTGATAATCCGGGACCTCAAACGCTACAGCCGGTTTGGAGGGATGGATTACATCCCTGTTCTGGAGATATTCCAAATGGCGGGTCGAGCCGGACGACCCAAATGGGATACGGAAGGCCAGGCAATACTGATGGCAAAAAGCGAGTCAGAAGCCAAGCACCTCTGGGAATATTACATAAAAGGCGAGCCTGAAAAAATCTACTCAAAGCTCGGGATAGAGCCTGTCCTCAGGATGCACGTTCTTTCCCTAATAGCCTCGGGAACCACTCCCACGAAAAAGAGCCTGCTCGACTTCTTCTCAAAGACTTTTTACGCGCACCAGTACAAAGACCTTTCCGAACTTGAAAGGTTGCTTGAAAAAGTTATAGCTCTTCTCAGGGACATAAATTTCATTGAGTCTTCCGGCAGCCCTTTCAGGAAAGCCTCTGTCCAGGAAGATGAGCTGAAACCCACAAAAATCGGCAGGCGCGTGTCCGAACTGTACATAGACCCCCTCACTGCGCACCACCTGATAAAGAACATGAAGCTTGCAGAAGAGAGGGGAACCAATTCGTTTGGAGTAATGCACATGATATCCAAAACAGTTGAAATGTTCCCTCTGCTTGGCATCCGCAAATCTGACATGCAGAAGATAAACGAGCTGCTCGTAGACTATGAGCCATTCCTTATGGAAAAGCCTCCGAACCCCTGGGACATAGAATATGATGATTACATCCGTTCCATAAAGACAGCGTGGTTTTTTAACGAGTGGACAGAGGAGGCGGGAGAGGACGCGATTCTGGACTATTTCGGGGTCACTCCCGGAGAGCTGCGTGTCCGGCTTTCAAACGCAGACTGGCTTCTTTATTCCAGCCATGAGCTCGCCCTCCTGCTTGATTTGAAAAACACACTTAAAGAGATTCGCAAGACCCGCCTGCGCGTAAAATATGGAATCCGCGAGGAGCTTCTCGCGCTTGTAGTGCTCAGGGGAGTGGGCCGCGTGAGAGCCCGCACTCTTTACAATAGCGGTTTGCGCAAGCTGGATGACCTGAGGAAAATCCCTCTTGAGAGCCTGGAACGCATAATCGGACCGAAAGTCGCGAGGGAGATAAAGGAACAGGTGGTTTGAATCAGGATTATCAAAGGCAAAACCGTGATAGCAGAGAACGTGGAGGTAGCGGAATCCTTTGCAAGCAAGACCCTGGGCCTGATGTTCAGAAAATCCATCCCGAAAAACTCGGCTCTGCTCATGATTTTTGAAAAACCAGGCAAGCACGGAATATGGATGCCGCTCATGCGCTTCAGCATAGACATAGTTTTTCTTGACTCGCGGAAGATAGTGGTTGGCCTTCATGAGAGAGTAAGGCCTATTGGATTGCGGAAGAGAACGTGGAGAGTGTACTATCCAGAAAAGCCCGCGAAGTATGCGATAGAGCTTCCTGCAGGTGAGATAAAAAGGAAAAAAATCGCAGCACGGGAAGTGCTGCGGTTCCAAGGGGTTTAAAAACCATATTCTTCTTCCATGGATGGTGCCACGTGCGACATATCTGCTAATGCCTGTATTTGTTTAAACCATTTGGCAACCTTCTTTAATCCATATATAACAGGGACTTCAAACATAGTATAAGCAGCAAGTCCCCAATCAATTTGTTCCAAGCTATGTGGAAACACAAGAGAATATACAGGGTTTCCAGTTGATGATTCTCCCAGATAAGTTACATTTGCACTGCCTTTATGATTAAGATAATAATATATTGTAGACCTAAGTAAGTTCTGTCTGAATCTGCTAAGATCTGCACCAGCTTCCTTTAAATATGCTGTCGCCACGTCCTCTGCGTGACTGTCAACGTAATATCTGCTATCATACCCTATTCTGCTTAGTCTTAAAAGTTCGCCCCCTACATCAGATCCCGGTTTGAAACCTGTTATTCTCCCTTTATCGTCAAAATTCAAATCCTCCATCTTAATAGGTTTTCCTGCCCTAGGAACAGCATCTTCCCCCCTTTCAATTGCTTCTTTTCTGAGAATTTGAATATAAGGTGCTTTAGGATCCCTGTCAGTCCATAACCTAAAACCACGAATAATTTTTTTATTAGTTTTTTTGTCTTCTTCGAAATACATGTCCAGCCTGTTTTTATAGTCATCTACTGTTATCTCAACGGCTCCCGAATAAAGCCCGGCTTCAATTATAGAAGAACCAATATCAAAATACTTCCCCAATTTGTTAATCTTTTGTATTGACCAGTCCCTTGCGAGTATCGGACCCTGAGTCATCAATCTGTAAATATATTCCTTAAATTTCATCACGGCCGTTTTATAAAGCCCTTCAATTTTAGTCGAAAAAGCGCCTTTATAATAAGGCTTTTTTTCTTCAGTTTTTTTTGTTTGTTGATAGCTGGAACCTCTAGGTGTTGCCGGTGCAGGTAATGCACCTTTAGGTATCTCTGTTTTGCTTTCAACAGCACGTCTGGCAATTTCATCCTCGTCTTCGCTGAACAGATTTTTTTCAAGATCAAATGACATCTCAACACCGCCTGTTTAATTCGGGCTGACAAATCAGGACAGCTTACAGTGGACACACCAGTTCCCTTGATGATTTTTTGTCGCAACCCTTTTTAAGGGGATCTCCATTCACCGGATACTGTACATTGGATGAGAATCTTCCGGTATAGAAATCTTCATCCCTTCTTCCAGACAAATTTGGATATAACTGGTATTTCCATGATGATATATTCGCGCTGAATTTTTTGTCCATAATCTGCCTCCTTTATGCAACTCCTAAGCGGAAGCATATCTCCTGCTCAAATCAAATCTGATGTCAGGATCAGCATGCTTCCTTATTTTTTCCCCGAATTCGTCACTTCTAAAGCTGTCTACGAGTACGCCTACCTTGTATATCTCCCGCGCTCCAGAGCTTGCGCTGTATTTAAGGGATTTAAGAATGTACGCTTGAACCTTGCCATGCTCGTCCTCCGGAAGATCATCCTGCAGCGTGTATTTCTGGTAAACAGCTTCCGCGTTTTCATGGGTTTTTATATACTCCTTAACAGCCCAGTCGAACTGATCCTTTGTAAATCCCGATTTCTTCAAAATCGATTCGTAAGCATTTCCAAGAGCCACTTCAGTGTCTTCTGCGAAGTGCGCAGTTCTGCCGTCATGCCTACCCAAAACCTTTCTGCCTTTGTAAGTCAGCTCTTTGCTTCCGTATTTTGCAGGGACGAAATTCACTGCAGAGTATCCTGCAAGATAATTGTCTGTGGCTGCCTTCACAACCCTGTAAGCATTTATATCGTACACTTTATCGAAAACCTTTGCGCCATATTTTTCCCCGAAAACAGAATCTGCTATGTATCTTCCTGTACCTTCGGCAATTTGTCTGGCCTTTCTCCTTCCAGCCCTTTCAAGCTTTCTCTTCTGGAAATCTATCACTTCTGCTCCTGTTGGAAAACTTTTCCTCCCTGTAAAAATCCCCATCCAGGTTGAAAGCTTAGTAAGATCGTCAAGGCTAACAGTTTCTGTCTCGTCAAGCCTTCTTTCCTGTTCCCTGAAATCTATTTTTTCTGTCATGTCAACCACCTATCTAATCAACATCCTCTATGTCCTCAAGCCCAGGAATCTCGTACTCCTTGTAAAGGCCCTTCTGGAGCTTTTTTATCCTCTTTATCTCCTCCAGCAGTTCCTTATCCTTGGCTGGAAGATGCTTTGCAATTTCTTTCTTTAGTTGCACCTTCAATTTCTTTTTGTTCATTTTTATCACTAAATAATGGTTAACATATCTATTTATAAAGCTTTCGGTTGTTGTTACTGTTTAATAGTGACAAAATATGGTGTCAATGCTATTCGGTTTTGATTTTAAAAACGGCCAAAAACTAGCGGGATTTGTACTTTTTTTGCATGATTATAGAGACTATAAAAGGTATTACAAGACCTAAAAATGCCCCCGCGAGCACATCAATCCAGGTATGAACACCAAGCGCGATTCTTGAGAAAGAGACCAGAACAGGAAGAATGAACAGCAGGAGAAGGCTTCTTGGATTGACGGCTTTATATGATCGAGACAAGCCGTCCTTCTTCATTCGCTTCCTAAAGGCGAGGTAGAATGAAGAGAAGGCCACGAAAATCGTCCCTGAGTGGCCTGAGGGGAAGGAGGAGTCCAGATCGCAAAATGGATTGCATCCGGCAGCTGGACAAGGAAGGCAGGGCCTTTGGACGAACCAGAATGTCTTGATACTCAGGGTAAGAACGAAAAAGAGTGCAATACTGGGAACGAAGACCAAGAGGAATTTCTTGAACGCGGGTTTGACCTTCTTCCAGTTCGGGTTTTCCGGGATCATGTATCTGAGGGCAAAATAAACCGCTATAAGCCCTAGTGTGGCAAATCCCCAGTATTCCGGAGCCCCCAACACAGTTACTACATACCAGATTCCAAGAATGTCCATGCAAATATTTTGGGCTGGTAGTTTAAAAACAGGAGAATATTTTACGGTTGTAAAATAGTTTCAGAAAAAATTTCATAGCCGCTGTATAGTGATTATTAAAGCTTATAAACATGCTCGCACAAAATAATTATTGTAAAAATTCTGTGAAAAAATAAGGTTGATAATTAGAAATGGAAAACGAAGCCAGTGAGATTCCACCGGATGGCGGGAAGCACTCCGGAAGCTCAAGATATACAGCAAAACAGTTTGCCATTCAAAAAACAGCTAGAGATGACACTATTTCTGCAAAAATTGCAGGAGAGATGCCCGAGTGGGTAACCCTTGTCAGGAGCAGCATAAACACCGTCGAGGAGTTAGGGCAGAGGCTGGGGCTGGCTGAGAAGGAAGTAAAGGCCCTTAAAAAAGTGGTCAGGAAATATCCCATGAGGATAAATCCATACTACCTTAGCCTAATCCGGGAGAAGGATGACCCGATATGGAAGCAGTGCATACCAAACGAACTGGAACTGCTTGACCAGGAAGGAATGGTAGACCCGCTGGCAGAGGAGAGGGACAGCCCCATTCCGGGAATAACGCACAGGTATCCTGACCGCGTGCTCTTCCTGGTTTCCAACTGCTGCGCAATGTACTGCAGGTTCTGCACAAGAAAGAGAATGGTTGGAGACCCCAAAAGGTCTGTCTCCGCGTCACAAATCCTGGCGGGTATAGAATACATAAGGAACCATTCCGAAATCCGGGATGTTATACTTTCAGGCGGGGACCCGCTCATGCTCACGGACAGCAGGCTTGAGTTCGTGCTCCGTCACTTGCGTGAGATTCCTCACATTCAGATAATCAGGATAGGGACCAGAGTCCCGTGCTCGCTTCCCCAGAGGATAACCCCGGAGCTGTGCGAGATGCTCAAGAAGTACCAGCCGCTTTACATAAACATACATTTCGAGCATCCAAGGGAGATAACCCCGGAAAGCTCAAGAGCATGCCAGATGCTTGCGGATGCGGGAATCCCGCTGGGCAGCCAGAGCGTTGTCCTGAAGGGAGTGAATGACGACCCTCAAATAATGAAAGAGCTCATGAATAAGCTTCTCATGATAAGGGTGAGGCCCTATTACATTTACCAGTGCGACCTGACAAGGGGAGCAAACCATTTCAGGACCAAGGTGGAGAAATCCCTGGAGATAATAAAGTCCTTAAGGGGCTTCACCTCAGGTCTAGCTGTTCCGCATTTTGTGATAGATGCTCCAGGAGGGGGAGGCAAGATACCGCTCCTGCCAGACTACGTGATAGGGTTCACAGAAGACAAAGTGATACTGAGGAACTACCGCGGGAAGATATACGAGTATCCGAACAAATAGGTGTTATTTACTTATTTTCTTTAGCAGTTTCAATTTAGCATCAAATTTCTGCAAAACTTGAATATTAGATTCCACTATTTTGGACATTGTCTGAAGGGTGCATGCGTCGCTTTCTGCTTCACAAATGAGCTTCTTGTATTGAGCATCCACACCGAGTTTTTTTCCATGGTAAAGCGGGCATATTGCATCAATGAGTGGGATATATCCTTCAATATAATTGCATTTCATACAATCATAATGAAAGAAAACTTTAAATTCTCAGCTTGTTACCGCCCATACTCCTCCAGCAGCTCTTTCTCCTCTTCCGAGAGCTTGTGCCTGATTTTCTGGAGCATGTCCAGATCCTCATAAGAGAGGAACACGTCCAGGACATCGTTCTCCTTCACTTCTTTCCCTATGGTGACATCAGGCATGGAGATCGCGACCTTGTCCCCGGACTTGGCTTCCTTTATGTTTTCCCCTCTCATCTGCATCTCCTTTACCCCCCCGACAATATCCTTGCCCTTCTTCAGCCTGATTCCCGGCTTTATGATTCCCTTGAGAACTTCCACGCCAAAAACAGCAGGCCTGCTCTGGCGGAAAACGTAACCTGGCAGGGCACGAACGCGGCCGGGCCTTGCGGCCTTGTGCAGGATAGCTTCCTCTTCCCGCTTCTTCCTGTCCTGAACCCATTTCTCGTATTCCTCTATGATTGTGTAAATCACGTTGGAGGAGAATATCGTGACGTTGTTGTCATTTGCCAGTTCCTGCACGTCAGAAGGGATTTTAACATTGAAGCAGAAAACCACGGGCTCCTTGAGGGAGCGAATCTCCATTATGTCCGATTTTGACAGGTCACCAACCTTGGCTTTTCTTATACTTATTCCCATCTCCCTGAGGATCTTTATGAGCGCCTCCAGCCCTCCAAGTGTGTCAGCCTTTAAGACCAGACCTTCCCTGTCAGTCTCTATCTCAACTTCCTCCATCTCCTTTGCTATTTCCTGCCTAGCCTTACCTATCTCGCTCTCGCTCCTTACCGCTCTCAAGGGAGAGCCTGCTATCACGTTCTCAAGCCCTGGTGCAGATATCTTTATTCCTGCTGCTGCGATCACGGAATCCAGCTGCTGGAAATTCTTCTCAATCCTTAGCTCCTTTAAGGGAGCTGGCTGCAGAAGCGCCTTGACCCTTGTTATGACAGGCTCTTTTAAGGCAGAGCCTCCTATAACCAGGAAGTCTCCCTTGTTTATCTCCCCGTCATAGAGGACCACATCTATTGTCATGCCAAGCCCCTTGAATTCCTTCACTTCCAGCACAGTTCCCTTACCCTCTTCTGTGGTTATCTCCAGCCGGCCCTTCAGGTACTTCTGGGCTATTCCGCCCACAGTCATAAGAAGGTCAGGTATCCCCTCGCCAGTGACGCTGGAGACTGGGACAACAGCCACCTGCTTCGCGAAATCAGAAACGCGGTCAAACCTTTCTGCAGCGAATCCGCGTTCTGCAAGCTGGCTTATGAGCCTGTATATCTTCTCCTCAAGCTCATCCTGTGCGCGGCTTGTCTGTTCCGGGAACGAATCAAGAAAGCATTCGTCCTGCTTTGGAATCCAGCCAAGCATACGATCAATCTTTGTGGCTGCAATAACGAAAGGTGTCCTGAACTGCTTCAGGTAGCTCAGGGACTCGTCAGTCTGCGGCTTGAATCCCTCATTAATATCCACCACGAGAATCGCAAGGTCTGCTATCGCTCCTCCCCTTTTCCTGAGCGTTGTGAAGGCTTCATGTCCGGGAGAGTCAATCCACAGAAAGCCTGGGAGGTCAAGCTCGATTTTCATCTGCGCAAGCAGGTGGCCGCATACGCTCCTGATAACATCCAGCGGTACATAGCTGGCTGATATGTACTGCGTTATAGCGCCAGGCTCTCCCTTGGCTACAGCAGTTCCCCTGACTTTGTCAACCAGGGAAGTCTTTCCATGGTCGACATGACCAAGAAGTACAAGTATCGGGGACCGGATTTTGCGCATGGGAACCACATGGATTCTTCTTGATTAACAGAATTAAATACTCGCAGGGGTGTGACTAAGGATATACAAAAAGTCTTGATTTTATTGTTTCTGAGTATTTATCAACCAGCTCATCAAACAGGTTCGGATTTTCCCGAAGAATTCTCAAATCTTCTTTCAGATAAACCCTGTAAAAGTCCTTGTTCCCGTATTCAGGGAACATGACAGGGTCGAACGTGATTGCCTTGTCCATCAGAATCCAGTGCAGAACATTATCCAATGCACCGTCTTGGGAAAACTGTTTTTTAACACGATTCCTTTGAAGCTTAAGGTACTGATCTCCTGTAAGAGCAAATTCATTGTATCCAGAAGCAATTTCACCTGTTATCTCCCAAAGCAAATCGCTTATTTTTTGCTTGAACACTTTTTCCCAATAGAGCTTTTCATCAAATACCAAGGGATCAAAACACTCGCTTCCAGAAAGAGACTCTTCCCCAATTTCCTTAATTATCTCATACTGGCCTAACAAAGAAACCCTTCTATAGTTAGTACTTGAACTTATTTATAGATTGTGGTATCCAAAACTATATTTCAAAACATATTAAACTGCTGACCAATAAATTAACAGTGATTTGATGCTTGACATAAAGCTTATCCGCGAGAAGCCGGAGATTGTGAGGAAGGACCTCGAGAAGAGATGGGACAAGGAGAAGCTTGAATGGCTGAAGGACCTCATAAAATATGACAAGGAATGGAGGGAGAACCTCCAGTCTCTTGAATCCCTCAGAAATGAGAGGAACATACTGACGGAGAAGATAGCCAGCCTGAAAAAGGAAGGAAAGACCGCGGCAAAGGAACTTGAGCAGGTAAGGACCCTGCCCGAAAAGATAAAGCGGCTTGAGGATAGTAACGAGAAGCTGCGGGAGAGGGTGGATTTCTACCTCATGCGTCTGCCAAACATACTCCACCATTCTGTTCCTGTCGGGAAGGATGAGAGTGAGAATGCGGAGGTAAGCAAATGGGGAAAGATTCCGAAATTCCCTTTCAAACCAAAGAACCACGCGGAAATAGCAGAGTCCCTCGAATTGCTAGACACGGAAAGGGCGGCAAAGGTAGCCGGCCATGGATTCGTTTATCTTAAAGGGTCTCTAGCTCTTCTAGACCAGGCGATTATGAGACTAGCGATAGACTTTCTCACCAAGAAAGGCTACACGCTTGTGGAACCTCCCCTTATGCTTAAAAGGAAGCCTTACGAGGGCGTCACTGACATTGCCGATTTTGAGAACGTTATGTACAAGATTGAGGGCGATGACCTTTACCTGATAGCCACTTCAGAGCATCCCATGGCAGCCATGCACATGAACGAGGTTCTCGGGAAGAAGGACCTGCCCATAAAGCTTGTGGGTGTGAGCCCGTGTTTCAGGAGGGAAGTAGGCGCACACGGAAAATACACGCGGGGGCTGTTCCGCATGCACCAGTTCAACAAGGTGGAGCAGTTCATATTCTGCCTCCCGGAAGATTCCT
>JAPLVB010000033.1 GCA_026397335.1 Candidatus Aenigmatarchaeota archaeon
TCCCGCCGCGAGGTGGTTCAGGAAGGAAGAGGTTCTCCTTAGGAGAAGAATAAGGAAGGAGGCCTTTAGGAAGGGAATAAGGTCAAGAGGGAGGAGTGGCTGATTCCTAATAGACTATGAAATTGAAATTAGCAAATACAAAAGGAAAGGAGGAAAAGAAGATGAAGAAAGCACTATTCATGATTGCAATCACGTTGTTTTTGGCAACAACAATAGCACACGGAAACAGTCTAGGCAAGATATACACCACATGGACAATAACAATAGACATTAAGCCAGAGCAGACCACACATCAAATAGCTATGAATGACCATGAAATCAAAATCGAGACAATCTACAACCCATATTTTGATTTTAGGACTAACCGTATAAGGCTTTCGTTAGACTCTGAGATTTATATAGATGGCATTCAGGTGTGGAAAGGATATCCTGGCAGTAAGGTGAAATGCACGGCCCTGAAAACAGGGGATGTTATGATTGTGGTTGATGAAAAGAAGATTTGGCCAAGTAAAAAGTATGAGGAATTTTATCACGGTACATCCCAGGGCGCGCCTCAAGGTGCAGGTGATGATTACTATGAAGAGATTCCCCAAAAGGCATGTTCAAGTTCATATGCTCGTAGCGATAGCAAAGCAACTGCAACTGCCAATTATGGAACATGGTTAATTTTAGGGAAAAAATATGTCCTGTTAACCAGAGAAAAAATATACCCATGTGTCATATCAAAAGATGATACCTTGGAATGCACTGCTGAGGGCAGGCAAAAGCTCCAAACAAATGTCAATATCGTGTTGGGTGAAATGGAACATGATAGAAGGCAAGTGGATTTTGATTCCAAAGTAACCTACTTGTCGCACATGGTTGGAATTCCAGTTAAGTAACAAGACCGCCGGTGGCTTCCTCGCCCTTACGGGAGGGGGCCCATCTTGTTCTCAGAAATCAGAGAAAGGAGGAAGCCGTGAGAAAGAAAGGTTTTACCTTTATTGAGATTCTGATTGTCGTTGCCATATTGGGGATACTGGCTGCCATTGCCATCCCAATGTACAGAACAGAGACGGAGAAAGCGAGAGTTATTGGGAGAATCAGAGTTTTAATTATAGAGTCCGAATATGCCGGCGAAGTAGAAGCAGGCACAATCCGTATCAAGGGTGAACCTTTGGTATGGGATGCTGAAGAAGACGGCAAGAGCTACGTGAATCAAATAATAAGAGCGCCTAGGAATTGGTGGTCTGTAGAGGAAGCAACGTTTTTTATAATATTAGGAATCAGGGACAAGGTATCAGGTCAATATTCTGTGTCTAAGGAGCCTGCTTGCCGTAAGTATGCGGAAATACTTGTTGCATACTGGTCAAAACAGTCAGGTGAAACTAAATCAATTGGCAAGTGCTCAATCATTGTCAAGGAGCCGCCTGTTTCCCGTCCTGTGCTTTCCAGACCAGAAATTGATTACACAAATTACATTATTGCAGAATGGATAAACAACATCCCTCGATATGGTGAGGAAAAGGAGTATCTCAAAGAAACGAAGTAGAGCGCTCCTTGGTTTACTGCAAAAGAAAGAAGGTAACCAAACACAGAGTAAGGAACGTTTTCTAGATTATAAAAATCCAACAAAAAGGAGGAAACAAAAAATGAGAAAGCTGATTGAGCTGATTGTTATGTTCATGTTTTTGTGTTTTGTGGCGGGATGCGCCATTGGATACGGATTCCACTAACAGTTCTGCAAAATTTAGCCGTGACAAGGCGCTAAGTCTCGAGAAGTCGCGAAGGGAAAAGGATTCAATAGACGCCTTCAAGAAGATAGAGACAAAAATGTCTCCAAAGATATTGGCTGAACAAAACATAAAAAGGGCCATTAATGAGTTCACTGAAGGCAGGGAGAAGAACAACCAGGCAAAGATAGACAATGCTTTGAACCTGCTAAGGGAGGCAGTAAGGCTGGATTCTGCCTCGGAAAACGGATGGCTTAGCCTTGGTAACATTTACTACAATCAGAGCAAAACCAACCCTGACAAGGCTGAGACTCGTGAAGAGGACAAAAACATTTCCAAATCTATAGAATCCTTTACTTCTTGCCTCACTGTCAATCCCAAGAATTTCGAGTGCAGATATGGGTTGGCAGCGGCCCTGATAGATTCCGGCAAGTGCGGAAGCGCGGTGGAGCAGCTTCTCATATGCAAGGATATGAAGCCGAACCTCAAAAAGATTTATCTAAGCCTTGGCCAGGCTTATGATTGTATGGCTTCAGGGAATATGAAAACGGCAGATGAGTACAGGAATGAAGCGGCTACCAAGACCGAATAACTTGGAGGGAGGGTGGATGTTCTTATGTTCGCCCTTCCTTTTTTGTTGAATTGTCAAGTTAAAGGGATATTTTAGGCAACAATAAGCCTTAAAAGCCTAACTCCCCATAAAATCTTGTCTTATATCACTTTCATGTTCATCAATTCAAATCCTTACCATCGAGTTAACTAAGTTAACCCGATAGATAAAATTAAACGCAAGACACCTTGCGTGCAGCGGATTTATCACCTGCAAGACCATGTAAAGACAATGTCTTTCGTGGCTCTTGCCTGCAGATTCAGCTATTCCTATCTATAACATCTTTGAAAATTCCTTCGTCTTTTCTTAGGACGTTATTTTATCTTTACCAAATCTTAGGTTATCTTTACTCATTGTTTCTAATAGGGGATGGTGGAAGTGTTTTCTTTCTACTT
This sequence comes from Candidatus Aenigmatarchaeota archaeon, assembly GCA_026397335.1. Classification (GTDB taxonomy): domain Archaea; phylum Aenigmatarchaeota; class Aenigmatarchaeia; order QMZP01; family QMZP01; genus JAPLVB01. Next base: position 2,718 of record JAPLVB010000033.1, read on the forward strand.
CTAAACCAGAAGAAAGGGGGTGATTTGATATCGGCTGAAGCGGTATCATTGGGGACTAAGAAACTAGTGATGCCTAAACCTCTAACTGCGCTCTACCAAATTCAAAAAAGGGAGGACAACACTATGTTTAAGAAGATGTTTAAGAAGAGTCTGATTGTTGTGGCAATTCTGGTTCTTGCGGCTGTTCCGGCATTCGCACTGGACGGCCAGACTTATGGTGGGGGAGCGGGAAGCGAATCCGCTGTCAGGTCTGGATCAGGGGCCATGTTCTTTGGTTCCTCCAGCTCCTTCGCAGGCAATGCGTCAGGCGCCAGCGCCCAGATTAATTGGGGCGGGCCTCAGGTAAGTGCGAACATGAACACTTACAGCGTGGGTGGTACCTCTACCCGTGCGTTTGGGGCATCAGGTGCGATAGCTGGACAGAGTGGCAGCGCCAGTGCAGGCGGCGGCTTCCATGGATTCCACATTGGTTTCTGAGTCTTTTGGAGCCTAAACCAGCAACATGGTAACAGGGAGGGAGGAGATTCCTTAGGTATATTTATTATCCTGGGAATTTCCTCCCTAATTTTTTAATTCCAATTTTCAGAATATCATTTCCTTTTAGGAGGAAGGAGGTTGATAAAGATTATGAAAAAATCATCTTTCTTTTTGATTATCACTTTGATCTTGGCCGTTACCTGTTATGCCTTTGCTGGCAGCAGCATCGATGTGGACGCATCATCAGATTCTAAGTCGATTGCTGCATCGAGTGCTGTAGGGATGGGAGGGACAGGAATAGGGATAGCAAACCCTGTCCAAAACCAAACCACGATAGCCAGCGGCGAATCGTCAATAGGGAACCTCTCGGCTGCGACAGGTCCCTCCTCAGCCAGCATCACCCTTGAACAGACATTCGAGGCGACTGATTACAAAAGGCCGCATATCCAGGGGGGCGGATTCCCAGTCCCGGGCCTGATGAACAATTTTGGGCCGTTTTTTGACAAGTCGTGGTGGAACATCATGACCATCGGAGTAGTCAAAAAAACATTCGTTCTTCAGGAAGCGGAGGTGATGCTTGAAGGTCCCGGCGGAGTCACATCATACTCCGTGCAGTATACCAAAAAATATCAGCCCACGACTAATGTTACCATTCTCGTGTTCAAAGATGAAAAGGACTTGAATGCTTGGATTTCAGCGAAGAAGCCAGAGGAACTGGGGCCTGTTATCACTGAAGGCAAGCTGAAAAACACCAGCATTCAGGTGTTTGGTCAGGCATTGAAAGACGCCATGAAGATGGGCGCAACCACCCTTCTGGTCCTGAACAACGGTGCCGGATTCGAGAACAAATCCAGTGCCTGGAATGTGGGAATTGGCACAGCTGGGTCCATTATGAGTGGAGGTTCGGAAAGGTTAGCAGGCGCCGGCAATACAGGAGCTGGATACACAAGCGGCAAAGTCGGCACGAAGGCTGCCCCATTCTTCCAGGGGTATGCATTCAAGGACGGGGTTCCTAAGGAAAGCGGCCCACCTGCAACACCCGGGCCAAAAATGATTCCACAAAGCAAGATGCTCGAGAAGTTTGAGAAGGAGCAGAGTGTTGTAAAATGATGATCTCCCTCTCCAACATTCAAATGTAATTTATGAAATGTAATTTATGCATAGAGGATGCCGCTTTCTTTCGAATGCAGCATCCTCTTTTTTTTCTTTGTCAAATTAAAGGGATTTTGGAAAGGAGGACAGAAATGCTAAAAAGAACAGGATTCGTTATATTTCCACTAATGATTATGCTATTTTTTATGGTTCCTAGCCTTGTGCAGGGCCAGCAGAAAACCCATACAGAAGGAATTAAACTGTTCAGTGCTGAAGCAGAAACGATAGAGCAAGCCACTATTCAGGTTGAAGACCAGATTACTGACTGGCTCAGAAACAAAAACATCAGAATTGTTGACAAGAAAATGGATACAACAGGTGTTGTGCAAAGGCCGCCCATCAGGTATAAGTATACAGTCACGGTGCTCATTCACTATCTCAAGCTAGATTAAAACCGCTTCCAGGATTCTGATTCGGAAGAAAGGAGGAGTTTGATGGATTATAACGAGATAGCGCGGATGATGCTGAAGGAGAGTCACCCAAATAAGGATGTGAAGGTTGCGCTTGATGGCGGCTGTTTTGGAGGCATTTGGTGCTGGAATGGCTCATTCCACGAGCGTACTCCTTTGTATGATTTGCAGGCTAAGTTTTCAACTTCTTTAGAATTATTCCGGTATTTGAGATCCATTCCGCTTGTGAAAATACAACAACTTGGTTGAACGTATACTTGAAGGAATATGTAACCGCTTCATATTCCTTCTTTTTTCTATTGTCAAGTTAAAGGGATAGAACAGCTTGAAGGAAGCAGGCAAATCCTGATTCAAACAAATTTCCTGTGAGAACCGTATTTCTTCACCCAGCACAAAACAGTCCACCTTGAAACCTTTACACCCATTTTTCTTGCCAGATGGTTTGAAACATCCGCGGAGGAGAAGCCCTTGGAATAGAGGGAGACAGCCTCCCTTATAACTTCCGGAGGGAAGCGCATCCTCAGGTAGCCGTCATCCGGGGTGAACTTCCTGCCGCATGCGCGGCAGAGAAAGAGCTGCTTCCTTGCTTTCAGGTTGTGCCTGAATCCGCGGAAAACAATGCCGCTTCCATGGCAATACGGACATTTTCTTGTTTTCATATGCGCACAATACATCCCTTTATAAGAAATATAAGAGCCAGCCGACTAATATATTACCAATTAGCTGATTATTACATAAGAATGTTCTGGTGGATTTATGGACAAATACGATGTTGTGATTCTTGGTGCAGGCCCAGGAGGTCTTGGCGCGGCAGTTTATTGTGCTAGGTATAACCTCAAAACCCTTGTGATAGGCAAGCTCCTTGGAGGATATGCGGCTGAGGCCCATCTGGTTGAGAACTACCTTGGATACAAATCGATTTCCGGGATAGAGCTTTCCCAGAAATTCAAGGAGCATGCAGAGAGCATGGGGGCGAAAATCATACTTGGAGTTGACGTGATATCAGTCAAGAAGTCCGGAAAGGGGTTCGAGGTTACCTCAGGTGAGAACAAGAAGTATGCATGCAAGGCAATTGTGGTGGCCCTTGGCACGCAAAGGCGCAAGCTGGAGGTCCCGAATGAGGACAAGTTCCTAGGAAAGGGAATCTCATACTGCGCAAGCTGTGACGCGCCTTTCTTCAGGGACAAAATAGTCGGGGTGGTAGGAGGAAGCGATGCCGCAGGGACCATTGCACTTATGCTTACTGAACACGCCAAGAAAGTGTACATAATCTACCGGAAAGAGGAGTTGAGGGCAGAGCCAATAACAAAGAAACGCATAGACCAGAACAGGAAGATAGAGATAATATACAAGACTGTAGTCAAGGAGCTGAAGGGCCCGAACAAGCTGGAATCCGTTGTCCTGGACAAGGAAGGAAAGACAAGCGAGCTGAGGATTGACGGCCTGTTCATAGAGATAGGTTCCGTGCCTTCGACTGTTATACTCAAGGAGCTTGGCGTGGAAGTGACTGAGGAGGGGTACATAAAAGTCAAGGAAGACATGTCCACCAGCGCACCCGGGGTTTTCGCGGCAGGCGACATAACCACAGCCTCCAATTGCTTCCGCCAGATAATCACGGCCGCGTCAGAAGGGGCAGTCGCTGCAAATTCCATTTTCAAATACCTGAAGAGCAAGTGAAGAAGAATGTCTTCTATCGAAAAATCGGGGTGTATCAAATGAAAAACAAACCAAAAAGCCAAAAGGCAGAAGAAAGAAAGAAGTCGGCACTGCTGGAAAGAAGGCGTCGTAAAGAACGAAGGCGACAAGAGTCGCCTTCCAACTCAGAGACGCCTTCTGGTTCAAAGCCGGCTTCAATAGAAAAGCACAATGACAACCCGTTCCATAATGCGCAGAGGCAGCTGAAGGAGGCCTTTGACAGGATGAAGCTGGACAAGGAATGGTATGATATCCTCAAGGAGCCGAAAGAAGTCCTTGAGGTCACATTATCTGTCCATACAGAAAAGGGCATTCGCGTTTTCAAGGGGTATCGCGTCCACCACAATGACTCGCGCGGCCCTTACAAAGGCGGTGTAAGATATCACCCGAACGTGAGCATGGACGAGGTTAAAGCCTTGGCCATGTGGATGACATGGAAATGCGCTGTTGTTGACATACCATTCGGAGGAGCAAAAGGAGGGATAATCTGCAACCCGAAAAAGATGTCACGGCTCGAGCTTGAGACCATGACCCGTGCTTATGTGCGGGCTTTAGGCGACTTCATAGGCCCCATGAAGGACATACCCGCGCCGGATGTTTACACAGACGCACAGACCATGGCTTGGATAATGGACGAATACAGCAAAGGGAAAGGATATAACGTTTTCAGCGTTGTCACGGGCAAGCCGCCCGCGCTCGGAGGCTCACTTGGAAGGGAGTGCGCCACAGGATGCGGTCTCGCTTTCATAGCAAGGGAGATCATGAACTATTACAAAATGAATCCAGCAAAAACTACAGCGGTTGTGCAGGGATATGGAAACCTCGGGAGCATAGTTTCCCAGAGGCTTTACGAGATGGGAGTGAAGGTGATAGCCGTGAGCGATTCAAAGGGAGGCATATACAATGAGAACGGCCTGAACCCCCACGAAATTGAAAGCCATAAAGCGCGGACAGGGACTGTGGTGGGAATGAAGGGAGCAAAAACCATAACGAACAAGGAGCTTCTCGAACTCAAATGCGACCTTCTGCTCCCGTGCGCCCTGGAGAACCAGATAACCCAGAATAACGCGGGCAGGATAAAAGCGAAAATAATTCTTGAAGGCGCGAACGGCCCAACAACCCCCGAAGCCGAGAAGATTCTTTTAAGGAAGGGGGTTATAGTTGTCCCGGATGTGCTGGCTAATGCAGGCGGGGTCACAGTCAGCTACTTCGAGTGGGTGCAGGACCTCCAATCCTACTTCTGGACAGAGCAGGATGTGAACGACAAGATGGATACAATCATGACCAAGGCGTTCCACAATGTGGTGGCCCTGATGGAGAAGTGCAGGGTCCCCATGCGCACCGCGGCCTACATGCTCGCCATCCAGAGGGTAGTGGATGCCATGCAGAAGAGGGAGTGATGCCCAAGAGCAAGTTTCTAGAAAGCTATGATAATTGTTTCAGCAACTTTTCCTTAAGCAGCCTTACTTTTCTCAAGTCGGTTAATCCTAGATAAGAATACTCCTTTTTCGATTCTCTTACAATCTTCCTTAGCCTTTCCAGATAGTGATTCAGGCTGTATTTCTTCAGCAAATCTTTATACAAAGGCACATCAATCTGGGAATTTATCAGCAGATTGATTATGTCAATCCTATCCTTCTGCCCCTTTACAGAATTTCCCCTCTCGAGCTCCGCATTCTGCTTGAGTATTAAAAGAACCTCAGGCCTCGGGATTCTGAATCCTTCTATCTCTATGCCGTTTTCTATCTCCTCGGCAGGAAGAGGGAATTTTGAATAGAAAGGCACGTAAACATCAACTGATGTCTGTTCAATCAGCATTTCATACTTCCTGAGAAATCCTGTTTTTTTCAGGCTGTACCTCTTCCTGAGATTTTCCAGATTCTGGAAATCCACAACAACGTCTATATACCTGCTTTTTATGGTCTTTGTAAGCAGGTAGCATGCCCATCCTCCTATAAGGACGAATTCAAATTCTTTTTTTAGCCTTATGAGGACCTTCCAGCTGTTATCGGTCGCCATATCATTCCAGAATTCCATGTCAATCGCCGCCTTTTCCAGCCATGCCTTCCATCTTTTTTTCAAGCTCCTTCAGGAAATCCTCAGCATACCATGTTCCAAGATTCCAGAGGTCGACATAAATCTGGGCCATAGGGACCTTTCTGAACTTTCTCAGATGAGGATCCGTTTTCAGGACAATTAGATTTGGTTTTCCACCTTTTTTCCCAAACCTTTCCCTTATCTTTTCATCATCAGCATAAACAACAACCTCGGAATAATCCGCAGGAACAATACCAAACACGAATTTGTATCCGGAATATGCAGCGAACATCACCGGAGGAAGATCCCTTTCTATCTCGTTCACACTCTTGTCCACCCTTGTCTGGTAAACTATATCCCTTTCCAGGTTCCTGTTGCTGGCCCAGTAGAGGAGGAGTTTCCTGTAGTTTATCACCACGAAACCCCTTGATTTTTTCTCTATGGCATTGATTTTATCCAGAACTGATAGTGACTTGTTAACATTGCCTATGGAAACCCCGCACCTTTTTGATAGGGCCCTCTGTGTGAAGAATCTCTCCCTTTTCTCAATAAACCCGTGCAGTATCTCCCTGTAAACCCATTCATTTTTCTTCATGTTTCACTATTTTATTTAGCTTATTTATAAATGTTTCACCTTTTGGTGAAAATATAGAAGCAACCGGCCTGCGGAAGAAAGGATTCCATAGAAATAGTTTCCCGGAAGCAGTCAATATTTGCTTTTTGTAAAGTCAAATCTATTTTTGACAAGTCCCCCTGGCTGAAGCAAAGACACGCCTCACGACCTCGAATCACGAAGCCACAAGGCGCGCCAGGGCTTCCCTGAGCCTTTTTATGCTGTTGCCGTTTTTCCCGTTTTCGCTCCCTTCCGGGGGACTGATTCCCAGATAGATGTTGCGAACCTTGCCCTCTGGCGTGCGGATGCTCTTGTAGTAGTAAGGCCCGTAACTGATCTGCTTGCCTTCCTTGTTGGTCTTGGTCACGAATTTCGCGTATGCCATTCTATCGTTTCCTCCTTAAAAGAACCACAACAAATAATTCACTTTCTCCTTTTCAGCGCAACGGCAAGAACTATTATTATTGCGGTTGCCAGAGCAGCGACGCCTATAAAACTGTTATCAGATTGCTCCCCTATGAGAAACTCCCCCATCGCCTCTTGCATGCTATCTCCTGTTTCTGCAACAGCCCTGAAAACATACCTCCCGTCCTGCATATAATCCGGAAGCGTGAGCTTGAGCAGGATGTCCCTCGAGCCAGTGACAGGAAATGTGCCTGTCTTCTGGACAATAACATTGCGTGCCAAGTCCTCCACCATGTAGGATACTACCACATCCCTCTTCACGGATTCATTTGTGTCCAGCTCTACAGTCAGAAGAGCCCGCACATCCTCCCCCGCGTTCAGATTTTTCGTGAAGACATCAAGCCCCACTTTTATTGGAGTTGCCAGGACAGTTCCTGCGAGAAGAAGAAATGCCAGCATAAAGGCGAAAGGGGCTTTTTCCATATTATTTCCTCCTCGAGGTCCTCATGTACATGAATACAAGTACCACTATTATGGCTATGAAACCCATGTAAATCCCGTACTCCTCCAGCGGCGATTTAACCTGCTCGCCTTCCACCCTGAAAGTCTGGGTGGAAAGCGCCTCCCTTCCTGTATAAGTCACGTAGCTTTCAAAGGAGTATATGCCAGCAGGCGTTGCCTCGGGAACCTGGAGGTCGAGCCCCTTCTCTTTGGACTCCACCACGGCAAGCGTCTCTGATTTCTCCGCTATGACATCCCCTTTCATGGTCTTGGCTGAGTACGTGACAAACACATCCACCTTCGCCCTAGGCCCTCCCACATTCAGTATCCTGAGCAGTGCCTTCACCATCTCCCCCGGCTTTACCACGTCCGTGAGCATCTCCAGCATGACATCAAACGAAGGCACATTCGCGTCCGCGTACATCTCAGTCTTTATGTGCTTCTGGTATTCGGGGTCGAATCCCGCTATTATGGTCGGCAGCACCCACTGCCCTCCTCCAAGCACAGTCACATTATAAATGATGGTTATGGAATCATTGTCATACAGGTTCCCGTCCCAGTTCGTGTAGTTGTAGGAGAAGTTGTAATAGTAAACATCCACATACGCCCCGTCCGGCAGAGTGCTCTGGCTCGGATTCGCCACATAGTAATCCGACCCGTTGACAAGGTTCTTTGTATTCCCTGTGCTGGAGTTGTAATAGGTCATGTTCCTTCCCGACAACGTGGCGCCCTGCGGCAGATAATCAGAAAGCAGAATCCCGCTGATTGGCCCGCCAATCGCGCGAACCACAATCTCCACACTCAGGTTCTGGGGGTTTCCAAGGTCGGGAATCCAT
>JAPLVB010000014.1 GCA_026397335.1 Candidatus Aenigmatarchaeota archaeon
AGTCAGCGCAAAGAGGGTCGTGGTAGACTCCCTGAGCATGTTCGAGCTCTACATAGACGAGCCGTTCAAGATAAGGAAGGCCATGTTCAAGTTCCTGGAGAAGCTGAAGGAGATAGGCGTCACAACGCTGGTTACGGCAGAGATTCCAGAGGACAGCAACAATCTCTCAAGGACAGGCGTGCTGGAGTTCCTTGTGGATTCTGTGATAGTCCTTCAGTACCTGAGCATAGCCAAGTATAAGAGAAGCCTCATGATAAGGAAGATGAGGACAAGCAAACACTCCATGGACATACACCCGTTCGATATAGGCCCGTCAGGAATCGAGATAAAATCCATATAAAGGAAGGTGGCGAAGCCAACTTCTTTCCAAAAATCTATTCAGCCGTTATCTGCACATAATCTCCCTTGCTCTCAACATCTATCCAGTACATGCCTCCTGAATTCGAAAGCGTTCCAGTTAGATTAGCGACTGATGTGGAGAAGATGTCCGAGACTCCGGCTGAGGACAAAATCCTGAAATTAACAGTCTTGTTGGTTATGTTTATCATGTCAACCCTGCTTGGTATGTAAACATTGAGCCTCACCTTTGCAGGAGGGCCCTGCGTATAAACAAGGTCGGCTGAACTGGTTATCTGGTTTACAGCGTTCCTGGCGTATGACATGGAGAGCTCCTCCCCCGCGCTCTGCTGGAGGGAAGAGACATAAACCCAGACAGGAATCGCGAATGCTATGGCAAGGGCGAAAACCATCATGTACTCGAAAGACGCCTGGGCTCTCATAATAGTTATTTGGGCTTGCAGATAAATAAAAGAAGTCAGTTTGAAGGCGGTGAAACCGCCTTCTTTCGAAATTTATGGGGTCGCTGGGAGTCGAACCCAGATATGCTGGTTTCGCCTATTTCACTGCCTTGCAGGGCAAGGCTCAAGTCTCCAGGAAACTTAGACGGAAGTCGCCGAAGCGACTTCAATCGTCCTGTTCTGGAGCCAGCTAGGTTGCCATTGCCTCACGACCCCGATTTGCGATGGACGGCTTTATTCTATTGAAATAAGCCGTCAATCTAGCATTCTTATAAATTAACAGTTCTTATGTATTTAATTTATAAATTGACAGATTGAAGGCGCCAAGAGGCGCCTTCTTTCCATCTGTTATGCCCCGGTGGCTCAGTCGGTAGAGCGTAGCCTTGGTAAGGCTAAGGTCGCGAGTTCGATTTTAGAATGAAGGCGAACGAAAGACCGAAGGCGTCAAGGGACGCCTTCCATCGAAATTCGCCTTCCGGCGGAAGTCTCGCCCGGGGCTTATGAAAATCGAAAACACCAACGATATAGTAGTTGAAAGGGAAGGGAGGATTCTTCTTGTGAAAAGGGCGAATAGAACCTTTCACGGATGGTGGTGCATGCCGGGAGGCCATGCAGAAGAGGAAGAAACACAGGCGCAGGCTGCGCAGAGGGAAGCCAACGAGGAGATAGGTGAAGTGAAGGTAGAGAAAAAGCCTTTCATGGTTTTCGTTCATGACTGGCCTGCGGATACGCACACAACTAAACCCCATCAGCACAGGTGCCATGTTTTCAGGGCAAAGATAACAGGAGATTTGAGGGCAGGGGATGATGCTTCAGAACTGAAATGGGTGACATTGGAAGAGGCAAAGAAGCTGAAGATAACAGAGTATACGAGGAGAGTTTTAAAATATTTGGATAAAAGATAAAAAAACAAGAGGAGGAATAATTATGAAAGTCTCCGCGATTGCTAATTCGAATATAGCCCTTGTCAAGTACTGGGGCAAGAGGGACAAGGAGTTCATGCTACCGTTCAACGGAAGCATTTCCATGACAGTCAATGACATGTTTACGCACACCACAGTGGAGTTTGACAAGAAGTACACTGAGGATATTCTTATTGTGAACGGGAAGGGGCTGAAGCCTGGGGAAGAGGATTATGATGAGTATGTGGGCGCTTTCATGAAGGTGGTAAGGCAGCTGACAGGAAACCAGACAAAGATAAAAATAGTGTCCAAGAACAATTACCCAACAGCTGCTGGGCTTGCCAGCTCAGCTTCCGGGTTTGCAGCGCTTTCCCTGGCAGTCAGCAAGGCCTTTGGAATGCCCCTGAATGAGAAGGCCCTGAGCATTCTTGCCAGAAGGGGGTCTGGCTCTGCCTCAAGGTCCATATCAGCAGGATTTGTGGAGTGGCACAGGGGGGAGAAGAAGGACGGCTCTGACTCGTTTGCGGAGCAGATAGCGCCTCCTGAGCACTGGCCTGAATTCAGGATGATTGCAGTGATAACTTCAAAGAAAGAAAAGAAGGTGAAGTCCAGGGCAGGGATGGCGCAGACAGTCGCAACCTGTCCCTTCTATCCCAAATGGGTGGAGACTGTTCCAATAGACCTTGATGCAATAAGGAAAGGCATAAAGGAGAAGAACTTCACGCTGGTGGGGACAACAGCAGAGCACAACTGCCTGAAGATGCACGCAACAATGATTGCGACAAGGCCGGCAATAATCTACTGGAATCCTGCAACCATGGAAGTTATTCACTCAATAATGGACTGGAGAGACGAGGGGCTGGAGAGCTATTTCACGATTGATGCAGGCCCTCAGGTCAAGGTTCTCTGCATGGAAAAGGATTCAAAGGAGCTTGCCAAAAGGCTTGGTGCACTCAAAGGTGTTGATGAGATTATAGTGACCAGGCCAGGGCCAGGGGCCAGGTTTACTGACGAGCACCTTTTTTAGAGGGAACATGCTTCCGAAAAGAGATGGACGGCTTGATTCAATCTATCTAAGCCGTCAAACGCTTTTGGAGATTGAATCTCTTGCTAGGGAAATGACCAGAAATGTAATTTCTGTTACGCATGACTTTGGCCATCTCAAGAGAATTGGCATAGGAGCCTCGTGGTTTGTAAAAGTTATGGGCGGAACCAAGGAAGAGCAGGAGATAGCATATGCTGCAGGGCTGCTCCACGATATAGTAAGGCCTGCGTCCGAGAAGGTATGCCATGCGGAAGCTAGTGCAAAGGAGTCGGAGAAAATCCTTTCAAAACTTCGACTAGATAAAGATACAAAAAATCTGATAGTCCAGGCAATAAAAGACCACAGGCTTCCTGTAAAATGGGTTTCTCCTCTCCACCAGTCAGTCTATCTTGCGGACAAGATTCTTGAGCAGATGGGAGCTTTCGTGGCTTTTCGCAGGTGCTATTATGTGGGAGAATGTCAGGATTACAAAGGCGTGGAAATGGAGGAGGCCTTCAGGAAGCATTTCGCTTACAGGATGGACAGGATAAAGAAGACTGATTTTCCCAAAAGTGTGAGAAGGCTGTTGGATTACCAGTGGAAATGGCTGCAGGATTTTTCTGTGCTACTCAATAAGCGGGAGCCTTGGGCTGTAAGAATGAGCAGTCACATGTTCGAGGCTGCCATGAAGAGAATACACTTGGAAGACGCGATAAGAAGCTACAAGCCTGATTCAAAGGACGCAGAAAGATACAGGAAAGAGGCAATGGATTACCTGGAGGGGAAGAAGTTCGGGGAATTTGAGAAGCTGGTTAATCCTTAACCAATGCTTATAAAACCTTTATTTTAAGATTAATAATAATTTTGGAGGCGTTGGATATGGGTAAAGGCCATGGTTTCGGTAAAGTAATCATGTTCGGGGAACATTTTGTGGTGCACGGGGTTCCTGGAATCGCTTCTGCAACAAGCCTTTCAACAGAGGCTATTGTTAAAAAGTTCAAAGGGCCCGGCTTGAATGTTATAGACAACAGAAAGGGAACAGAGGGCTACACACAAAGCAAGAAAGAGCAGCAGAAGGAGTCGCTTGAGTACACGCTGAAAGCAATGAGCATTGATTTGAAAAAGAATCCGATGGAGATAACCCTCGGAGGAGACTTGCCTGTGTTCAGCGGCATCGGCGCTTCAGCGGCAAGCGCTGTTGCGATAGCAAGGGCCATATCGGACGAGTTCAGGATGAACCTGTCGGATGAAAGGATAAATGAGATAGCTTATGAGGCCGAGAAGGCATATGCAGGAAACCCTTCTGGCATTGATAACACTGCCGCTACATATGGCGGTTTGATATGGTTTATGAGAGGAGCGCCAAGCAAAATGGAAAGGCTAAAAATCAAAAACCCCGTGGAAATAGTCATGGGCAACAGCGGCGTTGTTGCGGATACGAAAGAAGTGGTGGCAGGGGTGGCAGAAAGGAAGCAGAAGAACCCCCAAAAATATGATAAAATATTCAAGGATGCTGAAGAGCTTGTACACAAAGCCAGAAAATCTCTGGAGAGGTTTGACCTGAAAACAGTTGGCGAACTGATGAATGAAAACCAGAAACTCCTGCAGGAAATTGAAGTCTCGGGAAAAGAGCTTGATTTTCTGGTAAAGCTGGCAAGGGATAAAGGCGCTTGGGGGGCAAAACTGACCGGAGGAGGCGTTGGCGGCTGCATGGTCGCGCTCACGCCAAGAAAGGAGCTTCAGGAGAAAGTTGCTTCAGCCATGGAAAAAGAGGGATTCAAGGTTTTGAGGATGAAGATTGGGTAGTATTATGACTCGCGTTTCTTCCCCAGGAAAACTCTTCCTTTCTGGAGAGTGGGCGGTTTTGGAATTGGGAAATCCCGGAATTGTCGCTGCCGTGAACAAGAGGGTTTTCGTTGAGATAGATAAGAGCAAGGAGATTGAAATCTCCGTGGACGATTTCGGGATAAATGGGATTAAAGCGAATTTTGACGGCAAGCTTTCTTTCAGGAATGCAACAAAAGAGCAGGAAGACAAGCTTGTTTTCATGAGGGGCGCGATAGAAACAACTCTCAAATATCTCGGAACATGGAAGCCGTTCAAAATCCATTCATGGGGAGAAATGTCATCTGCAATTGTGGATGGGCAGCAGAAGAAGATAGGGTTCGGCTCCTCTGCAGCGGCAGTGGTTTCCACTGTGGGAGCGATTCTTACATTCCACGGTATGGACCTGGACAAGAGGGACACAAAAGACCTTGTTTACAAACTAGCAACAATCGCGCATTATTTTGCACAGGGAAAAGTGGGCTCCGGCTTTGATGTTGCTGCCTCCACATACGGAGGGATTTTTGTCTACAAAAGATTCGATCCAAAATGGCTTGTTGGCCAAATGGAAAGCGGCAAAACGGTAAAGCAGGTAACTGATTCTCAATGGCCTGGTTTCATGGCAGAGCAGCTCAAGATTCCCGACGATTTCAGGCTTCTTGTTGCATGGACAAAGGAGTCTGCTTCCACAGTGAATCTTGTCAAGGAGATGGACAAGTTCAAGGCTTCTGATCCAAAAGAGTACAAAAGACTTTATGATAGCATAGCTTCCCTTGTGGCTGAATCAATTCCCGCATGGAAGGAGTCTGACAGGAAAAAAATAATCCAGAATCTGAACAGGAATGAAAAGATTCTGAGAGAGCTTGGCCAGAAATCCAATCTTCCGATAGAGACGGGGGATCTGAGGAAGCTTAGTGAGATTGCCCAGAAAAACGGTGCAGGAGGGAAGCTCTCAGGGGCAGGCGGAGGGGACTGTGGGATAGCAGTATGCTTCGACCAGAAAACGGCGGACAAGATAGTTCAGGAGTGGAAGAAGGCTGGACTTTATCCGATTGACGCGACGATTGATTACAAAGGAATTAAAGCAAGCTAGATTCTTTGTCAAGTTACTAAACAAACCGTTTAATAAGAATTAGCGGAATAACCACCTTCCAGTTCTTTTTTCAGCTTCTGCAGGTTTGCTGCATCAACTTCCATTATTCTATCGTATGTTCTTACTGTTTCTGGAGGCGGATTACCACCATGTTCTTCAAAAAGCCTTCTCTGTTTGTATTCCATCTTAATCAAGCCTTTCTGGATTCTGTCTATTTCGAATTGTATGGATTCGGCAGAATTCATACTAATAATTAGAGAAAAAGAAATAAAAACGTGCGGAATGGGAGATTGCTAGAAAGAAGGTGTCAAGAGACGCCTTCAGTCTCAAATCAGCCCACGAAATCTATTCCCAGGATCCTTTCTATCTCCTTCTGCTTTTCCACCTTGTAGGTCCTTCCGGGTCCGTATATCTGGGAGGATTTTACTCCTGTGATTATTAGCATTGCGCGGATGGTGTCTCCCAGGTCCTTGATTATCTGTGCTCCCCAGATTATCTTCGCGTCGGGGTTGATCTTGGTGGATACTCCCTCAACAATCTGCTGGCACTCCTTTATGGTTATGTCAGCCCCTCCTGACACGTTCACGAGAGCGCCTGTGGCGTCCTCTATCTCCACGTCAAGGAGCGGGTTTGTGAGGGCCTTCTCCACTGATTCGATTGCCCTGTTCTCGGAGTCAGACTCGCCCATTCCTATCATGGCAAGCCCTCCGGATCCCATAACAGCACGGATGTCCGCAAAGTCCAGGTTCACGAGCCCGGGCTTTGTTATGAGCTCTGCTATGCCCTTTACAGAATTGACCAGAATCTCGTCAGCGACCTTGAATGCTGTTGTGATTGAAACATCAGGGACTATCTCGAGAAGTTTGTCATTTGGTATGATTATTAGGGTGTCAGCCACTGCTTCCAGGTTCTCAAGGCCGTCCTGCGCGTTGCGGAATCGCTGTTTGCCCTCCATCGAGAAGGGAAGCGTCACCACGCTCACAGTGAGGGCGCCGAGCTTCTTGGCTATGTCAGCAACAATAGGAGCGCCTCCTGTCCCTGTTCCGCCGCCAAGTCCGCATGTAACGAAGACAAGGTCCGCTCCCTCGAGCACCTTCTTTATGTCCTCTTTTGACTCTTTCGCGGCTTCCTGGCCGACTTTCGGGTCCGCACCTGCTCCGAGGCCGCCTGTGAGCTCTTTGCCTATGAGGACTTTCTTGTCCGCATCCGTGTAAAGCAGGTCTTGGGCATCAGTGTTCATTGCCACGGTCTCTGCGCCCACAATTCCTATCTGCATCATTCTAGAAACAGTGTTTCCGCCAGCGCCGCCAACACCAACGACCTTTATAACGGCCTTCTTTGATTCAAGTATTTTTCTTAATTCGTCATCAGTTTCAGTGTGTCCTTCAACGTCTTTTATTATAATGCTTTCCATACCCTCTGGCAGCGGCCTTCTCATAATCATTACCTCCCACATCTTTGATAGTTAACCCAACCTCGGCCGAAGGCGCTTCTTGGCGCCTTCCCTCTAACTATGCTCAATAAGATAATAATCAGTATAAGAGTAAGCTTTTTAAGCATTTACTGTAACAAAAAATTCCAGAAAAATCGCGCGATTTGTGCCGTTTTTATTTTTTGGCTTCCTCGAACTGCTTGCCTGAAGTCGGCAGAACCGACTTCTCTGACTGTAGCCCGAAGGTGGCTTCGCCACCTTCCTTCTTTTTTTCCGTCTCTTTGTCAGCGAAGGTGATGTTCTTTATATCGGGAAGCCATTTCATGAGATTCTCACTAAGAAACTTCTTCAGGAACTCGTTCATGGGCTTTTCCGTCTCGATTGTGAGGATTTCGGTATGGAGAGTGGTATCGCACTTTACCCCGTAATACGAGAGAAGTGACCGGGATTTCTCGAGCGTGTCTGTTATATGGCGGACAAGCTTCACTTTGTATTTGAGGGACTTTCCAGCAAGCGGGTGGTTGAAGTCCACGCGCACACGGCCTCCTGCCACGGAAAGGATCTTGGTCTGCATGCCGTCTATGTCCACAAACATGCCCGGGGCAGGGCTTATCTTTTCCTTGATGAACTTTGCCATGGAAACTATCCGGATAAGATGCATGTCCCTGCCGCCGAAAGCCTCTTCCGGGAGGAGCTCAAACTCCTTGTCTTCTCCTGGTCTCATATACTCAAGGTTCTTCTCCACTCCCGGGACTGCCATGTTCGAGCCGATTATAACGAGGGACGGCTTGTATTTATGCTTGGGGTCGTGAATCCCCTCGCTCTTTGCAGTCTCCTCGTCAGTCAGGTCGAAAATCTCCCCTGTGTTGGCGATCCTGCCCACAAAATCTATCTCAACGAAATCCCCCTTTTTCATAGCTTTCGCCTTATGACACTTAACTGGATGAACTTTTAACTTTATGACTTAACGGATAAGTTGGCTGCGCCAACTTCAAACTAACCATCATCCCTTAATCAAGCACTTCCACGTTCCCGCATTCCGCGTAAATCTCGTAGCTGCTTGAGTATTTCTGGAACACTCCTGTGACGGAAACATTATCGCTCTTTCCTATGTCTATGGAGCCCCTGTACTTGGAACAGAATATCTTCAGTTCTTTTGAGCCGTCTGTTATATAAAACTGCTGGTACTGGTAGCCCTTCTTTGAGGTGTAGTCTGAGAGGACCTTGCTCACTGTTCCCTCCACGGAAACGGTTTTGTCAAGAGGCAGCTCCTGGAGGATCTGGGAGACGCTGGTCATTTTTTCGGCAGCCAAGTCATCCTGGAATGGGTTCACGTAAATTGTCCTGCCTGTGAGGTATCCGCCCATCCAGGCTATTGCAAGAATGCCGAACATAAAAACAGCCAGTATTCCAAGCCTCAGCAAATCTTTGTTCACGTTCATATCGAACTCCTCATTTTCAACCCAAGATTTCTTAGGTTTAGTTTTGTTATAAAATGTGGGTTGAATATCAAGATAAATACAAGTGACCAAGCAATTATTCCCCAGTTTGCTATC
>JAPLVB010000018.1 GCA_026397335.1 Candidatus Aenigmatarchaeota archaeon
ATGACCTTCCTGAATGATGTTTACAAGTACAGGGAAGACCCCAACAAAAAGGTTCTGGAAGAAGCAGTAGAAAACCTTTTGATAATGCTTTCCCCTTTCGCTCCGCATACTGCTGAAGAGCTCTGGGAGAAAACCGGCCAAAAAGGATTTGTCTCTGTTCATGAATGGCCCAAACCAAACGAGAGCCTTATAGACCCGAAACTTGGAATGATGGAGAATCTCCTGGAGCAGACCAGGGAGGACATAAGGAATGTGATAAAGCTTGTGGGGAAGAAACCGGAGAAAATAAAAATATACGTGAGTCCGTTCTGGAAGTACGAGGTTTATCAGCAGATTCTTGGTATGGCAAAAACTCCTGAGAAGATTGTTCCCGCAATAATGAAAAGTTCTCATGGAAAGAAATACGGGAGCCATGCGCTCAAGTTCAGCCAGAACCTTGCGAAGAATGCCATGGTTCTGAGGAGGATTCTTTCCCAGGAGGAAGAATACTCTGCCCTGAAAGAGTCTCAAACATCTCTTGAAAAGGAATTTGGTTGCAAGGTGGAAATAGTGAAAGCTGACATGGAGAGGAGCGAGAAGGCCCTGAGGGCGGAGCCTGGGAAGCCTGGTATAGAAGTGATTTGAGAATGAAGTCAGAAGAAAGAAAGAAGGCGTCCGCAGACGCCTTCAGGCAAGTAACCGACTTCAAACTATTTAAATTCCATGTGCAATTTTTAACATGCCCCTTTTGCTCATACTCGGGATACTTGATTTAATTGCAGGAACAGCTCTCGCGATTTCGGGATTTGTCCCGCTAACAGCTGCCGGCTTAATATTTGCAATAGGCATAATCGTGACAATAAAAGGCGTTATATCCTACATGATGGCTGCAGGTAATGGATTCTATTTTGACTTGCTTGGGATACTTGACATGCTCTCTGGAATATTCCTGATTCTCGCGTTCTACGGAACGGCCTTGGGATTCTTTGTATGGTTCGGGGTGGCCATGATACTGAAGGCGCTGTGGTCTATAGTTATGTTTATGGTGAGGTAGGTTAGAAGAAGGCTTACTGGCAGGTATAGCATCCGTTTTCTATCCAGCATTTTTGGGCTTGTGTGCAGCAGTCTATGTCAGAGCCGGCTGCACACCAGTTCGGGCAGCATTGGTCGCTTGTATTGCTGCAGGGTTTCCCCGCGCTGCATCCGGTATTGTAATTTGTATCGTAACAGCCATAACCAGAATTGGTCTGGAGCCAGTATTTTCCAGCGTTTGAGCAGCAATCTGCGTCAGAGCCGGCTGCACATGATGCGGGACATACCTGGTCATAGTAGCTAGTGCAGGTGTATGTTTGGTTTTGCTGCTGGATGCAGGCTCCATCCAAGCAGCCGTTTGTGCAATTGTAGCTGTCTGCTCTGCCTTGGTAAAGCGGGTAATAAGAGTAATCACAATAATTTTCAGTTAACAAGGTTGGAGAAACGCAAAAATCAGCAAAGTTTCCCTGCTGGGTTGTTATTGCCCCTTTTGTATAATAATCATACCTTCCGCCGTCAGAGTCCGTGCAGGTCTGGTTCTGCTGTAGGCAGGCTCCGTCATAACAGCCATGGGGGCAATTATACTTTATTCCTGTGTAGGTGTTTCCTTGGCATACATATTCCATCAAGTCATTTCCTACGCCTGTACAGAAATCAGAACCGCCTGCACCCGGAATCCCATTCTCCTTTAAAAGGGTACTGCCCTTTGTGTAATAATCCAGTCCCCCATCCGAGTCTGTGCAGGTTGTGCATGCGATATTTGTGCAGGTGATATATCCGTTTTCCTTGCAGTAGCAGGTATTGCAGCCGTCAGGGGCTGTCCAGCTTTCTCCAAATTGGTGTGCGCCTGTGGAGTCCGAGCATGTTGGAGTTTCCTTGACGCACGCCCCCTCCTTGCAGTCGTTGGGGCAGGGATAGTTTACCCAGCCGTAGTTCTGCCTTTCAAGGTAGTTTCCATTCGGATTCGGTTCCTGGCAGAAATATTCATGAACCTCTTTGCCTTCGCAAACATCATTCAATTCCATACTGCCTCCGTCAACATCATTGCCTGTCACTATACCTTTCACATGATAATTCTTTCCCCCGTCCGAATCCTTGCAGTATCCAATTGTCTCTGTCTTGACCCATTTGCATCTGCCCTGGATTGAAGGCTCGGCTATTATTGCTGCGGTTGCTGTGGGTGTTATAGATTGTATCTCGCATTTGCATACCATCCCGAACTTATCCGCATTGTAGCAATCCCTGTATTCACAGGTTGTTGGTATTTTCTCTTCCTTTATGCTTTGGCATACCTGTCCGCTGCATCCGCCTTTTATGCATTCGCTGTTACTTGCACAGGGTCCTTGCGTTGAGCTGCCGCAGAATTCTGTTGGCGGGGTTTCGCAGTCCTGCGGGCAGGTTCCAATCCTGCACTGACCCGCTTGCGGCGGGTATGACTGGTATTCCGGGCATTCCGTTGCCTCTCCTAGCTCGCAGACCCCGTTGCCGCAAGTGGCGGTTCTTGGAACGCAACATATTCCCCCTTCCTTGCAGAAATAATTTCCAATCTCATAACCTTCCCTGCACTGGTAGGTAACTCTTGTGTTGGTTGCTGTTACTTCCATTGCAACAACCATTCCTGTTGCTGTTTGTTTTGCTATCGTGAGTGATTTTAATACTGTAAAGTCTGCCAATCTGAATCTCAGCAGACACTTGTTAATACATCCTTCATATGGCACCAGGCTGGCTGAAGGTGATGCTGACGAGGCTGTTGGATTTATTTTAACATATACATTTTCACTTGTAGCAAAGGATTCATTTTTTTCAGCAGTTGCAAAGAAAACCCATGTGCCTGAGTCTATATTGGCTGGTATTGGTGTTGTGGCGTAATCATAATAGCCTGTGCTGTAGTTATAGTTAATTGGTATGGATGAGCCCACTGGTCCTCCGGTTGGCGAGATAGCAAAAAGGTAAATACCAATTCCCTGCTCCGGGGTGGCAGGATTTCCGTTATTGTCAATAAGCTTGACATAAAATCGCACCACCTCGCCTGTTGAATAAGTTTCCTTGTCTGCCCAAAAATCCGCGAATTTGATATTTGATGCTGTTGTGCACTTCTTTTCGCATATTGCCTGCCCCTCGCTTTCGCCGCCTCCTCCCCCGCCTGAAGATGGGACGGCTCCGCAGTCCTGTGGACATGGTGTATTTGAATATCCAGCCTCTCCCTCTTGGCATACCCCGTCCCCGCAGTATCCCTGGGGCCATATGCAGTAGCCTCCTGCATCCTCGCAGCTTTTTTCAGGCCTTTGGGTCTTGCAGAAGCCGTTCTCGCATCCGTAATCGCAGTACTCCTTCTTCTCCTGCTTGTTCCCGCAGGAGTCGAACCAGTAAACATGGTCTCCATAGCACCTGTACTCTGCCTGGGACTTGCAGTCACCCAGGCATGCCTTTTCAGAGCAGCCGTATTTGCAGTACTCCTTCTTCTCCTGCTTGTTTCCGCAGGAATCGAACCAGTACAAATTCCCGTCCAAGCATTTGAAGTAGTTGTGGTTCTCGCAGTCCACGGGCTTGGGCTTCTCTATTACCTTCCCTCCTGTGCCCACCTTGTACACGCACTCTATTGACTTGCTATTCCAGTCAATCCATACAACTGCAAAGAAATTGGTGTCAGGGTCTGTTATGTTCACCCTGTAAAACTCCTTCTCGTCCAGATAGGGGTTGTCACAGTCGCTCCGGATCCTGTCTATCATGTTCTTTGACTGGTTGACTGTGAAATGGGTAACAACTATCTTGGCATTCGGGTGATCGTTCATGAACTGCTGTATCATGGAGTTGCTTTTTGCAAGCGCTGCAGGGTCAATGCCCGTGCAGCCGGAGACAATTATAACTGCTGCTAGAATGGACAAAAGAAGCAATGGACCCGATTTGTGTTCCATTTACTATATTATTTGCCAGGATTAGCTTATATATAATTCCCTTAATTTTATCTTATGAGATTGAAAGATGTTTACGATTACTACTCAAGGCCGGATGTACAGAGCTTCCTGATGGATTTCTCCAGGAATCGGGAGATTGTTGGAGTCTTCAGGAACGGCTCCTACAGCACAAGGCCTAATACTCTTGTTTATCCTCGGGATATCCTTGCCATGGTCAAGGAAGGCTCGCTCGAGTTTCACAGCTCTATAGAGCGCTGGTCCCAGCCCATGAGCCTCAGGTCAGACAACTATGAGTCCCTAAGAATCGGGTGGGATGTCATCTTTGACCTGGATTGCAAGCTGTTCGAGCACGGGAAGATTGCTGCAAAAATCCTCTCATGGGCGCTTGAGAAGCACGGGATAAAGGGATATTCCATAAAGTTTACGGGAGGGACGGGTTTCCATGTTGGAATTCCCTGGGAATCGCTCCCTAGGACGATAGACTACAAGCCTTCTTTGAGGATGTTCCCGGACCTTCCAAGGAGCATGGGCCTTTATCTGAGGGAGCATATCCGGGAAAGGCTGGAACGGGAGCTGCTCAAATCCTACCAGATGGAACAGCTCGCAGAGCAGACCAAAAAAAGCGTGGGTGAGATAAGCGGGGACAAATCAGTCCTGGATCCGTTCAAGATTGTTGATCTGGATACAGTGCTCATTTCTCCGAGGCATCTCTTCCGGATGCCATACTCCCTGAACAAGAACACTTTCCTCGTATCCCTTCCTGTAAAGCCCAGCCAGCTTGATTCTTTCAGGAAAGAATATGCAGATCCCCTGAGCCATGAAATAAAAATCAGGAATAAGTTTCTTGATTCGCCTGAAGCGAATGAGGCTGAGATGCTGGTTGCTGAGACAGTTGACTGGTCATCAAAAATGAGAAAGAAGGAGGAGAAAAAAGCCATTTACAGGGAAAGGATAACCGAAGCCGTTCCCAGAGAGCTGTTCCCTCCGTGCATGAAGAACATACTTGAGGGACTTCCTGACGGCAGGAAGCGCTCTGTCTTCATTTTATCCACATTCCTGCGTTCAGTCAAATGGGGCTGGGCTGAAGTAGAGAAAGAGATATTTGAATGGAACCATAAGAACAAGCCCCCGCTAAAGGAGAACTATATTCGCGGGCAGGTAAGGTGGCACAAAATGCAGAAGCGTGAGATTCTTCCCCCCGGATGCGTGAACACGGGCTGGTACGAGTCTTTCGGGGTGTGCAGGCCGGATTCCTTCTGCGGCGGGCCTGCAAAAACAGTAAAGAACCCTGTGAATTATCCCTGGAGGAAGATGCAAACCCCTGGAATAAAAAAGAAAGCAAAGCGCTGATTTCTGCGCTTAAAAATCCTTTCCCCAACTATAAAATTGGACTGAAGTTGGCAACCTAAGAAAGAAGGGTTTGCGATAGAAGGTGCTAATGGCGCCTTCATTCAAATGTCGCGCCTTCAATCGAAGTGCCAACTTCTCCGTTAAGTCGAACAGTTAACTGATTACAAAGTTAATTGTCACGAGGCGAAAGCTATGCTGACATTTGAGACTCTGAGCAAGATAGCGAGGGAAGAAAAGGTATCCCCTTCCCTGACAAGGCTTCCTGAGGATTTCTTCGGGAGCGTGTCCAGCTATATCTCCAAGAAAATGCAGGTGAATGAAGGGAATGACAGCTGGGAGCTTGAGAACGCTAAGATGGTCCTGTCTGATATCATGAAGCTAAGGGAGAGGAAAATAATCCTCTCTGCATTGGCCTTTGCTGATACGGGCGTTGAGCCAAGCCATATCACACCCGAAGAGAAGTCCCTGTTTGACCAAGCTACCTCCATGATAATGCAGTTCAGAACAGTGAGAAAGAAAGTGCTTGAGCCCGGGCATGAGAAAAAGTCCATAATCGCCTTCCTTGAGGATGTCCCGCAGTTCGTGGGGACGGACATGAACAATTACGGGCCTTTCGGGAAGGGCGATATAGCCAACCTGCCTGAGGATATTACAAGGCTTCTGATTGAGAAGGGCGCGGCAAGGCCGCTAGAGGCGAAAGAACATATTTAAATACCTTTTTCAGAATAGATTAGTTCAGATTGACAGACTGAATCGAAAATCGGTGGTTTCATGAGATTTCCCAAAAAGATAAAAACATACTGCCCTACATGCAGAAAGCACACAGAGCATTCGGTGAAGCAGGCAAAGAAGCACACGAGGGGCTCGGCCAAGCCCATGTCCGCGTCCAACCGCCAGAAGGACCGGCTCAAGAGGGGCTACGGGGGCCACGGGAAGTTCTCCAAGCCCGCTGTGTCCAAGAAGCCCACGCAGAAGCTTGACCTCAGGCTCAAGTGCGAAACGTGCGGGAAATCCCACACAAAGAAGGGCTTCAGGGTAAAGAAGTTCGAGTTGGTGTAAATGTTATTAAAGAAACCGATAAAGAGAGAACCTTATGACAGGGAAGGACTCAAAACAATAGCAGATATACTTATCTCAGGAGGGGAGATTCCTTACACACATGGAGGAAAAGAATACGAACTCCAGATAATTTGCGGAGTTCCTGAATGGCTTGATATGAAGGCGAGCCAAATAGCTTCTTGTAAGACACAAAATGAAATTTATATCAAGCATGACACAAACCAAGATGAATTCTGGAAGTTTTTTGATCAGACAAAGAAGGATATTAGCAATTCTCAAAACTCCTACAGGAGAGCTATAGAAAAGGGAAAAGAGAAGAATGATACCAGAATAAGAGAGCTTCTGAAATTACTTAAGGACTCTAATATTTCACCAAAAGAAATACTTCAGGGATATATCGATGTGCTAAAGGTTTATGCTCTTTTGCCAAGAAACAAATCCCTTTTCAAAGAGTACAGTAGAGGCCATCTTGCTCTCAAGGAGATAGAATCAGACATAGAATATGCTAAGAAACATAAAAAAGATTTTTTCGTAATCAAGGGAAAAGGAGTAACTGAATGACCTCAAAATTCGTGAAAGTGAAGTGTGAGAAGTGCAAGAACGAGCAGATGGTTTTTGTAAAGGCAGCCTCAAAAGTGAAGTGCCTCGTATGCGGGGATATACTGGCAGAGCCAACTGGAGGGAAGGCAAGATTCAATGTGAAGGTTATTGGGACTTCCGAGAAAGAGGAAGAAAAGCCTGCAAAACACGAGAAAGAGGCAAAGGAAGAAGAATAGCTGATTCTCAGCCGTTTTCCGGAATACAGGAAGCGGCAAAAAGCATATAATATATTAGATTATATAATAGGTTGCTAACGGTGAACATTTGAAGTTGGCGAAGCCAACTTCTTTCCAGAATCAGGCGAAATGTATGAAAAAGAAGTACGACCCGCAGGAAGGGGAGCTTGTTGTGTGCAGGATAACCAGGATAAACCCGAATTCTGCCTTTGCGGAGCTTGTGGAATATGAAAGGACCGGAATGATACATGTCTCGGAGGTTGCGGCCAGATGGGTCCGCGATATCCGCGAGTTCATAAAGGAAAACCAGTATGTTGTGTGTAGGGTTATAGGGGTGGACAGGGATCATGTTTCTCTCTCAATAAAACGGGTAAGGCAGGAGGAGGCGAGCAGCAGGATAAACGAGTTCAAGAGGGAGAACAAAGCTGAAAAGCTTCTGGAAATGGTTGCAAAGTCCATCGAGAAAACCCCGGAGCAAGCCTTTCAAGAGGTTGGCTTCAGGCTGCAGGACCAGTTCGGCTCGCTTTCCAAGGCGTTTGAAATAGCATGGAAAAATCCCGAGCTGCTGAAGTCCAAGGGAATCCCGAACGAGTGGATTCAGCCGATTGTGGAGATTGTAAAGAAGAACTATTCTGAAAAGACATATGAGCTAAAGGCAGAGCTCAATCTCATGTGCTACGCGTCCGACGGGATTGAGATAATCAGGGATGCCCTTTCAAAGGCCGTTAAGGAGAATGGGATAGAGGTCAAGTACATCTCCGCTCCCAAGTACATGATAATTGCAAAGGGCAAGAACTACAAGGAGATTGAGGCAAAAATCTCCGGGGTCGCGGAATCCATAACAAGGGAGATAAACAAGTGCAAGGGGGACTGCACGTTTAAGATGGTTGAGGAATAGGCACAGAACGCCTAACTTAGATATTTCTGGTTTGAGGATGGGCTCTGCCCTCAAAAGACAACGACTTTTGAATTCAGGCCTTCTATTATTTTCAGGATCTTCCTGAAGTCACTTATGTTATAATCACCCCCGACTTTAGGATTCCTGTATATTATTACCTTCACTCCCGCCTTGTTAGCCGCCTGAAAGTCCGAAAGCAAGTCGCCCACATAAACTGCCTCCTCCGGCTGGACACCCATCCTTTTCAGGGCCAGGTATATTGGCTCTGGATAGGGCTTGCGGTTCTTAACGTCCAGATAGCCCACCTTTGTCTTGAAGTACTTGTTAAGGGAAAGATAGCTAAGTATTCTCATCTTCTTCCTGTTTGTGACAATCCCCATCCTGAAACCCTGTTTCTTGAGCTTCTCCAGTGTATAAATCACTCCAGGGTTGATTCTTATGTATTTGTAAAAATCCGGGGCGACTTTTGAGCCGTATCTTATTATCTCCTTCATTTCCTTATTGTTCTTCTCCGGGAAATTGTGCAGGAAGACCTTATCTGAAGGGGTGGAATACAGCTGTCTGTACTGTCTCCTTGTCATGGGCTTCTTCCCGAAGTTTCTGATTACGAAGTTGAAAAATCTCAAATTCCCTTCAAAGGAGTTCAGAAGGACCCCGTCCACGTCAAAAAGCACGGCCTTTATCATGCAGCATCTATCTATATTTATATAGCCCTCTTTTTAAGTGATTATATTACCTTGAATGAAGGTGGCTGCGCCACCTTCTCCGTCAAGTTGAATGGTTAAAAGACCGTAAAGCAAATTGTCATGAGGCGAAAGTTATGGTTTTGGATAATCTGGGAGACTCCCTCAAGCAGACATTCAGGAAGATAGCAGGCTTAGGGACTGTGGACAGGCAGGCAGTGGAAGTCATAGTACGGGATTTGCAGAGGTCGCTTCTCCAGGCTGACGTGGATGTGAGCTTGGTAGCTGAGCTCTCCAGCAAAATCAAGAAGCAGATTCTTGAGTCAAAGCCGCCTGCAGGCCTCACCCTGAAGGAGTATTTCATAAAGACCCTTTACGAGGAGATGGTTGTTTTTCTGGGGCAGGAAAAGGGGGAGATGCACCTGAAGCCGCAGAAAGTACTTCTCGCGGGATTGTTCGGCTCAGGAAAAACCACAACAGCGGGCAAGCTCGGAAGGTGGTTCAAGGTCCGCGGAATGAGCGTGGGCCTTGTGGCTTGTGACACGCACAGGCCGGCCGCACAGGAGCAGCTGAGGCAGATTGGGCACAAGCTTGAGATTCCTGTTTATGATGAAGGTAAGAATCCTGAGTATATCGCGAAGAACGCGCTCAAAACCGCGAAGGAAGACATTCTCATATTCGACTCAGCCGGACGAGACGCACTGGACAAGGAGCTGGCAAAAGAGCTTGAGAACATGGGCAAGGTTATAAATCCGCAGGAAGTCCTGCTCGTGATTCCGGCAGATATAGGCCAGGCTGCAAGGAAGCAGACAGAGGAATTCAACAAGCTTGTCGGGATAACCGGAGTCATAGTCACGAAGCTTGACGGGACTGCTAAGGGAGGAGGAGCGCTTGCCGCATCTTCTGCTTCCCGCTCAAAAGTCAAGTTCATAGGAGTCGGGGAGAAAACGGAAGACCTAGAGGCTTATGACCCGCAGAGGTTTGTTTCAAGGCTTATCGGCTACGGGGACCTGCAGGGCCTGCTGGAGAAAGCGAAAGAGGTTGGGGTAAGCGAGGAATCTGCAAAGAAGATTGTGGAGGGTAAGTTCACGCTTAATGAGTTCATGGAGCAGATTTCTGCCATGCAGAAGATGGGTCCTCTCACCAAGATAGCTGAGATGATTCCCGGGGTTTCGGGAATGAAAATCCCCAAGGATATGCTGGATGTCCAGCAGGAGAAGATGAAGATGTGGAAGCATATTATGAATTCCATGACGCCTGCTGAGAAGGATGACCCAGAGATAATAAAGCATTCCAGAATACTCAGAATCGCCAGGGGCTCCGGAACCAGGGAGCAGTATGTGAGGGAGATTCTCAAATACTACAAGCAGGTCCAGAAGTTCATGAAAATCGCAAAGGGCGGGAAGGGCCTAAAGAGAGGGCCACTTGCTAGAATGGTAAGGCAGATGGGTTTAAAACTAGATGGAGAATAAAGATAGTATGGCCAAATACAAGTGCGAGAAGTGCGGGTGGGTAGGAAAGCCCATATTCATGGAGCCTGCCACAAGGCTCTGCCCTAACTGCAGGGGAGTGAACCTGAAGAAGGTCAAGTCCGAGAAAGAATAAATAGCATGTTGCTTATATTCTGTATAGAGCATGCGTATGCGTGGGTAGTCTAATGGTAGGACGTCAAACCTTGGATGGAAGGTGTCATCGGACACCTTCAGTCGAAGTAGTGCGGAGCCCTGCCACGGTGGCAATGCGGGACTTCCTAAACCCTAGGGTTTTTGGGGCGCAAATTCGATCCCCGCCCTACGCATTCTCTTGGAATCATACATCGGGCATGGGCACGCCCATAGGAACTATTTATAAGAATCATAAACCAATATTATGACATAAGAGTTTGAAGATGCTTTGCATCTTCCTTCCAAAAATCGCGGAATTTCTATGCCTGAAGAAAAAAAGTCCCCGGGCGGAATGCCTATGTTTCCTTCATTGCCGTCTGCTCCTTCACCTCCCAGAAGGGCTGTTGTTTCTTCCGCAGGAGAATCTTCAGGTGAGGGGAAATACCCGCCGCTTTTTATCAGGATTGACAAGTATAAGGAGCTTATCCAGAACCTTCAGAGACTGAAATCATATGCACTAAGCCTGAGGGACGCCCTTGACGCGCTGAATGATATAGAGAAGGAGCTCAGGACAGGCATAGACCTGACCCAGAAAGCCCTTGATGATTTCAATGCGATAATATCTGTAATGGATGCAAAGCTCATAAGGCTGGCAGGCGGGGAAGAGGGCGAGATAGAGGGAGAGACCCCTGAGCACATGGATGAGTACATAAAAGGGGTATATGACCAGATCTCGAAAATCCGGGATGAGCTGAGGACTATTTCTTCTTAGGGCCACTTTTTATCGGAAATGTTTATAATACCTTTGAATATACTTTAATAGATTGAAGGTGGCAGGACCGCCTTCTTTCCTTGAAGCGATTGAAGGTGCCAAGAGGCGCCTTCGGTTTCAAATCCGCGGAGGTAGCGAAGTGGTCAAACGCGCAGGACTCAAGTTCACCAATTTGAGTGAAGATGTGCCAAAAGGCATGATGATTGGATATCCTGTGGCTTAGTGCCTTCGTCGGTTCGAAATGAGATTGAATGTGAAACGAAGAGTGAAGGTGAATAATAGACCGACAGCCGAAGGCTGTCAAGCGAACATTCGCCTTCTATCGCAAATACACCTTCCAACGAGAATCCGGCCCTCCGCATTGCTTATAAACTTTAAATATAAAGATTGCCAAAAGTAAAGGTAATTTAGTTAATTATATAAGAGGATAACCATGAAAATCCGGGAAAAAAACCCGATACTGAAGAAAGAGATAGAGAGACTCAGCAAGGCAGGAATAGACAAACCTG
>JAPLVB010000046.1 GCA_026397335.1 Candidatus Aenigmatarchaeota archaeon
GCAGTCCACAGCAACAGGCTTCACGGGTTTCCAGATACCGTCAGGCGGATGGCAGTTAACGGCAGCAGGCCAGCTAACACTCAAGCTTAACAACATGGCAGGAGCCAACATAAACATAACGCAGGTGCAGGCAACATATGCGGGCTCCATGCAGCCCAACACCACCTACAGCGGCACAATAGGACCAGGCAGCCCATACACAATTATTGTAACAGGACTGCCAACAGCAGCAACAGGTTCCTCATACTCCGTGGATGTAGTGATATCATACACCAACCTTAACACAGCAATTGACTTCACAAGCTCTGGAAGAATAACAGGAACAGTGAGTTAAGCCCTTTGTATAATTTTGTTAATTGGAATGGGGGTTTCCCCCTCAATTCTTTTATTTATTTTTAGCTCTGCAGATGACAAGCTCTCATTTGGATACTATATTTAAGCCAGAAACCAAAATGTAACAAGGCGAAATATGTACAAGCAGGTCATTGCAGTGAGAAAGGACCTCAAGCTAGACAAGGGGAAGCTTGCTGTCCAAGTTGCCCATGCATCCCTTGATTCATATAAGAAAGCAGAACCGGATTCTAGGGAAGCCTGGGAGAAAGAAGGGTCAAAAAAAGTGGTCGTGAAGGTAGAGGGACTTAAGGAGATACTAGATCTCCAGAAAAAAGCCCGTTCTCTGAATCTACACTGCTCCCTGATAAGGGATGCCGGAAGGACCCAGCTCAGACCGGGAACAATTACTGCCCTGGGGATAGGGCCTGCTTTGGAAAGCGAGATAGACAAGGTCACAGGCAGGCTGAAAATCTTATAAATCAATAAGAGAAGGGAATGTGAATGGACAGGAAAGAACATTCTAAGGAAGGGGAAATGAAAGAAAGACAGCGAATTGAGAACGACGTAGTAATTGAGAATGAAGTTGGCAAAGCCAACTTCCAACGAACATCGGACGTCAAACGAGAAGCGGCTGTCAATCGCGAAGCAGCCTCGTCCAATCGGGAATCGAGAGAGATGCAGGAGAAAGTTATACTTTACCAGCTTCTGCAGAAGCATCTTGAAAGCCTCACCCAGAATGCAGTCATGCTGGAAAGGAGGTATGAGGAGATTGAGGCCACAAGACTAGCAGTTGAGGATATAGAGAAGGCTAAAGAGAGCGAGATTCTTGTTCCATTAGGAAGCGGCCTCTTCACATACGGGAAGATAGTGGATTCCAAAAAAATGCTTGTTGATGCAGGAGCAGGGGTTTTCATGGACAAGGACACCGACTCGTCAAAGAGACTTCTGGAAGAGAGAAAACAAGAGCTTGAGAAGCTTGCCGAAGACATGCAGCATGAAATAATGGATGTATACTCAAGGCTTAACAGCCTGGCAATGGAAATCGAAGGTATGTCCCAGGAACCTGAGCACAAGGAAAAAAAGCACAAACACGATTCAAGCTAAGAATCAGAGCTTCATCTAACGCATAACTAACTCCATAATTCCTCCTCAGATTCTCCTTATGAAACATGAATCATTGCATGCAACCGAGATGCCGAGCCTGCACTGCGAAAGGTGCGAGCACAGATAGCAGTCCTCAGGCGTGCATGTGATGTCCATCCTCTTACCCAAAAACCTTATTCCTGACATATGTAACCCCCCTCATTCTCCAGATTCAGCAAAGGACATTTAATGTAGTTATCCTTCATGCAAAGAGCATAATTCCCACACTTTGAGCAATCAGTAAAGAGTGGAATTCCAAATTTTACCTCTATTTTTCTCAAATCAACTTCTGTCAATTCTTTCATATTATCACCCCTTAATTCCGAACAATCCCATGAGGAAAATATTTAAACCCCAGAAAACAAAATGTGAGTTATCTTTTCGATTGACGGCATAGTCCAATTGAACAAAGCTGTCTTTCTAATCGTTGGGTTGGGTAAGGTCCGGGCAGCAGAATACCAGTTAGCCCTTCCGGCCAGAGTCGAAGCCGGATACTTGGAAAGAAGGTGGCATAGCCACCTTCAATCTCGAATGTGGATTACGCTCCATGAGCTTGTGATCCTGCGTACCCGGACCTCTTGGTTAGAATTGCGTTTGAAGGAGGCGGGAGCGATTGAAGGTGCTTCAGCACCTTCCTTTGTTGTTGCTCCTTCGTTCGCAGCATCCAATGAAATTCAGGCCATGACGAGCATGTTGGTCATCCGCTTTTAGCGGCCGAAAACAAGAACGGAATCATCCCAACTTATTCCCATGTGCATCCGTGTCCGCACTTAATGGGGAATGTTGGGTAGAGTCCGTTAATGAGTGCAGTAACTGCTGTCCTGACTGCCATAGAATTCGCAGATTTATGACCAGCAGCTATTTTCATGATAAAATATTCTCTGCAATATTTATAAAACTTGCTATGGGACTCGTGCGATTGACGGTTCACTAAATGGGAGTTTTTCAGGGACAGAACTGCTTCATTGTAGACTTTTGAAAGCTGTCATACCATGTCCTTCTCTGAATAAAACAGAATCA
The DNA here is from genome assembly GCA_026397335.1 of Candidatus Aenigmatarchaeota archaeon. Taxonomy (GTDB): domain Archaea; phylum Aenigmatarchaeota; class Aenigmatarchaeia; order QMZP01; family QMZP01; genus JAPLVB01. The sequence goes on from JAPLVB010000046.1 coordinate 2,497, forward strand.
TCAAAGCCAACGTCACCATGCGGTCGGTATGGGGCAGATAAAGTTATATCAAGTGGTTTATCCAACAGGTCATTCCCTTCCTTTGCTGAAAAGCCGCGTATATTATCAATTTCATGTAATATTTCTTCAGCCTTCTCAAAATCTAAAATTATAATCGAATAATCATATATAACACCTTCACCATATAAGGAATTTCTCGGTATGCCAATTTTATCCATTTTTTCATATATTTCAGAAACAGCAATCCATCTTGAATCCAGAGCCCTTAAATAAGGCGGTATGCTGATATCAATGCGCTTCATAAGGAATATTTGACGGCAAATCTTATAAGCAGAATTTCAGAATCAGAAAAACCCGTTCAGTGGTGCTCGTACTTCTCTTTAAGCTCGATGTCTATCTTGACACCCTCCGGAATCGGTATTCGCACGACCTGCCTCAAGGCGCGCTCATTCGAGCCGATGTCCACGATGCGACGGTGGATTCTCATCTCCCATCTGTCCCATGTGGCGTTGCCGTGGCCTGTCCCGTCCCCGCATGGAGTTTTCAGCGTCTGAACGCGCAGCTTCTTGGTTGGAAGGGGAATCGGTCCGCGCAGGGAGACCCCGTGTTTCTTTGCTATCTCCTTTATCTCGTTGCAAATCTGGTCAAGCTCCTCTATGCTCCTTCCAGCCAGTTTTATTCTCGCGTATTCCATATAACACCTCGAAAGACGACCTTTACCGATTGAATCAAGTCGTCAATCCATATTCACCTCTTGCTTCTCTGTTTATAACGTCGTGGGCCCCATGAAGAGTGAGGGGGCTTGTGGGGCTCGGTCCTTCTCGAATCGTACACTATTAAATTCCTGTCATAGGATAAAAATGTTTTTCTGACTTCAGGTCCCAGGAGCTCTGAAAGGCCTCTTGCGATAACCTGCCTGACAGCGTCCGCCTGGCCGGAAGGGCCTCCTCCCCTCACGGTTATTTTCCCGTCGAATTTTCTCCATTCATCCCCAATAAGCATGAGCGGCTCCATCATCTTGAGCCTGAACATGTCAGGCATGACAAGCTCTATGGGAACTGAATTCACTTTTATTATACCCTTTCCTGGCCTGAAAAGCGCCCTTGCAATTGCCCTCTTCCTTTTTCCTGTCACAAAGACTGTACTCGGAAGAGGCTTCGCCTTCTCTCGCTTGAAGGTGGCACGGGCGACTGAAGGTGCTTCGGCACCTTCTTTCTTTAATCCACTTTCCATCTCTTTATCCTCTTTCTTTGCGGGCTGCTTCTCCTTTGCCTTCTCAGCAGCCTCACCCGTGAGCTCCTGGCTCCTTATCTTCTCCATCTTTTCCTCTATCAGCTGCTTCATCCTCTCCTTCTGTGTCTTGGCCGGCTTTTGGCTGGGAGATTCTTTCCTTCCCTTTGATGTCGTCTCCTTCCCTGTTTCTTTTTTCGCTACCATGTTACACCTCGAAAGACGGCCTTCTTAAGCAGTCAATTTCTTAGCCCCCAGCCTCTCGGAAAGCTTCCCGAGGGTGATGAATTTTGAGCTGAGCCTGCTTCCGGACTCCATCCTCTGGAATGTCTCCTTGGAAAATTCTTCAGGAACAGAATTATAAACCCTTATGCGACGGAAAGCCATTCTCCCGTTCGGCTTCCTGTGCGGCAGCATGCCCCTTATAATACGCTTTAGCATACGGTCCGGAACTTTTGGATAGAATGGCCCGTGGTAAGGGTCCCCCCTGCTAACCATCTCGAAATACCTCTTTATCACGAATTTGGGGTTTCCTGTTATCACAGCCTTCTCTGCATTCACTATAATCACATACCTGCCTTTGAGGGATTCCTTTGCCACTTTTGAGGCAAGCCTTCCTGCAATCTGGTTCTCCGCATCAATAAAAATCCTTTCCATACCATTCGCCTTCAGCCCATTATCCTTATTTTTGAGGGTTCTTTCTTTGAAAGCTCATCTATTGGCAGGCATTTCCCGCCAGCCTTTTCTATCTTCCTTTTTGCCTCTGCTGTGAACTTGGCAGCAGCCACGGTAACATGCTTTTTAATCTCACCCCCGCCCAGGACAATACCGGGCACGATTATGGTATCATTCTGGTTCGCAAAACGCTCAAGCCTTGAGAGATTGACCTCGAATTTCTTCCTTCTTGACCTGTTCAAGCCCTTCGCAACAGCCTTCCAGACAGGTTTGTCTATTCCTGCCTTGCTGAGTCTCTCTATC
>JAPLVB010000025.1 GCA_026397335.1 Candidatus Aenigmatarchaeota archaeon
GCACCAGTTCAACAAGGTGGAGCAGTTCATATTCTGCCTCCCGGAAGATTCCTGGAAATTACATGAGGAGCTGCAGAGAAACTCGGAATCGCTTTACAAAGCCCTGGGGCTTGTGCACAGGGTGGTGAATGTGTGCACAGGAGACATAGGAATAATCGCTGCAAAGAAATATGACACAGAAGTTTGGATGGCTGACGGGGTATACAGGGAAATCGGCTCGAACTCGAACTGCACGGATTACCAGGCGCGCAGGCTGAACATAAAGTACAGGGAGAGCGAAGGCCGGCCGCCTGCAGGCTTTGTCCATACCCTTAACAACACGGCTCTTGCCACAAGCAGGACAATGATGGCCATTCTTGAGCAGTGCCAGCAGAGGGACGGAACAGTTCTCATACCGGAAGCCCTTAGGCCTTACATGAACGGGATGAAAAAGCTCGAGAAATTAAAGTAAGCAAACCCATTATTATTCATGAAGATTCTTCTTGTTGTGCTTGATGGCGCCGGGGACACAGGAAAGGAAACCCCTCTTTCTCTCGCTAGGAAGCCGAATATGGACTCTCTTGCCAAACAGGGCAGGCTCGGGCTTCTGGACATAGGCTACCAGAAGGATGTGGATTCTGATGTGGGCTATCTCAACATCCTGGGATGTTATTCCAAAAAGGAGTATCCTGGCAGAGGATATCTGGAAGCCCTCGGACTAGGGCTCAATCCAGACCCGAAGGACGTTTGCATAAGGGGAAACTTCGCCACTCTTGACCAGAGAGGCATGCTAGCGGATAGGAGGGCAGGCAGGGAGGAGATAGGACTCCAGGAACTTGCAGAGAGGCTGGATGGCACAGAAATAGATGGGGTCAAATTTCTGGTCAAAAAGTCCTCCGGCCACAGGCTTGTTATAATGCTTGCAGGCGAAAGCCTCTCGGAGAAGATAATCCCGAATGACCCTAAAAGGACAGGGGTGCCTGTTCCCCAGGTGGCAGCCAAATCCTCCGACGCCAAACGTACCGCTTCTGTCCTGAACAAATTCCTCTACCGCGCGAACAAGCTCCTCTCCTCAGACCCAATAAATAAAGAAAGGAAGATACCTGCAAATACAGTTTTAATCCGGAATACTGGAAAGCCAGGGAAAACAGTCCTTTTCCAGAAGCGATTTGGGATGAAGGGCTGCTGCATAGCAGGGATAGCAATAGCAAAAGGGGTGGCCCGTTACCTTGGTATGGATGTTATCGAGGTGAAAGGCGCGACTGGAATGCCAGACACGAACCTGGAGGGAAAAGCCGAGGCGGCCGGGAAGTCCCTCAAGAAATATGATTTCGTCTTCCTGCACATAAATGGCACGGACATACTATCCCATGACAAGAAGCCTGATTCCAAGAGGGAGCTCCTGGAAAAGATAGACAAGCTGGTTTTCTCACGCTTCACAAATCCAAAAGATATTATGATAGCTGTCACATGTGATCACAGGACAGCGTCCTCCCCTTCTTACAAGGGTTATGAGCACCTCCCTGACCCCGTGCCTTTCTTCGCTTCAGGAGGGAAAATAAAGGCGGAGGGAAGGCCTTACTCAGAACAGGAATGCGAGAAGTCGCGCCTGCGCCTTGAGGGGAACGGGCTGATGGAGTTTCTGGTTAGGAATTCCGGCTAAGGATTATACACTTTCCTGCATGTAATCAACGACTATTGTTATCATCTTCTTTACGGTCTCGCTGCAGTTCTTGAAATAAATCCTGTCAAGAATCTCGGAGCCGTATTTCCTTATAATATCGCTAATCAACGCGTGAATGAAGGACTGGGTTGCGGCTTCCACCTTTTCAAAATCAATTGTTACATCCTTTCCGCCTTCAAGCGCAGGGATGATTCTCCCAATCCTTACCTGCCTGGCAATATCCTTATTCTCGGCGAAACTGCCTACCAGAGGGAACAGCTTTATTCTAATCATATGAATCTGGGCTTCCTGTAGCCTTCCTTCTTCCGCTCACGCACAGTCTTGATGTAAACCTCCCGTATAAGATCCAGCAGGACCGAGAACTCGCTCGTCTTGCTCAAAGAAATGTCAATCCCTACAACAGTTCCGTTCCAGAAAGGGTAATCTTCCCCTTTGGAATGCCTGTTCTTGAAAGGGTCTGCCTCCAGCCTGACATGTTTTCTTCCGTCTGCGCTTTTCAGCAGCTTGAACATGGCATTGCCGCTGTAAATCATGAAGAAATCCCTGTTGATTTGGGCTATGGATTTAATGAAAAAGAGGCCCGCGCCGGCATTTGTTTCCGTTCCTCCTTCCTTTTTGGTTGTTCCCGTGATGCCTGGAATAAGGGCAAGCCTGATGGCTTCCAGATGAGTCGGAGCGTCATGGGACTGGTTTATTGTCTTCTTGATGCCCACTCCGGTATCCACAATCCCTATCCTTATTGTATTACTCTTCTTGTAATACTGCGCGGCCACAATGGCGCCACAGCTTGATTGGGCATGTTCCAGGACATTTCTTACCAATTCGCTGACCACGTACTTGATAGGCTCGGCTTGCTTTGGCTCCAAATGAAGAAGGGGGATCATCTCCGTAATGAATCTGGTCAGTTCTTCCGAATTGTATATTTGGGTTAAAGGAATGAACCTGCCAGCAGGCTCATGCTCCCTTATCCGGATGTCCGATTCTATGCCCAGCAGTTTGAACAGCCCCATCCTCTTGAGGTAATGCCTGGACACTGCCTCCAGTTTCTCGCATTTTATGTCCGAAGGCCTCAGGTTCAGGCCCAGTGCAGCAGCCATTGACAGGACAACAGGGTGTATTGAAATCCATTTCTTGTTTGCGGTTATTTCCAGCTTTGCAGGGTCTGACGTGTCCAATCCCCGCAAAAACGGGTCAATATTTCCCAGGAACGCACTGTTAGATAGATGCATTTTCATGTATTAAATTAGGTAATGGTTATTTATAAATATAACCGGGAATCCCGGTATATATAAATTATCCCGGGAATCCCGGTAGATTAGGAGCCAAAGGGCAAGAAGTTCAGGCTCAGGCTGGAGGGGAACGGGCCGATGGAATTCCTGGCGAGGAACAGCAAATAGTTATAAGATTTTGCTCTAATTCTATTATAGGTGCAAAAAATGCCAGGACCTTATGCCAAATTTCAGATACCTGCAGAATGCGGCTGTTATTATCCGGATGTAAAAAGAATAATGGATTTGAAAAAGTCTGACGGTAGTTATGTAAGGATTCTTAGCTGTGAATTGTGCAGAAAGTCATATGAGATTCCTCTTGATGCAAACAAATTTCCCCGTGATTTTATAAAGAAATTAGATAAAGAAGGAAAAATAATGGCTAGAATAGAGTAGGATTGATTACCTGCGTTTTCTAGCCTTCTTCTCCATCCGCACCTTGGTTATGGGATAGGAAATCTCTATACCTTCCTTGTCAAAGCGCTTCTTCAGCTCCTTTATGAACTCGTGCTTGACCCTGAACTGGTCAGTAGCCTTCAGAACGTTGAACCATATGTTGAACTTTATGTTAGAGTCCCCGAACTCATTGAATCGGACGCTGGGAGCGTACTTCTCGAAATCAGTTATGCCCGCATGCTCCTTCATGACTTTTTTCGCCACATCTATTGAGATCTTCTCCACCTTCTCAAGGTCAGAATCATATGAGACTCCGCATGCAAGACCAACAGCCATGCTAGAATCAGGCATGTCATAGTTTATTATCCTGTTCTGGGCAATCTTGTTGTTGGGTATTATCACGATGTTGTTGTCAAGCTTGAGTATCTTGGTGGTCCTCCATCCTATCTCCTTCACATAGCCCTTTTCCCCGGTCTCAAGCTCTATAAAGTCGTTAACGCGTATCGGCTGGTCTACTGTGGTGTATGCTCCTGCGAAGAAGTTCGAGAGCGTGTCCTGAAGCGCGAGGGCGATGGCAAGGCCTCCTATGCCCAGGGCCGCTATGAGTGTGGTTACCTGTACACCTATCTTGTCCATGAAGAAGAGAATCCCCAGGATGAAGGCCAGCAGGTAGGCGACCTTCTTTAGTGCGGACAGGAAGTGGTCGTCCAGCTTGGATTCCGTCTTTACGGCTATGCCCTTTGCATACCACTCAAGGAAGGTGTTTATTATCCTGGCTATTGTGAACGCTGTAAAGAAAACCTCTATGAAAAGGAAGGCCTCGTTGACAGTGGCCGCATGTGGTAACAGGTATTCGGTTGTTGTAACTGCATAATATAACCCGTAAAGCAGGAACCCTATGAGTAGGGGCTTCCTCATGGACTTTATAAGCATGTCGTCCAGGTTGGTCTTGGTCTTGGCAGTAAGCTTGACGGCATAATTCTTGAGAATGAAATTTACGGTCTTTGCAATAACAAAAGAGAGGATTATGGCTATCGCTGCCCTGATTATGGAGAAATTCTGCCAGAATAAATCGACTATTACGAGATTTGCCATGGTATATATAAATCCCGCCCATATAAAAACCTTAATCCCTGAAGGGGAATTTTACAGCAGTTATTTCAAGGTAAAGAAGGCCTGAAACAAGGGCTTACAGCCTCCATTTGAAGGTGTCAAGAGACACCTTCTTTCCAACAGTGACCGAAAGCTTTATAAATACAAAGTTGTCACTATCTAATAGTTACAATTGAGGTGGTTGTATGTACAAATCTAAGGGAATAGGATGGAAAGGGGCGCTGGTTGCAACACTTTTAGGGGGAACTGCAGCGTTCGGAATCGGGAATTATGACAGGATTGAGAAGAAAATAGAATCATTTAATATTGATTCAATTTTTGCAGCCGATGCCAAGTTCAATGATTACAAGGGTGAATGGGAGCCCTACAGTTTCCATGCAGAAGACAGGACCATGTATAATGTTGGATTGAGATGCGTGAAAAAAATGGGCGCAAACGGCGAACACTGGAGGAACCAGATAGCAGATTATCCAAAAAACAAGAGAATAAACTGGGGGAAGCTTCAGAACGGGGATTCTTTCTGGGTCCCGAAAGATTGCGATTGCTCAGCACCCTACAGGAAAAAATAATTCTTTTTCTTTCCCGGAAAACCGGGAAAACATTTATATAACAGGATTCCATACTCTATAGTAATTTAGTAAATACAATATACCATACACAAAGTACCATACACAAAGCCAAAAAAGGCAATTTATCGAAAATCAGGAGGATTTTATGCCGCAACCGCTACCGCCAGATTATATGGCTTACGACAGGACAATCGTGGTTTTTTCACCGGACGGGAGGCTACTGCAGGTTGAATACGCCAGGCAGATGGTGAAGAACGGAAGCACTGCTATAGGGCTGAAGATAAAGGACGGAGTTGTTTTAGGAGCTGTTAAGGTCAACATGCCTCTCGCCGTGGCCGAATCATACAAGAAGATATATGACATAGATGACCACATAAGCGTGGTTAGCGCAGGCTCACTTGCTGATGCAAGAAGCCTTGTGGAAATGGCAAGGGTCAGGGCGCAGATAAACAAGATAACATACGGGGAGCCTATATCAGTAAGCTCGCTTACGAAGTACATATCCAACAGGAAGCATCTGGTCACACAGTACGCTGGAGTTAGGCCTTATGGTGTAGGGCTTCTTGTCGGCGGGGTGGACAAGTCAGGTGCAAGGCTTTTCGAGACCGAGCCTTCCGGGACCATGATAGAATGGAGGGCCCAGGTGATAGGAAAGGGCGCGGACAAGGCCAAAACGATTCTTTCTAAGGAATACAAGGACGGCCTCGACCTGAAAAGCGGCGTGAAGTTGCTTCTTAAGGCTCTGAAGGCAGGTGAAAAGGAAGCGACTGCGGAAACAGTGAACATGATAGCAGTTACCAAGAAAGGGACTGAAAGGGTTTCTGTAAAGGATATAGAAAGAGAGAAGTAGCAGCCGCATACAGGAAGGGGACTATGGTTTCTGTTGACAAAGCAGTTACTGCAAGGATTACCAAGGAGCATATGCATTTTGAGATACTGGTTGACCCAGAGAAAGCCATGGAGTTCAAGAGAGGGAAGGATATAGGGATGGACAGCATACTTGCGGTCCAGGACATATTCAAGGATGCTAGCAAGGGAGAGAGGGCAGGTGCTCACGAGCTTGAAAGGTATTTCAAAACAAGCGATATCTTCAGGGTGGCGGAAGAGATAATCAGGCACGGGGAAGTGCAGCTGACCACGGAGCAGAGGAGAAAGCTGATTGAAGAGAAAAGAAGGCAGATTGCCGAGATAATCTCAAAGCAGGGCATAAACCCCCAGACAAAGCTGCCGCATCCCGTAACCAGAATCCTGAATGCAATGGATGAGGCGCGTGTCTCGATAGATACGGTAAAGTCTGCGAATGAGCAGGTTGAAGCGGTTCTCTCGAAAATCCAGCCAATAATCCCGATAGCGTTCGAGAGGATGGAGGTCGCGATAAAGGTCCCAGTTGCGAACGCGGGAAGGCTGGCCTCTGTCATGAGGAATATAGCAACTGTGAAGAAGGAGGAATGGGGCGCGGAGTATTTTTTTGCAGTGCTGGAGATACCTGCCGGGATGCAGTCCGAGATATACAAAAAACTTAATGATCTGACCGGCGGGAGAGTCGAGTCAAAGGTTATAAGGGAAATACCCTTAAGATAAGGAATTGGCTTAAGACAGCCGTTTTATGATTGATTCAAAAGAGGAGTGATTTGTATGGCAGAATTCATAAAGAAGGAACGTGACTTCGTAGTCCCTGGAGACGAGATAATAAGTTCCATGGACTATCTCCCGGGCAGGAACTGCCTGAGGGAAGGGAATTCAATATACGCAAAAAGGCTAGGAATAGTGAACGTGGACGGAAGGGTGATATCCGTGATACCCCTTACAGGCGTTTATTTCCCGAGGGTCGGGGACATGGTTATAGGGGAGGTAGAGGATGTGCAGTCAAACGGCTGGGTGGTGAACATAAACTCTGCACACAGCGCATATCTCCCGCTTTCCGGGGTCAGGGAGTTCATAGACACGTCCAAGACAGACCTTTCCAGGGTCTACGGGGTCGGGGAAGTGATATACGCGAACATAAACTCAGTGGTGAGCGGGAATTCAATCCACCTTTCAATGCAGGACCCGAGATGCAGGAAGTTCAGGTCAGGAAGGATAGTGAAGATGAATCCCTCAAAAATCCCGAGGCTGATAGGGAGGCAGGGCTCCATGATAATGATGATAAAGGACCTGACAGGATGCAGGATAAACGTGGGGCAGAACGGGATAATCTGCATAGAGGGCGAGAAGGAAGACCTCGTGATAAAGGCCATAGAGATTATAGAGCATGAGTCCCAGAGCGAAGGCCTTACGGACAAGATATCCCTGCTTCTTGGAGGGAGCAATAAGCCCCATGCCCCTGAGACTCACAAAGAGACCCAGGAGGAAATCCAGGCGGAAAAGGAGCAGGAGATTTTTGATGAACAGGAAGCGGAGAGCGAAGGTGACTTCGATCGCAAATCTAATGATTAAGGAGAGATTGATATGAAAGAATTCAAGCGCGAAGACGGGAGGAAGGTGGATGAGCTGAGGCCTGTTGTGATAAAGGTCGGGGTGATAGAGCAGGCTGACGGCTCAGCTCTTGTCAGCATGGGAAAGACAACTGCAATAGCGGCTGTGTACGGTCCCAGGTCCATGCACCCCAAGCACAAGCAGGTTTCCGATCGGGCAGTGCTGCAGACCTTTTACTTAATGGCACCTTTCTCCACAAATGAGAGGGTGAGGCCGGGGCCGTCCAGGAGAAGTCAGGAGATATCCAAGGTCACAAGAGAGGCCCTGGAGCCGGCTGTCTTCCTGGATGAGTTCCCGAAAACAGGGATAGACGTATTTATAGACATAATCCAGGCAGACGCAGGGACAAGGACAGCAGGCATAAATGCAGCTTCTGTAGCTTTGGCTGATGCAGGAATTCCCATGAGGGACCTTGTGGCTGCAGTGGCTGCAGGGAGGATAGAGGAGCATTTTGTTCTGGACCTCGGAGGCAAGGAAGAAGAGGTCACGAAATGTGACATACCTGTGGCATACATGCCAAGGAAAAAGCAGATAACGCTTCTCCAGATGGACGGTGACCTGTCACCCGAAGAAACCAAAGAAGTGATAAAAACCGCCATAAAGGGATGCGAGATTCTTTACGAAAAGCAGAAGCAGGCCCTTAGGGAAAAATGGGTAAGGTGAACGTGAGATTGAAGGTGGAACAATATAAAGAAGGTGTCCGCAGACACCTTCAGACTCGAATCCACCTTCGTCATAATTGTCGGATAGGTTTAAAGTTGGAAGGTGATAAGCATGATAATACAGAAACAGTTCATAAGCGGCCTGGCCTCAAGGAAAATGAGGATTGATAAAAGAGGGCAGGATGAGTTCAGGGACATAACCATAGAGACAGGCGTCATAGCAAAGGCAGAAGGCTCGGCCCGTGTGAAGATAGGGAAGACAGAAGTCATAGCAGGAGTCAAGATGGGTGTGGGAACTCCTTTCCCTGACAGGCCTGATGAAGGGGTCCTGATGATAGGGGCGGAATTCTCCCCAATAGCTTCCCCTGACTTTGAGAAAGGTCCGCCTGCCGAGGACGCGATAGAGCTTGCAAGGGTGGTTGACCGCGGCATAAGGGAGTCAGGAGCGATTGATATGAAGAAGCTGTGCATAAAGGAGAAGGAAAAGACCTGGATGGTCTTCGTGGACATACACATACTTAACCATGCTGGCAACCTTATAGATGCGGCCGGTCTGGCATCCATAGCAGCCCTCCTCACGGCAAAAATGCCCGAATATGATGAGGAGGCAGGGACAGTCAGCTATGAAAAAAAGCATAAAAAGCTTCCCATGAAATTTAAGCCAGTGCCAATAACAGTGTTCAAGATGTCAGACTCACTCTTCCTTGACCCGAACCTGGAGGAGGAGGACGTGACTTCTGTCTCTCTCACAGTGACCACAAAGGATGACGGGAACATAGTGGCTCTCCAGAAAGGCGGCTCCCAAAGCCTTTCTTTGGAGGAGATAGAAAAGGCGTTCGAGCTTTCACTGAAAAAAGGCGCAGAAATAAGGAAGCTTCTGGAGAAGCACATTTAGGTGCAGGATATGGGAAAAACAAAAAAAGTCGGCTCAACAGGAAGATTCGGAGTCAGGTACGGAAGGCGCATACGCCAGAGGATACTTGACGTGGAGAAAGCCAAGAAAGAGAAAAAGCCCTGCCCGAACTGCTGCAAACCCGGACTGAAAAGGGTGGCAGCAGGAGTCTGGGTCTGCAAAAAATGCGGGGCAAAGTTCGCTGGCAAAGCATATAAGCCCTATTGACCAATAAATAATATTTTGGTTTTTTGCTTTGCTTGTTAAAATAAATCGAAAGTTAGACGGAAGGTGGCGCAGCCACCTTCAATCGTTAATCGGGTTGGGTAGTATTATGTACAAATGCTTAAACTGCGGTAAGAATGTTGATGTAATCCTCAAGACAGCAAAGAAAGTCATATGCCCGCAGTGCGGGTATCGTATTCTCGTCAAGGCAAGACCAAAGGTAGTCAGAAAAATAAAGGCGGTTTAGGTGATGTGAATGGAAACATTAAACGAATATAAAAATGACAAGCAACACGGCAGCTTTTTGGAAATATGCAAGGTTGGTAAAAACTATAAGATAGTAGATGACATGAGAATGGGAGGGAAATACCCTGTTCTTGTTGGACAAGGCAAAATGCATGATTTTACTTCCAAAGAACGTGAAGAAATAATGAGAACAGGAGAAGTTGAAAAAATAAAAATTGAACCATCCGAACTGGAAGAGCTCAAAAGATTTTTATCGTGAGGCTGCATTATGGTTTCCCAGGAACAGGCCCAGCAGATATTGGCGCAGGCCCAAGTCTACCAGCAGCAGATGCAGAGCATACTTGCGCAGAAGGAGACGCTGAAAATCCAGCAGCTGGAAATAAAGAAGGCGATTGAGGAGATTGATAAGAACAAGGATGAGCACGTTTACAAGGCCTCAGGACCCATACTCATAAAGTCCCCGAAAGAGGACGTGAAAAAAGAGCTGTCCGAGAAGAATGAGTTCATAAGCACGAGGCTTCAGACCCTTGAGAGGAGCGAGAAAAAAGTCAAGGAAAAGATAGAGGAGCTCAGGGAGAAGCTGAATAAAGAATGAAAGTGACAAGAGTCACTTTTGGATAGACAGACGGCATAAACAGTTTTAAGCAAGCCGTAATTCCAGGAATCAGGTGGTTTTATGGAAAAGGTGGAGATAATCACGCTGCTCGAGGAGATAATGAATGACAGGGGGGTCCCGAGGAACATAAAAGGCTCCCTTGAGGAGTCCATATGCATTCTGAAAGGATGCGGACCGGAAGAGGAGAAGCTCGCCCACGTCACGTCCATACTTGACGACGCCTCAACAGACCCGAACGTCTCAGCCCACACAAGGACAAGGATATGGAACGTGGTCTCAATCCTGGAGGAGCTCAATCACAGAGAGGGCGCATACCCGGAAGTGCGCTTGTAATTCTTAATGGATTCCCAGGAGAGGAAGACAGGAACAATGGGCATTCGCATTGAGAAGCTCACGGAATTCAGCGACACTGACAGGATTCTGAAGCACATAAGGAAGGGCTCTGTCATCTTCCTGAAGATAAAGGACTTGAGAGAGAAGGACATGGGAGAGCTTAAGCGCGCGGTAGACAAGCTGAAGAAAACCGTAATCGCGAACAACGGCGACATTGCCGGCGTCGAGTCGGACTGGCTGATTCTCACGCCGGAGTACGCAGCCGTGGAGAGGGCTTGATTCCGGAGAGAAGGCGGCACGGCCGCCTTCAATCTAACTTTTTCTTTTATTCTCTAAAGACTAGAAGCAGGGGAATTACGAATTCTCTCCAGTTTGAATATCATTTCTATGCTATCCGCGAATCTGCAATTAAGCCCCATTGAATTTTCAAAAATTATTTCTTCTTTGCAGCCTGTTTGAACAAAATTTTTATAATATCCCAATTCTTTAGCTCCATTCTGATAATGAATTTCAATAGGCGTACCAGACACTATTTCATTTCGCTGCAGATATGATTTATCAATCTTTATCATACCTAAGGAATTGGCGAATAATCTTAATTCTTATACTATAACAAGTCAGCGCAGCCTCACGGCTTCCAGGTTCTTCGGGGTGAGCGTCTTCCAATCAAATCCCCTCTTTAACTTGCTTTTTAACCAGCTGCCTCAGGATTTCCGGCGTCAGCTCTATTCTGTCATCACATATGCTGTGCAATTCATCATGTATACCGCAGCCTCTTACCCTTGAA
>JAPLVB010000054.1 GCA_026397335.1 Candidatus Aenigmatarchaeota archaeon
AAAATTTACCTCCATTTGTTCTGTATGGACAGATTTTCCTCAGGCATGATTCTTTTTATTCCACTAGTTTTCCTGTTAATGCTCCCGCTTGTGAGCGCCCACCAGCCCCGCTTGGTTATGGACCTGAACATACACGATGAGAACAGCTCACTGCTGGTGCCAGAGCCGGAAGTCTCAAAAGCCTATTATGGAGAGCTGGCAGGAAAGCCTGACTACTACAAGATAGTTCTGGAAAACACAACACAGATTTATGTTGGCATAACGGTTCCTGACATACCGGAAAGGAGAACCGACCTCTCGGCAGAGCTTTACACTTACCAGGACACTGCAAGAACCCAGGTTATTTTGCTTGACGGCTCAAAAAGCGAGTGGAAGCCCTTTTATGAGGAGTTTGGCGGAGACTGGTATCTACAGGGGCCTGAAACAAGGGAGAACCTGTCAGCAGGCACATATTTCATAAAGGTTTCCAGCCCTTCCAACCGGGGGAAATATTCCCTTGCTATAGGAGAGGAAGAGGCCTTCCCTCCGGATGAGATAGTGAATACATATCTTGTCCTGCCCGTGATAAAGCAGCAGTTCTTCGGGAAGCCTATAGGATTCTCACTCTTCCACTTCTTGGGGATTGTCCTGGCCATGGGCCCGTTTTTTGCTGCTTCCGTGATAATCTTCACTTCCAGCAGGCAGAGGATAAAATCAGCAGTGAATTTCTACGGGAAACTCAGATACCTTGTATGGTTCGGGATTCTGCTTGCTGCAGCCACAACATTTTTCTTGTCCATTCAGAACCCCTTTAACCTTCTCGGGATGCTCAGGCTGGGCATATTTGCCATTCTTATCCTGCTTTTCCTGCACGCTAACAGCAGGGTCAGGAAAATAGAGGACAAAGCCCCGGCAATCCTGAAGCTAAGCATGCTCCTCTCGATTCTGTTCTGGATCCTGTTCCTGTTCTTTACGGTTGTTCTAATCTAAACCATCTGGCAAAACAGCACTCCATTTAAACCTCTGCCCACAATATTCTTGTATGATTGAGAGATGCCCGAAATGCGGGGGAGAAGCATACCTCTCTGAAGAAGAGTTCGGGGGGAACGTGGAGAACGCGGACCCTCCAAAGGTCGCGATAAAGCAGGTGTTCAAGTGCAAGGCCTGCGGGGAGAAGTTCTCGCGCATAGTTTTCGAGAACCTTGATTCCAAGAAGAAGGAAAAGCCAGCGGCAAAGAAGATGGAGGACATTTTCGAGGGCTTCCACAAGCCCGGAGTGGGGCTTGAAGAGGAGCCTGACAGGATAGAGATGTTTTGATTCTCGAATGAAAGCGGCTTTGCCGCTTTCGAACTGATACCCCATTTAAATCCTTCCTAAGCGAATTATGTTGTTAGAGAGAAGGCTTCACATCATTAGCAGAGTATACAGCTAATGAAGTGATGACGCCTTCAATCGAACAGGTAGACAGAAGGTGTTTCTTCATATTGATTTCGGAAACACCTTCATTCAATGAATCCGGAGGTTTTCCCATGGATAAAAAGCGCAAGAAAGTTCCCATGAAGGAAGAGATAAAAACAGCCCAGCTGAGACCCGAAAAGAAAGAAATTGGAGAGAATGACAGGATTATACTGCAGGACGTGGAGCACATAATATGGAACCCTGACCTGCTTAAGAAGCTCCCGAATGGCGGCAAGGCAAAGCAGGGAAAAAGCTCCAAATAGAACAGGAAGAGGGAAGTTGGAACGTTAGACAGAAGGCGTCGTAAAGAATGAAGGCGACAAGAGTCGCCTTCTAACTCAGAGACGCCTTCCAACTCAAATCCAGCTTCTTTCCATGAATCAGGAGTGAACTATGTCCGTCTATTCTAATTCGAAGCTCTCATGCTTCGAGACATGCAGACTGAGATACAAGTACGAGTACCTAGACAAGGTAGAGAAGCGCGAAGAGACTGTTGAGCAGTTCCTGGGCACAAGGGTGCACGAGGCGCTTGAGAAGCTTTACAAGGACCTCAAGTTCCAGAAGCCCGATTCGCTTGAAGAACTGCTCGAATTCTACAACTCTGAATGGAAGAAGAACTGGAACCCGAACATAATCCTCGTGCGGAAAGATTACTCGGAAGCAAACTACAGGAAGATGGGAAAAGAGTATTTAGCAAGCTATTACAGGCGCTACCATCCCTTCAGCCAGTGCACGACCATAGCCCTTGAGCACAAGCTCTCTCTTAACCTGGATCCAGAAGGCAAATACAGGATAACGGGGAAGATAGACCGCCTCTCATGCACGGAGGACGGGACCTATGAGATACATGATTACAAGACAAGCTTCTCAATGACCCCCCACAGCTATCTCGCGTCCGACCGCCAGCTCCCGCTTTACGCGATTGCAGTTAAGCACCACTACCATGACGCGAAGCGCGTCCACCTGATCTGGCACTTCCTTTCCGCTGACAAGGAGATAGTTATGACAAAGACGGATGAGCAGCTGGATTCCCTCAGGAAGAATATAATGGAGCTCATAGATGAAATAGAATCGCGGAAAGAGAATCATGATTTCCCCCCGAAAAAATCCAAGTTGTGCGAATGGTGCCA
>JAPLVB010000022.1 GCA_026397335.1 Candidatus Aenigmatarchaeota archaeon
ATGGATAGTATCTGACGACAGGTGGAGCGACATCTACAAGACAGTCATAATAGTCTCCTCTGACGGCAAGGCCCCGGCTGAGGTGAACCTGGCGACAGGGAATGTTAGAGAAGCTTTATAAAAGTAAAAGTCACTTCAAAACACATGACAAAAACAATAAAGGAACTAATCGGATTATGTTGGATACAAAAGGACAGAAGATTTTATAACGATCATAGTGGAGAACCACAAGGCAATCTCATTCCAATAGGTGGGCCTACAACAATCAGGCGTTCTCTTAGCGGAATGGCAGAAGATATTGGTAACAAAGCTCCAAAACACGCTAAGGCATACTGTATAGGCTGGAGCGATGATCAGATATACACAAAGGAAGGAGAGCAAATGGTTCCTATACAATATTTCACTTTTTCTAAATAAGCGACGTATATTATTTCAGCCAACACCTGTAAATTTATATAACGCCGTTATGTTTAAACATCGCTTTTCTTTCCAAAAAATAAAATTCCAACCATGTTCCTTGAAATCCTGCTTTTTATGGCTGGCGGGATAGCTCTTGGGATCCTGACCGGCCTGCTTCCAGGTCTTCATCCAAATACAGTCTTCGTTCTGGTCCTCTCGCTGGCTGTGTTTTTTGCAGGATTTCCTGTGATTTATACATTGGTATTCATAATCTCCCTCTCTGTCTCGAACGTTTTTCTGGACTTCATTCCCTCCATACTCTTTGGCGCACCCGACCCAGACAGCTGCCTTTCAGTCCTTCCTGGCCACCAGATGCTCATGGAAGGGAGAGGTTATGAGGCAGTCTTTCTCTCGACCGTAGGCGGCCTTGGCGCGATAATGCTGACCATACTAACTCTTCCACTCCTCCTGTTCGCAATCCCTGGCATATATTCACAAATTCATCCGTTCATTCACATACTCCTGATAGCTGTGGTGGGCTGGATGGTGTGGACAGAGCAGGGCTCCAAGAAAATCTGGGCGCTTCTTGTTTTCGCGCTGGCCGGGATTTTTGGCATGATAACCCTTAACACCCTTCCCTCCAACCTCTCCATGTTCCCGGCATTGACAGGACTTTTTGGCTTAAGCGGGCTCATAGTGAGCTTTTATGGCAAGTCCAAACTTCCTGAGCAGAAGAAAGCAGTACGGATAGAAAGCAGGCTAGCAAAAGGAACTGTTCTGGGATGGTTTGCCGGGATGATTGCAGGCCTGCTCCCAGGAATAGGCTCATCCCAGGCAGGCATAGTTGCAGGCCAGGCCTTTCGCGCGAAAACAAAGGATTTCCTGACAGCGCTAGGAGGGATAAATGCGGCAAACATAATCTTCACGCTTGTGGCTTTTTACACACTTGGCAAAACCCGCTCAGGCGCTGTCTCCGCAATGGCACAGCTCACACCATCCATCTCTGTAAACGAACTAATGCTCCTGATGGTAGTGGCAATGCTAACAACTCTGATATCAGTCATTCTAACCCTGAAAATAGCAGGCCTTGTTATAACCCGCATGCATTCAGTAAGCTACAGGAAAATCAACCTTTCCATCATAGTCTTCCTTATAGCAGCTGTTGTTTTGTTCACGGGTCTTATAGGAATCCTGATTTCCTTTGCAGGAACGCTTCTCGGAATAGCTGCCATAAAACTGGGTGTAAAAAGGTCTCACATGATGGGTTTCCTTATATTACCAACGATACTTTACTTTTCAGGCCTCACAGCCGGGGTTTCACACTTCATGGGGATTTAGCCATGTGAACGTTCTGTTAAGTAACATGAAGTTCCATAAGAAACAAAGGGGTGGAACACAGTCCCTGGATATTGATATTACCAAGGTTTAAAGTAACGTGAACACCCACGTTTCCTGTGCAAATACCCCTTAACTTCCGAAGGAAATTCACACAAGCTTCACGTCAGGTGCAAGCAGTTCGGGTGAATCTGGAGAAAACCAGAGCCAAGAGAATCTAATCAGCCCACAACAACAGTTTCAGCTATGCCCTGTGGGGAGGAGAAAGCAAGCTCTCCTCCGCATTCACACATGCCAATAAGAGGGATTCTTGTATAGAATCTGCTACACTTCCTACAGATGAATCCTGTGGAGTCTGAGAGGGGAATCTCTCTTGCAGGCTCAGGAAGGGATTGTTTCTTGATGGCGTCAAAAATGAACATTTGCTTGCCATTTCCCAGAATCTCAGATTTTGAGAATCCCAAAACCCCGAAAATCCTCTCCAGAGGCGGAAGCAGCTGGTTCTCAATATAATACTGCGAATCCAGCTCAAGCCCTTTCTCCATAACGTAAATGGGATCCTCAGCCCGCTTGGAAAGCAGCCCGGTCCCCTTCACAATCACATACCCTATCCTGTCCCCCACACCAGGCGCCTCCCCATTCCTTGCCTGCATCTTCTTTACAAGTTCTATATGAGGCTGCACGCCTACATAACTCTTCGGCGGCTTGCTCATGCTCTTTGTTATGACAAGCTTCTCCAAGGGTATGTTCTTCTTGAGCAGGTTATCTATCACGGATTTGAAGTATTTGAGCGCAGCCTTGGGATCGTCTTTCTTGAGAATAATCTCTATCACATTCCTTGTGGATTCCGAGACCAGGCCGCACCAGTCCCTCCTAACAGTCTCTATGCCTTTCATCTCTATCTTCTCGCTCCATCCCTCTGCAGTAGGCTCAAAGCTCCACGCCATATACCTTTTCTTGGTAAGCGGGAGGAAGCGCTTGAAAACCTTCTCGAACTGGAGCTCCATCAGCCCGGGCAGCTGGTCTGAAACATGCTTGGCTATCTTATCCCCGATAGCCCTTATCTTCTCCATATCATCCTCATTCACCTTGACAAAAACAGAATCAGTGTCTCCGTACACAACCACATACCCCAATTCCTTCTCTATTATATCTTTGGTCTTCTGGATTGTGAACCGTCCTGTATACGTTATGGTGTTCGCTATGTCTAGGTCATATATCCTCGCCCTTGCATATCCCATATGCCCATAGAACGCGTTCGCCATTATCTTGAGAGCATACTGCTCTGCATTGAGGAGGCGTTTTTTGTCATGGTCCTTTACAGATTTCATGGCCTTCCTAACAACCTGTCTTTTTTCCATAAGGCCTTCAAGTATCCCTGGGATTATACCGCTTCTCAGCTCCTTGGGCGCGAACTTTGTGCCC